>NZ_JBSFRK010000027.1:0-106510 GCF_053589195.1 Streptomyces sp. NPDC003379 | reverse complement strand
TGATCTGCGGCGACCCGGACGAGGTCTTCCAGCAGTGCAAGCGCTGGGAGCAGGCCGGGGCCGACCAGCTCAGCTTCGGGCTGCCCATCGACGCATGTCGTGTCCGGCCCCTCCGGCCTGGTGCGTGGCGGTTCGGCGGTGGCTCAGCGCTCCACGATCCGGTCGAACTGCGTGGTGGTGTGCCGCAGATGGGCCACCAGTTCCTCGCCGACCTTGGGCTCCGGCGCGTCGGAGGGCACGAAGAGGATGGAGACCTGCATGTGCGGCGGCTCCGCGAACCAGCGCTGCTTGCCCGCCCAGACGAACGGCGAGAGGTTGCGGTTGACGGTCGCGAGGCCCGCGCGGGCCACGCCCTTGGCGCGCGGCATCATGCCGTGCAGCGCCTTCGGGGCCTCCAGGCCGACGCCGTGCGAGGTGCCGCCCGCCACCACGACCAGCCAGCCGTCGGACGCGACCTTCTGCTGGCGGTAGCCGAAGCGGTCACCCTTGGCGACGGCGGTGACGTCCAGGACGGCCCCGCGGTACTCGGTGGCCTCGTGGTCGCCCAGCCAGAGGTTCGTGCCGATGCGCGCCCGGAAACGGGTCTGCGGGAACTGCTGCTGAAGACGGGCGAGTTCACCGGCCTTGAGGTGGCTGACGAACATCGTGTGCAGCGGGAGGCGGGCCGCGCGCAGGCGGTCCATCCAGCCGATGACCTCCTCGACGGCGTCCGAGCCGTCGGCGCGGTCCAGCGGCAGATGGAGCGCGAAGCCTTCGAGGCGTACGTCCTCGATGGCGGCGTGCAGCTGCGGGAGCTCCTGCTCGCTGACGCCGTGGCGTTTCATCGAGGACATGACCTCGATGACGACGCGGGCGCCCACCAGGCCGTGCACGCCGTCGATCGACGACACGGAGCGAATGACGCGGTCGGGCAGCGGCACCGGCTCCTCACCCCGCCGGAACGGGGTCAGGACCAGCAGGTCACCGCTGAACCAGTCCTTGATGCGGGCCGCTTCGTAGGTGGTGCCCACGGCGAGGATGTCGGAGCCGAAGCGCGTGGCTTCCTCGGACAGGCGCTCATGACCGAAGCCGTAACCGTTGCCCTTGCAGACCGGGACGATGCCCGGGAACTGCTCCAGCACGTGCTTGTGATGTGCCCGCCAGCGCGCGGTGTCGACATAGAGCGTGAGCGCCATGGCTGGATCCCGGAACCTTTCTCGTGTCTGCGGTGTATCAGAGTTGTGGAACGAAATTGTGCGGGATCAGCGGCGCGACATGTAGATGTCGAGCGCCTTGTGCAGGAGCTTGTTGAGCGGGAAGTCCCACTCGCCGATGTACTCGGCGGCCTCGCCACCGGTGCCCACCTTGAACTGGATCAGACCGAAGAGGTGGTCCGTCTCGTCCAGGGAGTCGGAGATACCGCGCAGGTCATAGACCGTTGCCCCCATGGCGTACGCGTCGCGGAGCATCCGCCACTGCATCGCGTTCGAGGGCCTGACCTCACGCCCGATGTTGTCCGAGGCGCCGTAGGAGTACCAGACGTGCCCGCCGACGACGAGCATCGTGGCGGCCGACAGATTCACCCCGTTGTGCCGCGCGAAGTACAGCCGCATGCGGTTGGGGTCCTCGGAGTTGAGGGCCTGCCACATCTGCTGGAAGTAGCCGAGCGGCCGCGGGCGGAACTTGTCACGGACGGCCGTGATCTCGTAGAGGCGCTGCCACTCGGCGAGGTCCTGGTAGCCGCCCTGGACGACCTCGACGCCGGCCTTCTCGGCCTTCTTGATGTTGCGCCGCCACAGCTGGTTGAAGCCCTTCTGGACCTCGTCCAGAGAGCGGTTGGCCAGCGGCACCTGGAAGACGAAGCGGGGCTGTACGTCACCGAAACCGGCACCGCCGTCCTCGCCCTGCTGCCAGCCCATGCGGCGCAGCCGGTCGGAGACCTCGAAGGCGCGCGGCTCGATGAACGTCGCCTCGGTGTCCCGCAGCCGCTTCACGTCCGGGTTCTGGATGCCGGCCTTGATCGCCGGAGCGTCCCAGCGGCGGATCACGACCGGCGGACCCATCTTCACGGAGAAGGCGCCCTGCTGCTTGAGGTGCGCCAGCATCGGCTGCAGCCACTCGTCGAGGTTCGGGGCGTACCAGTTGATGACCGGGCCCTCGGGGAGGTACGCGAGGTACCGCTTCAGCTTGGGCAGCTGACGGTAGAGCACCAGGCCCGCACCGACCAGCTGACCGGTCCTGTCATCGAACCAGCCCAGGCTCTCCGAACGCCATTCGCTCTTCACGTCAGCCCATGCCGGGACCTGGCAATGACTCGCCGACGGCAGTGTCTGGATATACGCCAGATGCTGCTCGCGGCTGATGGTCCTCAGGGTCAGACTCATTCGGGGCGCTCCTCGGGCTGGTGTGTCCCCATGGGTTCAGGGGCTCCGGCTCTCGCGCCGAAGCCTACTGCGCCCTGGGAGCGCCCCGTCTGGCCGTACGGAACCAAGGCCCCCGGCCCCACCCGGGACCGGGGTTCCGCGAGGTGGTCAGCCCCCGACGACTCCGCCGAAGAGTCCGCCGTGTGCCATGCCCAGGAAGAACCCGATCGCCGAGGCGCCGAGGCCCAGGACCAGGCCGAAGCGCTCGCGGGTCGTCGCCGAGATGAACTGGCCGTACGCGCCCGTGGCGATCCCGACCAGACCCGTCCACGAGCTGAGCAGATGCAGGTTGTGGAACATCGCCGTGACGAAGGCGATCGCCCCCAGCACCAGCGTCACGCCGACCAGCGTGTCCTGGAGCGGATGGGACTTGCCGTCCGTCGCGAAGAGGGAGGTAGCGGTGTTCCGTCGCATTGTCTGTGCCATGTGAGGCACCTCCTGCGGAAAGCGGCGCATCGTAGCGCCATAGACACCCGATGTGTACAGATTCTGCCCGTCCGCCGCCGGATTTCAACCGGAAGCCTTGGTGCGGGTAGTCTGTACCGTCTGCACCGGTGTCTGCCCAGGCCGCGGCAAGAGCTCCCGCTCACGGGAGCCGATTGTCAGTGGCGGCCGATACCGTTGCGTACGCATCACGACCCTCCTGCCACGGAACGACCGTGGCCGCTGAGTCCAAAGGAGGTGGGTTCCACATGCGTCACTACGAAGTGATGGTCATCCTCGACCCCGATCTCGAGGAGCGCGCTGTCTCCCCGCTGATCGAGAACTTCCTCTCCGTCGTCCGTGAGGGCAACGGAAAGGTCGAGAAGGTCGACACCTGGGGCCGTCGTCGTCTGTCCTACGAGATCAAGAAGAAGCCCGAGGGCATCTACTCGGTCATCGACCTGCAGGCCGAGCCTGCGGTCGTCAAGGAGCTCGACCGACAGATGAACCTGAACGAGTCGGTCCTCCGGACCAAGGTCCTCCGTCCCGAGATGCACTGAGCTTTCTAGCTCAGCAGCATCCGGGAATCGAGTAGCAGCAACAAGCAGCCAGCAGCAAACCCGCCGAGAGGTTCCCCCATGGCAGGCGAGACCGTCATCACGGTCGTCGGCAATCTTGTCGACGACCCCGAGCTGCGCTTCACCCCCTCCGGTGCGGCGGTCGCGAAGTTCCGTGTCGCGTCCACCCCCCGCATCTTTGACAAGCAGACCAATGAGTGGAAGGACGGCGAAGGCCTGTTCCTGACCTGCTCGGTCTGGCGTCAGGCGGCGGAGAACGTCGCGGAGTCGCTTCAGCGAGGCATGCGCGTCATCGTGCAGGGCCGGCTGAAGCAGCGGTCCTACGAGGACCGTGAGGGCATCAAGCGCACGGTCTACGAGCTGGACGTCGAGGAAGTCGGCGCCAGCCTGAAGAACGCCACGGCCAAGGTCACCAAGACCACCGGTCGCGGTGGCCAGGGCGGTTACGGCGGCGGTGGCGGCGGCGGCCAGCAGGGTGGCGGCAACTGGAGCGGTGGCTCCGGTGGCGGTCAGCCGCAGGGCGGCGGCGGTGCTCCCGCCGACGACCCCTGGGCGACCGGTGCGCCGGCTGGCGGCGGCGGCCAGCAGCAGGGCGGCGGCGGTGGCGGCTGGGGCGGAAGCTCCGGCGGCTCCGGTGGCGGCTACTCGGACGAGCCCCCCTTCTAAGCCTTCAGGCTTTCAGGCCTTCGGGCCGAAGGTGGGTCGTACCCCCACTTCTTGATCACACAGGAGAAACACCATGGCGAAGCCGCCTGTGCGCAAGCCTAAGAAGAAGGTCTGCGCTTTCTGCAAGGACAAGGTCACGTACGTGGACTACAAGGACACGAACATGCTGCGGAAGTTCATTTCCGACCGCGGCAAGATCCGTGCCCGCCGCGTGACCGGCAACTGCACGCAGCACCAGCGTGACGTCGCCACGGCCGTGAAGAACAGCCGTGAGATGGCGCTGCTGCCCTACACGTCCACCGCGCGATAAGGGAAGGGTGACCGAATAATGAAGATCATCCTCACCCACGAGGTCTCCGGCCTCGGTGCCGCCGGCGAGGTCGTAGACGTCAAGGACGGCTACGCCCGCAACTACCTGATCCCGCGGAACTTCGCGATCCGCTGGACCAAGGGTGGCGAGAAGGACGTCGCGCAGATCCGTCGCGCGCGTAAGATCCACGAGATCGCGACCATCGAGCAGGCCAACGAGATCAAGGCCCGGCTCGAGGGCGTCAAGGTCCGTCTGGCTGTCCGCTCCGGCGACGCCGGTCGTCTCTTCGGTTCCGTCACCCCGGCCGACGTCGCTTCGGCGATCGAGGCTGCCGGTGGTCCGAAGATCGACAAGCGCCGCGTCGAGCTGGGCTCGCCGATCAAGACCCTGGGCGCCCACGCGACGTCCGTGCGTCTGCACCCCGAGGTTGCCGCGAAGGTCAACGTCGAGGTCGTCTCTGCCTAAGCACTGCGCTTGGCTGGACTGAGTGAAGGGGCCGCACCCATGGGTGCGGCCCCTTTTCTCGTAGAGCCCGTCGAGTTCCTTGTGAAGTCGGCGTGGTTTCACGTGAAACAGTGGGCGATGCTCAGCGCGTGGCGCCCGTGACGATCCAGCGGCCGGAGCGGGAGCGCAGCCACAGGGTCAGCATCCGCACCAGCATCATCAGCGTCATCGCCCCCCACAGGGCGGTCAGGCCGCCACCGAAGGCCGGTACGAGCAGCGCGACCGGCGCGAAGGCCACGAGCGTGATCAGCATCGCCCAAGCGAGATAGGGTCCGTCGCCCGCGCCCATCAGGACACCGTCGAGGACGTAGACGATGCCGCAGATCGGCTGGGCGAGAGCGACGACCATGAGAGCCGGCAGCGCCGTGTCCTGGACGGAGGCGTCACTGGTGAAGAGCGGGATGAACAGCGGCCGGGCGAGTACGACCAGCAGGCCCAGGGCGACTCCCGAGGCGATGCCCCACTGCACCATGCGTCGGCAGACGGCGCGGGCGCCGACCGGATCGTCGGCGCCGAGGTAGCGGGCGATGATCGCTTGCCCGGCGATGGCGATGGCGTCCAGGGCGAAGGCCAGAAAATTCCACAGGGAGAGAACGATCTGGTGGGCGGCCACCTCGGCGTCCCCGAGGCGTGCTGCCACGGCAGTCGCGATCAGCAGGATGGCCCGCAGCGAGAGTGTGCGGACCAGGAGCGGTGCTCCCGCCTGGGCGCAGGCCCGGATCCCGGCGGCATCGGGGCGGAGCGAGGCGCCGTGGCGCCTGGCGTCACGTACGACGACGTAGAGGTACACCGTGGCCATGCCGCATTGGGCGATGACCGTGCCCCACGCGGAACCGGCGATGCCCAGGTCGGCGCCGTAGACCAGGACGACATTGAGGATGCCGTTGGCGACGAAGCCGCCGATCGCGACGTAGAGCGGGGTCCTCGTGTTCTGGAGGCCCCGTAGTACGCCGGTCGCGGCGAGTACGACGAGCATGGCGGGGATGCCGAGCGAGGAGATGCGCAGATACGTGATCGCATACCCGGCCGCGGCATCCGAGGGGCCGAAGACATCGACGAGCGCGGGTGCGGTGGGCAGGACGACGGCGATGACGGCGGCGCCCAGGAGCAGGGCGAGCCAGATGCCGTCCATGCCCTGGCGGATGGCGGCGGGGAGATCGTCGGCGCCCACCCGGCGGGCGACCGCGGCGGTGGTGGCGTAGGCGAGGAAGACGAAGACGCTCACCGCGGTGGTGAGGAGGCCGGAGGCGACGCCGAGACCGGCCAGTTGCGCGGTGCCGAGGTGGCCGACGATGGCGCTGTCGGCGAGCACGAAGAGGGGCTCGGCGACCAGCGCGCCGAAGGCGGGGACGGCGAGCGCGATGATCTCTCGGTCGTGTCGTCGTCGGTCGCCCTTGGGCGCGGCGGAAGCCTGTGTCATGGGCACCAATCTAATCTTCCACAGGTAAGAGTTGCAAGCTCATTGAGACCCTTACTTCGCTGCTGGGAGGACGTTCCGTGGCGCGCCGTTTGTCGTGATCTTGGTCTGCTGGGAAAAGTTTTTCTTCTGCACAGCCGGTGGACGGGAAAGCCGCAGGTCAGATGCCGTGCTCCGGAGTGTCTGAGGGCTTGTTCACAGGGCTGTCCACCGGGCCGTGCACAGGTTTTACGGAGTTCTCCACAGCATCGGGGCCGTCATCCACACCGCCTGTGGATAACCAGATTGGCTGAAGGTGCCCGCGGGCCTACCGTGGTCCGGCGCCCGCCTCGTCGTACGACCTCGGAAACCCTGCAAAACCGACGCGTCAGAACCGGAGTTGGGCCCCCGTATTTGTCAGTGTCGTGCCGTAGGAAAGAGGGGCACGGCGAGGTCCGCGCGGCGGACGGGAGGAGGTGGCCCGGTGAGTATTTCCGAGCCTTTGGACGACCCCTGGGCCGACAGCGGTCCCAGTGACCGTCTGCCCGTCTCCCGTCAGCGCCGCGACGGAGGCCGTGGCCGCGACGAGCAGCACGAGCGCGGACGCGAGAGCGGCTGGGACGGCGGAGGCTCGTCCTTCGAACGCGTACCCCCGCAGGACCTCGACGCGGAGCAGTCGGTGCTCGGCGGCATGCTGCTCTCCAAGGACGCCATCGCCGACGTCGTCGAGGTGCTCAAGGGCCACGACTTCTACCGGCCCGCGCACGAGACGATCTACGCCTCGATCCTCGACCTCTACGCGAAGGGCGAGCCGGCCGACCCGATCACCGTCGCGGCCGAGCTGACCAAGCGCGGTGAGATCACCAAGGTCGGCGGCGCATCGTATCTGCACACGCTGGTCCAGACGGTCCCGACCGCGGCGAACGCCGAGTACTACGCGGAAATCGTCCACGAGCGCGCGGTGCTGCGCCGCCTCGTCGAGGCCGGCACGCGCATCACCCAGATGGGATACGCGGCCGACGGCGACGTCGACGAGATCGTCAACAGTGCCCAGGCCGAGATCTACGCGGTCACCGAGCAGCGCACCACCGAGGACTACCTGCCGCTCGGCGACATCATGGAGGGTGCCCTCGACGAGATCGAGGCGATCGGCTCGCGATCGGGGGAGATGACCGGTGTGCCGACCGGCTTCACCGACCTCGACCAGCTCACCAACGGTCTGCACCCGGGTCAGATGATCATCATCGCGGCCCGTCCCGCCATGGGTAAGTCCACGCTGGCGCTGGACTTCGCGCGGACCTGTTCGATCAAGCACAACATGCCGAGTGTGATCTTCTCGCTCGAAATGGGGCGCAACGAAATCGCGATGCGTCTGCTCTCCGCCGAGGCGCGCGTGGCGTTGCACCACATGCGGTCCGGCACGATGACCGACGAGGACTGGACCCGGCTGGCCCGCCGCATGCCGGATGTCTCGGCCGCCCCGCTCTACATCGACGACTCCCCGAACCTGTCGATGATGGAGATCCGGGCCAAGTGCCGTCGGCTGAAGCAGCGCAATGACCTGAAGCTCGTCGTCATCGACTATCTGCAGCTGATGCAGTCCGGTGGTTCCAAGCGGTCCGAGAGCCGGCAGCAGGAAGTCTCGGACATGTCGCGAAACCTGAAGCTCCTGGCCAAGGAGCTGGAACTGCCGGTGATCGCGCTCTCGCAGCTGAACCGTGGCCCCGAGCAGCGTACGGACAAGAAGCCCATGGTCTCCGACCTGCGTGAATCCGGTTCGATCGAGCAGGACGCGGACATGGTGATCCTGCTGCACCGCGAGGACGCGTACGAGAAGGAGTCGCCCCGTGCGGGCGAGGCGGACATCATCGTGGGCAAGCACCGTAACGGCCCGACGGCGACGATCACAGTCGCCTTCCAGGGCCACTACTCGCGCTTCGTGGACATGGCGCAGACCTGATCCCGCGAGGTTGCAGGTCCGCGTTTCGCGGGTCACTTTCTCATCGACGACGGCCCTGACGCCGGTCCGGGCTGCCGTCTGCGCCACCGTCGCCGACCGGCGGCCGGACACCGCCGACCAAGTCCCCTCGCCCCGGGGTGTGTTAGACAGGTGGTAATCAAAGGGGTACTTTGCAGCAGCTCAAGCTCGGAATCATGTCGCAGACCCGCAAAGAGAACGAGCACCGTCTGCCGATCCACCCAGCACACTTCGAACGCGTCGACGCCGACCTTCGGTCCAGCATCTATCTGCAGACCGGTTACGGAGAGCACTTCGGTGTCCCGGACCGTCAGCTTGCACCGTGGGTCGCCGGTTTCCGCTCACGCGAGGAGCTGATCGCCGAGTGTGACGTCATCCTGCTGGCCAAACCGTTGCACGAGGACCTGGCGGAGCTGCGGGACGGACAGGTGCTGTGGGGGTGGCCGCACTGCGTGCAGGACGAGAAAGTCACGCAGGCCGCCATCGACCGCAGGCTCACAGTGATCGCCTTCGAGGCGATGAACCACTGGACCCGGGAGGGCGGCTTCAGCCTGCACGTTTTCCACAAGAACAACGAGCTGGCCGGCTACTCGTCGGTGCTGCATGCCATGCAGCTGACCGGGGCGACCGGTGACTACGGGCGTCGGCGGCGTGCGGTGGTGATGGGCTTCGGTGCCACCGCACGCGGCGCGGTAACCGCGCTCAGCGCGCTGGGCGTGCACGACGTGGACGTGCTGACCGCCCGCGGCACCACCGCCGTCAGCTCGCCGATCCACTCGGCACGGATCGTGCAATTCGACCACGACGTGGCCGACGACACCCTCGACCCGCGGCGCAGCATGGCGCTCACCGAGGACGGACCGGAGCCGCTGGCCGAGTTCCTCGCCGGGCACGACATCATCGTCAACTGCGTGCTCCAGGACACCGCGGCGCCGCTGATGTTCCTGATAGAGGAGGACCTGCCGAAGCTCGCGCCCGGCACCCTCGTCATCGACGTCTCCTGCGACGAGGGCATGGGCTTCGCCTGGGCTCGGCCCACCACCTTCAACGAGCCGATGTTCACCGTCGGCGACCACGTCCACTACTACGCCGTGGACCACAGCCCCTCCTACCTGTGGGACTCGGCCACCTGGGAGAACAGCGAGGCGCTGATCCCGTTCCTGAGGTCGGTCCTCGAAGGGCCGACCGGCTGGGACGGTGACCGCACGATCAGCCGAGCGATCGAGATCCGCGGCGGCACCGTCCAGAATCCCGCGGTCCTGGCCTTCCAGCACCGCGCCGAAAAGTACCCGCACGCGGTGCTCTGAGCCGACACCGCCCGGTCGACGGCATACCCGCACCGGGTACGCCGTCGACCGGACGCCCCGGCCTTCCCTCAGCCGTGGCTCGGACCGACCGGACTCCGCTCACAGCGCGCTGAGCGCGGTGAGTTCGCAGGACAGGTCCCAGAGCCTGTACGCCGCGTCCGGGTCCCTCACCCAGGGCTTCACGCCGCCTACGAACATGTCGTCGGTGGCGGCCGGTTCGGCGATGTCGCATTCCTGGCAGTACGCGCCTCCGTGTCCGTCCAGCAGGGGCGAGGTCGCCGCCCAGATGGCTGTCGCCGCGCCTTGTTCCGGCGTTTTGAAGCCGGTGGCCGGTGTGCCGTCCCGGCTCACCCAGCCCTGGGTGAGCCACTCCTCGCGGGGGATGTGGCGTTGCAGGGGCGTGAGGATGCTGCCGGGGTGCACGGCGAAGGCGTGCAGGCCGTGGTCCGCGCCCAGGCGGTCGAGGTGCAGGGCGAAGAGGGCGTTGGCGGTCTTGGACTGGGCGTAGGCCAGCCACCGGTCGTAGCCGGTACGGAAGTGGACGTCGTCCCAGCGGATGCCGGACAGGAAGTGCCCGGAGGAGGCGACGGCCACCACGCGGGTGCCGCCGGGATCGAAGGCCGGGCGCAGGTGGTGGGGTGCATGCGCTGCGGTTCTTCGAGCGCGAGGAGCTCTTCCTGCGCGAGATCCCGCGTTCCAGTGGCGGTCGACGGGTCTACGAGCAGGCGGACGTGGACTGGCTCCTGCTCTGCCGACGCCTGCGGAACTCGGGCATGCCGATCGCCACGATCAAGAAGTTCGCCGCGCTCATACGCTCCGGCCCCGGCAACGAGCGGGACCGCCTCGCGCTGCTCCAAGAGCACGAGCGTGACGTACGCGCGAAGATCGACGACCTGAACGCCTGCCTCGAAGTCATTCACGGCAGGTCGTCACCTACGAGCGGCACCTGCGCGACGGGACGGCGGCCGGGCTCTGGGCGCCGACACCGACGCGCTGACGGACGTACGAATTCGCTCGACGCGCGCGCTCCTCCCAGGTCAACTGGTCCCATGACGACACCCCACGGAGAACTGCTCCCCGCCACCCGCCGAGCCCTGCTGCACCGCATCGCCACCGCTCAGGCGGAGGGCCGGGCTCCCTCGCTGGTGGCCTCGGTGGCCCGGGACGGCGAGTTGGTGTGGAGCGGCGGCCGCAGCATGGTGGACGGGCACGCGCCGGACGAGAACGTCCAGTACCGCATCGGCTCGATCACCAAGACCTTCACCGCTGTCCTGGTGATGCGGTTGCGGGACGAGGGTCTGCTGGACTTGGGGGACCCGCTGGAGAAGCATCTGCCGGGAACCGGCGCGGGAGAGACCACGGTCGTGGAACTCCTCTCGCACACCGGCGGGTTGGCGGCCGAGACGCCGGGTGAGTGGTGGGAGCGTACCCCCGGTTCGACGCGCCCGGAGCTCACCGACGTCCTCGGTGAGCAGCCCTTCAGGCATCCCGTCGGCCGTCGCTTCCACTACTCCAATCCCGGCTATACGTTGCTCGGTTCGTTGGTGGAGGCGTTGCGGGGCGCCCCGTGGGAGGACGTGCTGCGGGCCGAGGTGCTGGAGCCGCTGGGGCTGAGTCGGACGAGTGCGCAGCCCCAGGCTCCGCACGCGGGCGGGTGGGCCGTGCATCCCTGGGCGGACGTGATGATGCCGGAGCCTGTCGAGGACTTGGGGCTGATGGCTCCGGCGGGCCAGCTGTGGTCCACGACGGCGGACTTGGCGCGCTTTGCCTGCTTCCTCGCCAAGGGCGACGAGCGGGTCCTCGGCGCGGAGTCGGTACGGGAGATGCGGACCCCCTCGGCTCCTTCCCAGGCGGAGAGCTGGGACAGGGCGTACGGCCTGGGATTGGATCTGATGCGGTGGGAGGGGATCGGCCTGGCGGGGCACACGGGGTCGCTCCCGGGCTTCCTGGCCGGTCTGTGGGTGAGTGAGCGGGAGGGAGTGGCCGCCGTCGCGCTCGCCAACTGCACTTCGGGGCCGTTGGTGGCGACGCTGGCCGCCGACCTGGTGAAGATCGTGGCCGAGGCCGAGCCGCGCATCCCTGAGCCGTGGCGGCCTCTCCCCGAAGTCGACGATGCGGTCTTGGAGTTGGCCGGTCCTTGGTACTGGGGCACCCAAGTGCTCGCGCTCCGGCTGGTGGCCGGCGGCGGGGTCGAGCTCGGCCCGCTGTCCGGCGCGGGCCGCCAGGCGCGGTTCCGGTCCAACGGCGACGGCACATGGACGGGGCTCGACGGCTACTACGCGGGGGAGCTGCTGTGGCCGGTACGGCGGGAGGACGGCTCGGTGAGCCATCTCGACCTGGGGTCGTTCGTCTTCACGCGTAAGCCGTACGACGAGGGAGCGCCGGTTCCTGGTGGCGTGGACCCGCAGGGGTGGCGCGGCTTCTAGGGGCGGTGGTGAGCGGGCGGTGATCAGGGGCGGTGGGAAGCGAGGGCATGTTTCACGTGAAACATGCCCTCCTTCGCCCCTACCCCGAAAGCGTTCAAAGCCGGAGCTTGAACCCCACATGCGACGCCGTGAACCCGAGCCGCTCGTAGAAGCGGTGGGCGTCGGTGCGCGTGGCGTCGGAGGTCAGCTGCACCAACTGGCAGTCATGGCGGCGGGATTCCTCGACGGCCCACTCGATGAACCGCGTGCCGAGTCCACTGCCACGCTCATCGGCGTGCACCCGTACGCCCTCGATGATCGACCGCGTGGAGCCCTTCCGTGAGAGCCCCGGCACGATCGTGAGCTGGAGCGTGCCGACCACGCGCCCCTCGCGCACGGCGACGACGAGGTGCTGGTTCGGGTCGTCGGCCAGACGCTGGAAGGCGCTGACGTACGGGGTGAGGTCGTCCGGCGACTCACGTGTGGCGCCCAGCGGGTCGTCGGCGAGCATGCCCACGATGGCGGGCAGATCGTCGGCGACGGCCGGACGTATCTCAAGATCTCCCATGGCCGCAGCCTATGCGGGCCGACACTGCGAAAGCGGGCGCTCGTCGCGCTTTCCCCGTCGACGGATCCCGGCACTCCCTACGCGGGCACGCCGAGCGTCTCGACGGCCTTGACCAGCGGGGCGAGCTGCGGATTCTTCGCGGCCTCGTCGAGGGCCTCACGCAGGGCCGCGTCATTGGTGGGGCGCGCCTCGTCGAGGAGCGCGGTACCGGCCTCGCTCACGTCCGTGTAGATGCCGCGGCGGTCGGTGGGGCACAGGTAGCGGGAGAGCAGCCCGCGGTCCTCCAGGCGGGTGACCAGGCGGGTGGTGGCGCTCTGGCTCAGGACCACGGCATCCGCGACCTGCTTCATCTGCAGATGGCCGCCCTCGCCGTCGTGCTGGCGGCTGAGGACGTCGAGCAGGGAGTACTCGCGGACGCTCAACCCGTGCTTGGCCTGGAGGGCGCGCTCGATGTGGGTCTCGATCTGCCCGTGGAGCAGGGAGAGCGCGCACCAGCCCTGGGCAAGGGCGGTGAGTGCGGGGTCCGTGGCTGTCATGGCTCCTACTTCCTCCATTCCGGAGTGGCTACGACTCAGGATAGTCCACGTACGCAATAGCCAGCGCTTGCAATTAATCAGCGCCTGCAATTATTGTGGACGCACGTTAAGCGCACCTGCAACCGTCTGGAAGGTAGATCCATGCCTCTCGCGCTACTGGCCCTCGCGATCGGGGCCTTTGGAATCGGAACCACCGAGTTTGTGATCATGGGGCTGCTCCCCGAGGTCGCGGGTGACTTCGGCGTCTCCATCCCCACGGCCGGCTTCCTCGTGACCGGCTACGCCCTGGGCGTCGTCCTCGGAGCCCCGCTGATGACCGTCCTCGGCACCAAGATCTCGCGCAAGCGGATGCTGATGCTGCTGATGGGCCTGTTCATCGTCGGCAATCTGATCTCCGCCGTCGCCCCTGTCTTCGGCGTGATGCTGGCGGGCCGTGTCGTCGCCTCGCTCGCCCACGGCGCCTTCTTCGGCATCGGCTCGGTCGTCGCGGCCGAACTGGTCGCCCCTGAGAAGAAGGCCGGTGCGATCGCCATGATGTTCACGGGCCTGACCGTGGCCAACGTGGTCGGCGTGCCGCTCGGCACCTTCGTCGGGCAGACGCTCGGCTGGCGGATGACCTTCGCGCTCGTCGCGGCGCTCGGCGTCATCGGTCTCGCGGGCATCGCCAGGCTCGTCCCGGACCTGCCGAAACCCGAAGGCGTGCGGCTCCGCCACGAACTGGCCGCCTTCCGCAACGTCCAGGTACTGCTGGCCATGGCGATGACCGTCCTCGGCTTCGGCGGGGTCTTCGCCGCTGTCACCTACCTGGCGCCAATGATGACGGACGTCGCCGGTTACGGGGACTCCTCCGTGACCTGGCTGCTCGTCCTCTTCGGCCTCGGCATGGTCGCCGGCAACCTGATCGGCGGAAAGTTCGCCGACCGCGCGCTGATGCCGCTGCTCTACATCTCGCTGGGCGCCCTGGCCGTCGTGCTCGCCCTCTTCACGCTCACCGCGCACAACAAGATCGCGGCGGCCGTGACCATCACACTGATCGGCGCCCTCGGATTCGCGACGGTGCCGCCGCTGCAGAAGCGCGTACTCGACCAGGCCTCAGGCGCTCCCACCCTCGCCTCGGCCGTCAACATCGGCGCCTTCAACCTCGGCAACGCCCTCGCGGCCTGGCTCGGCGGCATCGTCATCGCCGCGGGGCTCGGCTACACCGCGCCGAACTGGGTGGGCGCCGCCCTCGCCGGATCCGCCCTCGTCCTGGCCGTCGTCTCGGCCGGGCTGGAGCGCCGCTCCGCCAAGGCGGCCCCGAGCCTCGTCGTGACCGGCAAGGCCCCCGCCGAGCGCGCCACGCCCGCTCACCACTGACGTCCCCACACGCACGCCCCTCAGCACCACCCCCCAAGGAGAAAGCACCTCATGAGCACCACCGCCGTCGCACCGCTGACCATCGAGGACGCCGAAGCGCTCGTCACCGCGGCCCGCCGCGCCGCCGACGCGGCCGATGTCACGGTCAGCGTCACCGTCCTCGACGCGGGCGGCCACCTCCTCGCCTTCCGGCGCGACGACCGGGCCGTGCTGATCTCCGGCGAGACCAGCACCCGCAAGGCGTACACCGCCCTTCAGCTGAACGCCCCGACCGCCGACCTGGTCGACGCGGTCCTGCCCGGCGGCCTCTTCCACACCCTGCCCACCGCCCTCGACCGGCCGCTGCTCTTCATCGCGGGCGGGGTGCCGGTCCACCGCGACGGCCGTCTGATCGGCGCGATCGGCGTCGGCGGCGGTGTGCCCGAGCAGGACCATGGCTTCGCGACGGCGGCCGTGGCGACCCTCGCGTAACTCAGGTATTCCGCACGACGTGTCAGCCGGCCGCCACCGTCAGCGGTGCGAAGCGGCGGGTCCAGTCGCCGGGCAGCTCCGTCGTGCCGTAGGCCATCACCGCGTTGAAGGCGATGGGTTCCAGGCCGCTGTCCTTCACCCACGCCAGGAGCTCTTCGTGCCGCACGTCGATGTCGGTGCGCAGCGGGCGGTCGGTGTGAGCGCCGAGCGAGGCGATGAGAGCCTTCGCGGTGTCCGTGTCGGGGGCGATGAGCGGGCCGACGACGTGCGTCTCCATGTTCGGCCAGGCGCCCGCGTATCCGACGATCTCGCCGTCGGCCTCCACGACCCGGAGCTGGTCGGTGAAGGCGGGGAGCCGGGCGATCACATGGGTCCGGTCGTGGCCGAAGACCTCGGTGTCGAGCCGGACGATGGAGGTCAGATCCTCCGCGGTGGCCGGACGTGTGGCGATGTCGGGGAGCGGACCCGAAGGGCTGAAGTGTCCGCGGACCATTTCGGCGCGGCCGATCGTCTTGAAGCCGAGCTGTTCGTAGAGGGGGCGGCCGTTCGGCGTCGCGTGGAGAGTCACCGGGACGGTGGCCGCCTCCTCGACGGCGTACCGCATCAGGTGGCGGCCGATGCCCTGGCGGGCATATCGCTCGGCGACCAGGACCATGCCGATCGCCGCGAGGTCGGGGCGCTCCTGCGGGCCGTACCGGGTCACTACGTAGGCGCCGATGAGGCCGTCGCCGTCGGGGTCATCGATGCCGTAGCCCGTTCCGGCCGACAGCAGGAGGCCCCACTTGTGTTCTTCACGAGGCCAGCCCCGGTCCTCGGACAGATCGGCGCAGGACGTCAGATCGCGGGGGGTGAGTCGGCGGATGGGCAGTGCGGAGAGGGAAGGTGTCGACACTCGGGTCAGGCTGTCCGACGTACGTCCTCGGCGTCCACCCGTTTGTGGGCAGAAGCACGTTGCTTTTCGCCACGTGCCCTCTGGCCCCGGCGGGTGAGCCCCCAGGGTTTGAGCACCGACAGGACCGTCATGAACAGGTAGGCGCTGAGCGAGACAAGGGGACCGGCGATCAGGCCGACCGAGTCGGTGATGGGGCCCCCGGCGGCCACGGTGGCGACCGAGTCGTCGACGCCGGGACGCAGCGCGAAGGTCGACGCGGTGGTGGTGGCCAGGGTCAGCCAGAACTTCGTATAGACCCAGCGGTGCCTGGCGAGGCCCCACTGCGTGCCCAGGGACAGCAGGAGACCGCTCAGCAGGGTGAGCAGCGCGAGGGGGAGCACCAGCCAGTCCGCGAAGACCTTCATCGAGCGGACGGCGGCCTCCACGGCGGCGGTGGATCCCGTCGTGATCGCGGTGAGGGCGAGAGCCACCAACCCGAGCGTGAGCCCGAGCCAGCAGGCTGCGCCGATGACGTGGACGACCAGGGTGGCCCGACGAACGGGGCGGCTAAGTTTCACGTGAAACACGGTGCCAACCGGGACGGGCCGGGGCGTCTTACAGCGGGAGTAACCGCGGGTACTAGCCTCGGCGTACATGGCACGCCTCCACCTCTTCGACCTGGACGGGACGCTGCTGCACGGCACGGCGGCGCCCGTGGAGATATCGCGGCAGCTCGGCCTGGACGCGGAGATCGCCGCGCTGGAGCGGGACTTCGTCGCCGGGCGCATCGCTTCACCGCAGTACGCGGTGCGCGTGCACGCCCTGTGGGCGGAGCTCACGGAGACACAGGTGACGGCCGCCTTCGAGGGGGCGCCCTGGCTGTCCGGCATCCAGGACACCTGGGCGGAGATCAGGGAGGGCGGCGACTACTGCGCGGTGGTGTCGCTCTCGCCGTCCTTCTTCGTGGAGCGGCTCATCGGGTGGGGCGCACACGCCGCGTACGGGTCGCGTTTTCCCGCTGTGCCGTTCACCGAGCCCATCGAACCGACGGGCATTCTCAATGCGGCCGCCAAGGTGGAGATCGCGAACCGCCTCTGTGAAGAGTTCGGGGTGACTCGGAGCGATTGCGTCGCGTACGGCGACTCGCTCTCCGACCTGGAGCTGTTCGGCGCCGTGCCGGTTTCCGTCGCGGTCAATGCGGATCCACGGCTGGTGAGCCTGGCCACACACTCCTATGTCGGGCGGGACCTGCGCAAGGCGTACGAATTGGTGCGGCACGTCCGCTGATCGCGGCAATGGGAAGGCGCACGCGTCGAATTCCCGCGGAAGGGAAGGCACTTGTATGTCGGGCGGCTGCCGGTATGGTCGACTCCGGTTCGTGCCCAGTGCTCTTCCTCGCACCTCGGGGGGCACGCGCGCAGGTCAACGAAGCCTAACGGTGCAGGGAGATCCAGAGCCGGTACTTCTCGTTATGCGACCGACGCGGCGGCGGTGAATGGGATGCTGCGGTGAGGTGACTGCGGCCAATGTCACATTCTCGACCTACTTGTCCGTAGGGTCCGGGTGGCCGGGTTCAATGTGGCTGGATCGGCCATCGAGGCAGAACGGGGAAGGCAGGCGGCTTCCGGCAGGAAGTGCATAACCGACCGAGAGATGTTCGAGGCGAGGCACAGCATGGACGCTCCGACCACCACGTCGGCGGACGACGGACCCTCCGGCGACGGAGGCGGCTGGTTCACCCCGCGCAGGCCGCCGAAGAGAGCGGAGGACGGACAGCCGCAGCAGTCCGGCACCGACGGGCCGGACGCCGCCGAGGGGCGTCGGCCGGCTCCCATACGTCCCCTGGGCAGGCCCGAGGGCGTCGCGCCCACCGTCGAGCCGGTGGACGAGCGAATATCGGCCGCCGGTGCCGCCGCGACTGCCGAGGCTATTGACGCCGCCGACCGGAGCCTCGCCGCCGCCCCCTTTGAGCGGAGGCGGGATCAGTCCGTTCCGTCCGCGCGGAAGCCGGACATACCCGTTCCGTCCGAGCAGAAGCCGGACATACCCGTTCCGTCCGCGCAGAAGCTGAACGCGTCCACTCCCTCCGAGCAGACGCCGAACGCGTCCACTGACGCCGAGCAGTCGCCGGACCCGTCCACTGACGCCGAGCCGCTGCGCCCGGAGGCGGCCGAGCCGGAGGCCGAAGCCCTCGTCCAGTCGTCAAAGCTCACGAAGCCGTCCGAACCGGCGTCCCCCGACGCCGCCCTGGTACAGCGCACGATGGCCGAAATCGGCCCCGTCGCCGACAAGGTCACCTCGTACTTCTACGCGCTGCTCTTCACCCGTCACCCCGACCTGCGCGCCCTGTTCCCCGCGGCGATGGACACCCAGCGCGACCGTCTCCTCAAGGCGCTGCTGACGGCGGCCGAGCACATGGACCACACCGACGTGCTCGTCTCGTATCTGAAGAACCTCGGCCGCGGGCACCGCAAGTACGGCACTCGGCCCGAGCACTACCCGGCCGTCGGCGAGTGCCTGATCGGCTCGCTGAGCCGCTACGCGAGCGCGATCTGGGACGAGGAGACAGAGGCCGCCTGGGTCCGTACGTACACGGCGATCTCCCAGATCATGATCGACGCGGCCGCGGAAGACGAAGTGCGCGCCCCGGCCTGGTGGTTCGCGGAGGTCGTCTCGCACGACCTCAGGACCCCGGACATAGCCGTGGTCACGGTCCGGCCGGACCAGCCCTACCCCTTCCTCGCCGGGCAGTACACCAGCCTGGAGACCCCTTGGTGGCCGCGGATCTGGCGGCACTACTCCTTCGCGTCGGCGCCCCGATCCGACGGGCTCCTCTCCTTCCACGTCAAGGCCGTCCCGGCCGGCTGGGTCTCCAACGCCCTGGTGCACCACGCCCGC
Source organism: Streptomyces sp. NPDC003379 (assembly GCF_053589195.1). NCBI lineage: Bacteria > Bacillati > Actinomycetota > Actinomycetes > Kitasatosporales > Streptomycetaceae > Streptomyces > Streptomyces sp. NPDC003379. Next base: position 87,841 of record NZ_JBSFRK010000027.1, on the reverse strand, counting down.
CCCGGCGACGTGCTGCGACTCGGCCCGCCCGCAGGCTCGATGACCGTCGACCACACCACCGACAGCGGCCTTCTGTGCCTGGGCGGCGGCACGGGCATCGCTCCCATCAAGGCCCTGGTCGAGGACGTCGCCGAGCACGGCAAGCGGCGCCCGGTCGAGGTGTTCTATGGCGCCCGCACCGATCACGACCTGTACGACATCGACACCATGCTGCGGCTGCAGCAGACCCACCCGTGGCTCGCCGTCCGCCCGATCGTGGACCAGCAGGCCCAACTGCCGGACGCCGTGCGCGAGTACGGCCCCTGGAACGAGTACGACGCCTATCTCTCAGGGCCGCCCGGCATGATCCGCAGCGGCCGGGACGCCCTGCGGGACGTCGGCATCCCGGAGGGCCGGATCCGCCACGATTCCGTCGAGGAACTGATGGCGGCGGCGAGGGCCTGACCCGGGTCGAGGCGGCAGACCCAGGGACGGCTAGCCCAGGTCGGGCGCGTGCATCGCGCGGACGCCCTCGATGTTGCCGTCCAGGTAGTGCCGCAGCGACAGCGGTACGAGATGGACCGAGGCGATGCCGACCCGGGTGAAAGGCACGTGCACGATCTCGTACTCGCCGCACGGCTCCTCGACCTCGGGGCCGTGCCGCAGGCCGGCGTCCATGGACTCCAGGCGGCAGACGAAGAAGTGCTGCACCTTCACTCCGGTCGCGCCGCCGTCCTCGCCGACGTGCTCCACGGTGTCGACGAAGCAGGGCACCACATCGACGATCTTGGCGCCGAGTTCCTCGTGCACCTCGCGGTGGAGCGCGTCGACGACGGTGTCGTCCTCCGGTTCCACGCCGCCGCCGGGAGTGATCCAGTACGGATCGACGCCGGGCTTGGTCCGCTTGATCAGGATCAGGTCGTCTCCGTCCAGCAGGACGGCGCGTGCGGTGCGCTTGACCACGGGTCGGACGGTCATGGGGGGTATGTGGCCCGGACTGTTCCACGTGAAACATCGCGGACCGGTGGGGACGGCCATCAAGCCCAGTCGACGGCGGCCCGCAGGAGCCATTCGTGCGCCCGCGCGATGTGGGGCATGGCGAGCGTGCCGGTGCGCACCACCAAGAAGTACGTGCGCAGAGGGGGCACCGCGGGCTCCAGCAGAGCCACGATGTCGCCGCGCTTCAACGCGTCGGCGCAAAGATAGCGGGGCAGCACGGCGAGGCCGGCGCCCGAGGCCGCGCACGCGAGGACCGCGCGCAGGTCCGGCACGATGACGGCACCGGAGGCGGCGGGCCTGGCGTCGAAGACGGCAGCCCAGTAGCGGGAGACAAACGGCAGCGTCTCGTGCACCTCGACCACCGGCAGGTCCTCCAGCGGCAGCGCTCCCCTCCGGCGAAGTCCGCCGTTGCCGATGCGGGCTGCCCAGCGCTCCCCCGCGACCAGGACGTGCTCCTCGTCGCAGAGGGGTGTGGCGGTGAGCAGCGCGCCGCGCGGCCGGGCCGTGGTGATGGCCAGCTCGTGGTGCCCGGCCGCGAGCCCCTCCAGGACTTCGTCGGCGGTGCCGAACGAGGTGCGCAGGGCGTAACTGTGGCCGTCCCGGCCGGTCAGGGCGGTGAGCGCGGGCAGGGCGCGTTCCGCGGTGAACTCGGGTGGTCCCGCGAGGTGGAGGGTGCGCACCGGCGAGTCGTCGTCGAGCCCGGTCTCGGCTATCTCCACGAGGGCGTCCAGATGCGGAGCGGCCTTGTGGGCGAGTTCGTCGCCGATGGTCGTGGGCGTCACACCACGGGCTTGGCGCAGGAAGAGAGGGCGGCCGAGCTGCCGCTCCAGGGTGCGGATCTGGGACGTGACGGCGGGCTGTGAGAGGCCGAGCAGCGCCGCGGCACGGGTGAAGGAACCGGCCCGGTGCACCGTCACGAAGGTGCGCAACAGGGCCAGGTCCATGACGACGTCCCTTCCCTTCGTGACCTCAGGGCGCGCCCAACTATAAATATGTCGATAGGTCTCTGTCGCTACTGTGATTGGACACTGACACACAGTCAACTAGCCTTGTCCGCGCGGTTCTGCGCGCGTGGGGCCGGAACGGTCCGAGCCACGAGGGGGGAGGCTCGGACCGTTCGTTGTGCGTAGCCAGGATGGCGTTCCGGGCTACGGGCGGTGTCGTCGGTGCGACGGCCAAGACTGTCGGCAGCGTTCACCCGGCCGATTCGTCCAGTGCGCGAAGCACGTCCGCCACCAGGTCATCGGGGTCCTCGGCGCCCGCGGAGAAGCGGATGAAGCCCTCCGGGACATCATCGCCGCCCCAGCGCCGACGCCGCTCGGCCGTGGACCGCACACCGCCGAAGCTCGTCGCGTCGTCGACGAGACGCAGCGCCTCCAGGAAACGCTCGGCACGCGCGCGGGTGGGCAGCGTGAAGGAAACGACGCACCCGAAGCGCCGCATCTGCCGCGAGGCGATCTTGTACGAGGGGTCGTCGGGAAGCCCGGGGTAGCGCAGCCCCGAGACCTCGGGACGGTCGCGCAGGGCCTCGGCGAGGGCCAGGGCGGTCGCGTTCTGCCGGTCGGCACGCAGCTGGAGCGTGGCGAGCGAGCGGTGCGCGAGCCAGGCCTCCATCGGTCCCGGGACAGCTCCGACGATCTTGCGCCAGCGCCGCACGGACGCGGTCAGCCCGGCGTCGCGGCAGGCGACGTACCCCAGGAGGATGTCGCCGTGACCGGTGAGCATCTTCGTGCCGCTGGCCACCGCGAAATCGGCACCCAGCTCAAGGGGGCGCTGGCCGAGCGGCGTGGCCAGGGTGTTGTCGACCGCTACCAGGGCGCCACGCGCGCGTGCCGCATCGGCGAGGCGACGCACGTCGCACACGTCGAGACCGGGGTTGGACGGCGTCTCGATCCACAGCAGCTTGGCGCCGTCCAGGACGTCGAGCTGGGCGTCACCGCCGGTCGGGGCGGTGCGCACCTCGATGCCGTACGCCGTGAGCTGCTCGCGGACCAGGGGCAGCGCCTGATAGCCGTCGTCCGGCAGAACCACCGCGTCCCCGGCGCGCAGCTGTGAGAAGAGCACCGCCGAGATCGCGGCCATGCCGGAGGCGAAGACGAGCGTCTCGACGTCCTCACCGGCACCCGGCGCCTCCAGCTCGCCGATGGCGCGCTCCAGGTGGGTCCAGGTCGGATTCTCGTCGCGGGCGTAGGCGTAACCGCCCGTGGGGTCGCCGGGCAGGTGGAAGTGCGCGGCGAACACCGGGCCAGGAAGGGGGGGTTCGTGCTTCACCGGCTCGGGCAGCCCGGCCCGCACGGCCCGCGTGCCGTCGCCGATGCCCGCAGGGTCAGTGTTCGAGCCAGCCGGGCCGCCGATCCCGTCTTTCCTGTCGCCGTCTATGGCTGCGGAGTCCGTCATGCCGCTCAGTCCTCGTCGTCCGGGAGTGCCACGTTCATGGCCCAGGACACGATGGAGATGATCAAGCCGCCCAGGACGGCGGTCCAGAAGCCCTCCACATGGAAGCTGACGTCGAGCTTGTCGGCCAGCCACGAGGTGAGCAGCAGCATCAGGGCGTTGACCACAAGAGTGATCAGGCCGAGGGTCAGGATGAACAGCGGGAGGGTGAGGACCTTCACCACCGGCTTGACCAGGAAGTTCACCAGTCCGAAGAGCAGGGCGACGACGACCAGGGTGCCGACCTTCTTGCCGGTGCTGTCGCCGGTCAGGGTGATCTTGTCGAGAAGCCACACGGCGACGGCCAGGGCTGCCGCGTTGGCGATCGTCTTGACTACGAAATTCTTCATGTGTCTGATCGTGGCAGACGTGGACCGGGAGCGGTCAGGTCACGAGCACCGGCGGAAATCCGCGCGGCGAGCATCAGCGAGGGGCGTACGAGGGCGATGAAGGCATTCCGACTGGACGAGCTGGAGGCCGAGCGCGCGGCGAACGACGGCGCGTATCTGCAGTTTCTGCGGGAGCGGAACATGTCGGTCGGGCTCTACGCGCTTAACGCCGGGCAGTCCGATCCGCAGCAGCCCCACGGGCAGGACGAGGTGTACATGGTCGTCAGCGGCCGCGCCTCGATCACGGTCGGCATGGAGACCACGCAGGTCGCGCGCGGCAGCGTCGTCTATGTGCCGGCGGGCGTGGCCCACAAGTTCCACCACATCAGCGAGGACCTGCGGGTCCTGGTCGTCTTCTCCCCGCCCGAGGCCTGATCTGCCTCTTCTCCGCCGGGGCGGCCTGATCACCGCCTGGAGTTCTCCCCCTGGAGTCTGACGGGATCAGGGCTGCGACCTCGGGGTTCCCTAAGGGTCGGATCAGGGGAGGACAAGGGCTGCGTGGCCCCCACAGAGCCCTTCGGCGCCATAGCATCGAATGCAAGAAGCCGGGAGCCTGCGGACATTCAGGAACCCGCACCGATGTGAAGTGCGCGGAGAGAGGTAAGGACGATGGCAGCGAAGGAGATCTTTGCGGGAATGCCGTGGTGGGTGAAGTGGGTGGCCGTGCCCGTCATCGCCTTGGTCGTGTTCGGCGGCGTGATAGCGACTGTTGTCGGTTTCGTCGTCGGCCTGCTCTTCAAGGCGTTGCTATTCGTTGCCTTGGTCGGTGGACTCATCTATGTCGTACGGAAGTTCATATCCGGCTCGTCCTCGTCCCGCACCGATTGGTGATCATTGGCGACGCTGACTGGTGAGCGCGGATCGGTTACTGCCGAGTGGTGACTTTTCGAAACGGTTCCCTCGGCAGGGGGAAGTTTCCCGGCAGGTGGCCGTAGAGCGGTGGCCAAGGGTTAGAGTCCGAAAACCGACGCGGGGTCGTTCCCCGCGTACGGGCGCACTGCCCTCCCGTGTTCTTCCGGGCACGGGTGGCCCCCACGCGCTTCGGGAGTGAACCTTGGCCGCGGTAGACGCCTCCACCTCACCGGTAGACACCCCCACCCCACCAGCCGATGCCGCCCCGTCGGGCGACGCCACGCCATCGAGCACCGCGGCCACCACGCCATCGAGCACCGCGACCGTCAAGCCACCGAGCACCGCGACCGTCACGCCGACCCTCATCGGGTCCGTGCAGCGGGCGATGCGGTTACTGGAAGCCGCCGCCTCGCACCAGGGCGGGGCACCCGCCAAGCAGTTGGCCCGTGAGGCGAGGCTGGCGCTGCCCACCGCGTACCACCTGCTCCGCACACTGACCCACGAGGGCTATCTGCGCCGTGAGAGGGGCGTGTTCCTGCTCGGCGAGGCGGTGGAGCGGCTCAGCAGCAGCGGGGTGCAGCAGAATCGGCGCGGCACGATCGACGAAGCCCTGGCGCACTGCCGTGATGCCGTCGGAATGCCGGTGTACTTCGCCGTCTATCGCGAGGGCGAGATCGAAGTCATGGCGGTCTCCGACACCCCGGGTAATCCCGCCGTCGAGGAGTGGGCGGATTTCCGCGAGACGGGCCACGCCCACGCCATCGGCCAGTGCCTGCTGTCCCAACTCGGCGATGCCGCCCGACGGGACCACCTCGACCGCTATCCGGTTCAGTCGATCACGCGTTACTCGGTCCGTGACGATCGCACGTTTCTGCGTCGGCTCGACGCGATGGAGCGGATGCGGCCCGTCACGGAGCGTCAGGAGTACGCGCTCGGGACGGTCTGCGCCGCGATTCCGATCTTGGCAGGGGACACCGCGGCGACTCTCGCCCTTTCCGTACCCGCCTGTCAGGCCGACCGGTTGCTGCCCGCGGCGGAGAGATTGCAGCATGAGGTCGGAAAGCTACTAGGGACACTCGCCTTCTCTATCACCATCTGAAAACTCACTCCTTGTGATCTGATGCGCACGTTAAGCAAGATGCCTTGAGCGTCAGGGAGTTGGTTCCTGGCCATTTGGGTGCTAAGTGACGGGGTAGGGCGCGATGGACGAGTCGGTTCAGGCAGAGGTCATGATGAGCTTCCTTGTTTCTGAGGAGCTGTCGTTTCGTATCCCGGTGGAGTTGCGCTATGAGACCGATGATCCCTATGCCGTGCGGCTGACCTTCCATCTGCCTGGTGATGAGCCGGTGACCTGGGCTTTCGGAAGGCAATTGCTGGTCGACGGGGTGGTCGGACCGTGTGGGGTCGGGGATGTGCACATCGAGCCCACCGATCAGGAGCTGGTCGACGAGGTTCTGATCAGGCTTCAGGTCGGTGTGGAGCGGGCGCTGTTCCGCGTGGGCATTCCGCCGCTGCTCGCGTTCCTGGACCGTACGGACAAGTTGGTGCCGCTGGGGCAGGAGCGGGCGCTCGCCGACTTCGACACGTATCTCGACGAGGCGCTCGACCGGATCCTGGCGGAGGGGCAGAACGCGGGCTGACCAGACGGGCAACAGGCCGACAGCAATGGCAGATTGGTGCATTTGGCCGCGTGGGGGCCACTCCAGGGCCATTACGGGCTCACTCCGGGGGTCGCTGCGGGCGCATTCCGGGATCAGGCCTTGCGTCGGCGCCCCTTACCACCGCGGGAGGAGCGAGGGGCGGGAGTGCCGGTGGCCGGGGCCGGGGCGCCTACGCCGGAGGAACGGTCGGCGGAGACGACCAGGGCGGCCAGCGCGGTCGTCACCGGCACCGAGGCGACCAGGCCGATCGACCCGATCAGGGTGCGCACGATCTCCTCGGCGACCAACTCGCTGTTGGCGACCGTGCCCACGCTGGACTGCGCGATCGAGAAGAGCAGCAGCAGCGGGAGCGCGGCGCCCGCGTAGGCGAGGACGAGGGTGTTGACGACCGAGGCGATGTGGTCGCGGCCGATGCGGATGCCCGCGCGGTAGAGGCCGCGCCAGCCCATGGTCGGGTTGGCCTGGTGCAGTTCCCAGACCGCCGAGGTCTGGGTGACCGTCACGTCGTCGAGGACGCCGAGCGAGCCGATGATGACGCCCGCGAGCAGCAGACCGCTCATGTCGATGGACGGATACAGGCCGTGGATGAGGCCGGTGTTGTCATCCGTGTTGCCGGTCAGCGCGGCCCAGCCGATGAAGAGCGAGCCGAGCAGGCCGATCAGGAGGAGGGAGATGAGAGTGCCGAGCACCGCGACCGACGTACGGGCCGTGAGTCCGTGGCAGAGATAGAGCGCGACCAGCATGATGGCGCTCGCCCCGATCACCGCCACGACCAGCGGGTTCGAGCCCTGCAGGATCGCCGGCAGGATGAAGAAGGTGAGGACCAGGAAGCTGATGGCGAGGGCGACCAGGGCCATCACGCCGCGCAGGCGGCCCACCACGACGACGGCGAGGGCGAAGATGCCGGCGAGCAGGGCCATGGGCATCTTGCGGTTCACATCGGTGACCGAGTACTGGAGCCCCTCGGGCGCCTTGGGCTCGTAGGCGACCACCACCTCTTGGCCCTTGCGCAGTTGCCGGGGCGAGTCCGGCTGGATGATCTCGGTGAACGTGCGGCCCTTGTCCTTGCCGGTGGACACCTCGATCAGCGCCTTCTTGCAGGTGCCGGCCGCGCGGGACTGGGCGGACTGGCCCTCGGCGGTGGAGGTGTCGCCGTTCGGCGGGGGCTGCGAGGGGTTCAGGTCCTTGCAGGGCAGCTCCTGGACCTCCGTGACCTTCGCCGACTGCGTCTGCCGGTCGAACCCGACGCCGGTCCGCTCGTGCGAGGGCGTACCACCCGGCCAGAGCACCATGAGCCCCACGACGACCGCGGTGGCGAAGGGAATCAGCACCGCGGCGATGACCTTGCGCAGATGCTGGGAGACGGGCGCGGCCGGGCCGTGGCTGTGCGAGTGCCCATGCCCCTGCGCCTGCGGCTGCCCCTGCCCCTGCTCCTGTCCGGGGTCGTGGCCGTGGCCTGGCCCGTCTCCGTGTCCATGTCCGTGTCCATGTCCGTGTCCGTCCGGAGGGGGGCCGGAGAGGGGCGGTTGGGAGGGCGGAGGCGGGGGCGGGGGTGTGGTGGTCACGGACCGATCATCGCAAGAACGGAGGGGGCCCTCTGTTCAGCGTGGCCGACATGACGCTAGCGTGGAGCCACCTTTGCAATCGCGGGAGCTCGGAGCACCGGGCTGAGAGGGCGCTGACCTCCGTACGAAATGGCACGATTCGTGCATGAACCGTACGGAATTCGCTGCGTCGACCGCCGAACCTGTTACCGGGTAATGCCGGCGTAGGGAGTAGGTCTCATGACCACAGCGGACGCACGCACGCCTGCCTCGACGCAGAACCAGGGCCACGACCAGGTCTGGAACCAGCGCGACGAGGCCGGGAAGTCCATCGGCTGGCACAAGGCGTACGTCGAGGGCTCCCGCCCCGACCTGCGCGTGCCGGTCCGCCAGGTGCACCTCACCAACGGCAAGGCCGTCACCCTGTACGACACCTCCGGCCCGTACACCGACCCGTCGGCCGAGACCGACGTCCGCCGCGGCCTGGCGCCGCTGCGGGAGAACTGGATCATCGCCCGCGGCGACACCGAGGAGTACGTGGGCCGTCCGCTCCGTCCCGAGGACGACGGCATCAAGCACACCTCGCCCCGCGGCGGGCTCAAGAACCTCGACGCGGTCTTCCCCGGCCGTCCCCGCCAGCCGCGCCGAGGCCGCACGGGCCAGGCGGTGACGCAGCTCGCGTACGCCCGGCGCGGCGAGATCACGCCCGAGATGGAGTTCATCGGGATCCGCGAGAACATGGACCCCGAGATCGTGCGGGCGGAAGTCGCGGCGGGCCGCGCCGTCATCCCCGCCAACGTCAACCACCCGGAGATCGAGCCGATGATCATCGGTAAGAAGTTCCTGGTGAAGGTGAACGCCAACATCGGCAACTCCGCGGTGACTTCCTCCATCGAGGAGGAGGTCGACAAGATGACCTGGGCGACCCAGTGGGGCGCCGACACGGTCATGGACCTCTCCACCGGCCGGAACATCCACACCACCCGTGAGTGGGTCCTGCGCAACTCCCCCGTCCCGATCGGCACCGTGCCGCTCTACCAGGCCCTGGAGAAGGTCGACGGTAAGGCCGAGGAGCTGTCCTGGGAGATCTACAAGGACACGGTCATCGAGCAGGCCGAGCAGGGCGTGGACTACATGACGGTGCACGCGGGCGTGCGCCTTCCGTATGTGCCGCTCACCGCGCGCCGCAAGACCGGCATCGTCTCGCGCGGCGGTTCGATCATGGCCGCCTGGTGTCTGGCGCACCACAAGGAGAGCTTCCTCTACGAGCACTTCGAGGAGCTCTGCGAGATCCTCGCCGCGTACGACGTGACGTACTCGCTCGGCGACGGCCTGCGGCCCGGCTCGATCGCGGACGCCAACGACGAGGCGCAGTTCGCGGAGTTGCGCACCCTCGGGGAACTCAACACGATCGCCAAGCGTCACAACGTACAGACGATGATCGAGGGTCCCGGTCACGTCCCGATGCACAAGATCAAGGAGAACATCGACCTCCAGCAGGAGATCTGCGAGGAGGCGCCGTTCTACACGCTCGGCCCGCTGACCACCGACATCGCGCCCGCATACGACCACATCACCTCCGGCATCGGCGCCGCGATGATCGGCTGGTGGGGCACGGCCATGCTCTGCTACGTCACGCCCAAGGAGCACCTGGGCCTGCCCAACCGCGACGACGTGAAGACCGGCGTCATCACGTACAAGATCGCGGCGCACGCGGCGGACCTCGCCAAGGGGCACCCCGGCGCGCAGGTCTGGGACGACGCGCTCTCGGACGCGCGCTTCGAGTTCCGCTGGGAGGACCAGTTCAACCTGGCCCTCGACCCGGTCACGGCGCGGGAGTACCACGACGAGACGCTGCCCGCCGAGCCCGCGAAGACGGCGCACTTCTGCTCGATGTGCGGCCCGAAGTTCTGCTCGATGAAGATCTCCCAGGACATCCGCCGCCGGCACGGCGGTGACCTGGAGCAGAACGACATCGAAGCGGGCATGGAGCAGAAGTCCAAGGAGTTCGCCGCGGCGGGCAACCGGGTCTATCTACCGATCGCCGACTGAGCGGCACGAGAACGGCGTGTCCGCAGAGTGTCGAGTGTCGCGACAGCTCTGCGGACACCCGGGCCTACTCCGGCTTGTGCTCGGGCCCGCCGAAGTCCGGGCTGGAGAAGTCCGGGCTGGAGTAGCTCGGCCGTGACCCCGCGGCGGGGCCGCCGTCCGGGCTGCTGAAGCCCGGCCGGTGGTAGCCGAGTTGCGGCATACGACCGCCGACTCCGGGCCCGTGCGACCGCTTGCGGGCCGCGGGGGCCGCGCCCGGGTCCATCAGGGCTTCCCGCAGGAACGGCACGACGCCCCGCTCAAGGAGCGCCCGGCCCCAGGCTTCCCTGGCACGGGACACCTCCTCGTGCCGCTCGCCGTGCAGCCCGGCCGGGAGGGACGTGGAGCCGTTGCGCAGGGCCGTCAGGAGGAGACCGACCGCGGCGACCAGGATGCCCCCGGCGGTGAGCGCGCCGAACAGCCATCCCGCGGTGAGCAGGGTGTCCGCGAAGGCGGGCTCGGGGTTGAGCATCTTCAGGATGTAGCCGACGAGCAGGAAGATCGCGGCGGCCGTACCCGCGAGGACGGGGGCGAGGACCGCCACGACGGCGACCGCCCCGGCTCCCGCTGCCGCCGCCGGTTCGGCGACCTCGCCCATCGTCGTGGCGAGACCTACGCCGCCGGAGCCGGACTCCGCGGCGCTCTGTCCGCTCCCTTCGCGAATCGAGGTGGAGGACGGTCGAGGTTCGCGCAACTCCTCGCGAACCTTCACGTAGTGCGCGTACTCGGCCGCCGCGGCGGCCGTGATCAGTGCTGTGGCGTTCAGGGCCATGGTGCGCAGTTGTTCGGGATTGAGCCGCTGGCCCACTGCGGCGAGTTCAGGACGGTCAGGTGCGGTGCGCAGCGCCTCGTCGAGGATCCGCTCGTACTCGGGGCGGTCCTCATTGAGCAGATGTGGAGCGCTGTTCATGTGCATCCCCCGATGCTCCGTAGGGCTAAGGCTCGCATGGCTACGAGCCGTCGGGCAGAAACGGAGGGGAGCCTGCTACGGATAAGCCGATGGTAGAGCCGTGACGGCACGCGTTGACAGGGGGTTTCCAGAATTCGCCCCCCTGGCCAGCGTGATCCTGTAAAGGGGCGCCTGCCCAGAGAACGCTCAGATACCCAGGGGGAGTTGCTGGACCAGTAGCTTTCCGGCCATGGTCACTCCGCCGTCCATCGCGATGGCCAGGCCGTCGGCGTAGACATGCGGACCCTCGATGACCGGTCCGCCGCCGTCCGACTCGTCCTCGGATCCGACGTCACCGAGGAGGTAGGGGATGGGGCTGTGGCCGTGGACGATGCGCGTGCCGCCGTACATGTCCAGAAGTTCCCGTACGGCCGAGGGGCCCGACTCGTCGCGGAAGGCGAAGCGCTTGGTGAACTTTCGGAAGAGGTCCCAGCACTCGTCGGCGTCGTTGCGCGTGAGGGTCTCGCGGATGGTGTCGTTCACTGCCTCGATCGAGTCGCCGTAATCCAGATAGGCGGTCGTGTCGGAGTGCACGAGGAGATGGCCGTCGGCCTCCTCCATCGCGTCCAGACGGGCCATCCACTGCAGATGGTGGTCCTCCAGGCGCTCCATGTCGGTCTTCTGGCCGCCGTTGAGCAGCCAGGCGGCCTGGAAGGTGGCGGTGCCCGCGCCGGAGTTGACGGGGGTGTCGCCGAAGCGCTTGGCGCCGAGCAGGAGCAGCTCGTGGTTGCCCATGAGCGCCTTGCAGTAGCCGCCGGCGGCCGCGGCCTCCGCGGACAGGCGCATCACGAGGTCGATGACACCGATGCCGTCGGGCCCGCGGTCGGTGAAGTCGCCGAGGAACCACAGGCGCGCGTTGCCCGCGGACCAGTTGCCCTCGGCGTCCAGGAGGCCCTGCTCCTGGAGGGCCGCGAACAGCTCGTCCAGATAGCCGTGGACGTCCCCGACGACGAACAGCGGGCCGTGCTCGTCGCCCCCCCGCGGCTGCGGCGGCTCCGGCATGACCTGCACCTGGACCGTGTCGCCGCGGTTGATGACGGGCAGGTCGCGCTGGGTGGGGGTGTAGCCGTCGACCGGCGGTTCGCCGGGAGCCGGAGGGCTCACCTCGGCGGGGCCGGTCGTCTCATGGACGTACGCGGGTACGCGGAAGTCGCGCAGTGTCGCCGTCCGCACATCGGGTCCCTGACCGGCCCCCTGAGTCATCGACCCCTCCACCACCATCGCGCCGCATCTGCACCGAGAACGGACTGCCTGGTCGCAGCGGCCCGCGGTGTCGTCCGCCCATCATAGGAATGCGGCTCCCGCTGTGTGGTGCACCAGGGGTGGTGAATCGGTCCCATGCACCGGTTCACTGAGGTTTTCTCCCGAATTGGGCAGAGGTTTCCCCGCTGGTGGCGGACTGTTGGGGCACCTCTGCCCGAGATCGCCGGGATCAGCCGGTACCCGATGAGCGTGGCGGGCTGACCGTCGTGCGCGGCGGACGTCGCTCGGACGAGGTGCGCACGATCAGTTCGGTCGGTATTACCTGCTCGACGGGCCGGCCCGAATCGAGGCCCTCGATGGCGTCGATGAGGAGCTGTACGACGGCCGTGCCGATGCGGCGCGGCTTGAGGGAGAGCGTGGTGATGGGCGGTTCCGTGGTCGCGTACACCGTGGACTCGCTGCAGCAGACGAGCAGCAGGTCGTCGGGGACGCGCAGGCCGTACCGCCGGGCGGCGGCGAGCAGGTCGGTGCCGTTGGGGTCGAAGAGGCCGTAGACGGCGTCGGGGCGGTCGGGCCTGGCGAGCAGCCGGTCGGCGGCGACGGCGCCCGCGCACGGGTCGTGCGCCGGATAGGACTCGTAGACCGGGTCCTGGCCGATCCGCTCGCACCAGCGCAGATACGCGGTCGTGGACAGATGGGTGTAGGTGTCGGTGGTGGTGCCGGTGAGCAGGCCGATGCGGCGGGCGCCGGCGGCCGCGAGGTGGTCGAGGATCTCCAGGACCGCGGCCTCGTGGTCGTTGTCGACCCAGGCGGTGACGGGCAGCGAGCCCGCCGGGCGGCCGTCGGAGACCACCGGGAGGCCCTGTCTGACCAGCTCGCTCACGACCGGGTCGTGGTCGGAGGGGTCGACGACTACGGTGCCGTCGAGCGCGACGTTGGACCACACGTCGACCGGGCTGCGGCGCGAGGTGGCGGGGAGGATCACCAGGGCGTAGCCCCGGGCGAGGGCGGCGGAGGTGGCGGCTCTGGCCATCTCCGCGAAGTAGGCGAACTCGGTGAAGGTGAAAGGTTCATCCCCGTACGTCGTCACGGTCAGGCCGATGAGGCCGGACTTGCCGGTACGGAGGGTTCGGGCCGCCGCGGACGGGCGATAGCCCAGCCGCTCGGCGACTTCTCGGACGTGGCGTCGGGTGGCGTCGGGCAGCCGTCCCTTGCCGTTGAGGGCGTCGGAGACCGTCGTGATGGAGACACCGGCGGCGGCTGCGACGTCTCTGATGCCCGCTCTGCTCTGCCGGTTGCCCCGGCGGGCGGTCTCCGCTCGGCTCACCTGGTGCTTCCCTGCTGCTGTCATGGCGAGCCGATAGTAGGGCTCATCGGGGTGGGTAGCGCGGACGCATATTCACTCGTTGACAGGCACGTTTCTGCATGGCCGTCGTGCGCCAATGACCTTGGAAAACCAGGGTGCTTGGGGGTCTTGGCGTTAGCTGCCGCTGATCGTCGGGTACGGGCCTGCCAAATGTGCGAGGTCTCGAAGAGGTCTCAACTCACCTTCACGGGTGACGCGCGCCACGGAGCGAGCCACCGGCGCACGGCGGAGAACGGGCGCTCCCCCTCCGCGGGCGGCTCCACCGGGCGGCGGTCGGGTCCTTCGTACGAGGATTCCGGGGCGAACGGCCCGATCCTTCGTACGCGGATCCCCGGAGGCCATTCGCAGCGGAGCCCAATCCTCATAAGGTGAGCAGTATTCGAACTGTTCTGGCACTGGTACGAGGAGGACTGCGGTGAGCGAGACGAGCCCGAGGCTGCGCGCCGAGCTGGAGGGTATCCCCACCTACAAGCCGGGCAAGCCCGCCGCGGCCGACGGACCGGTGGCCTACAAGCTGTCCTCCAACGAGAACCCCTACCCGCCGCTCCCCGGCGTCATGGAGAGCGCGCTCGCCGCGGCCGGGTCATTCAACCGCTACCCCGACATGGCGTGCACGGTCCTGATGAGCGAGCTGGCGGACCGCTTCGGGGTGCCCGTCTCGCACATCGCCACCGGGACCGGCTCGGTCGGCGTCGCCCAGCAGCTTGTGCAGGCCACGTCGGGCCCGGGCGACGAGGTGATCTACGCGTGGCGGTCCTTCGAGGCGTACCCGATCATCACGCAGGTCAGCGGTGCGACGTCGGTGCGGGTTCCGCTGACGGAGGGCGAGGTCCACGACCTTGACGCGATGGCCGACGCCATCACCGACCGCACCCGCCTCATCTTTGTCTGCAACCCCAACAACCCCACCGGCACCGCCGTGCGCAGGGCCGAGCTGGAGCGCTTCCTCGACCGCGTGCCGAGCGACGTCCTGGTCGTGCTCGACGAGGCGTACCGCGAGTTCATCCGTGACCCCGAGGTCCCGGACGGCATCGAGATCTACCGCGAGCGCCCGAACGTCTGCGTCCTGCGTACGTTCTCCAAGGCGTACGGCCTCGCCGGGCTGCGTGTCGGCTTCGCGGTCGCCCACGAGCCGGTGGCCGCCGCGCTGCGCAAGACGGCGGTGCCCTTCGGTGTGAGCCAGCTCGCGCAGGACGCCGCGGTGGCTTCGCTGCGGGCCGAGGACGAGCTGATGGGCCGCGTCGGCTCGCTGGTCGCCGAGCGCACGCGGGTGGTCGAGGCGCTGCGCGGGCAGGGCTGGACGGTGCCCGAGACGCAGGCGAACTTCGTGTGGCTGCGGCTCGGCGACCGTGCGACCGACTTCGCGGCGGCGTGCGAGCGGGCCGGCGTGGTCGTCCGGCCGTTCGCGGGCGAGGGGATGCGGGCCACGATCGGGGAGACCGAGGCCAATGATGTCTTCCTGGCGGCGGCGGAGGCGTTCCGCAAGGAGCTTTAGCGGTCAGCGGTCAGCGGTCAGCGGTCAGCGGCCAGCGGTCAGCGGGGCCAGCGGTCAACGGCCAGCGGTCAGCCGTCAGCCGTTAGCGGTGTCGAAGGCCCCGGAGGCGCGTCTCCGGGGCCTTCCCGCGTTTCCTTCATGAAAGGGGACCCCCCGTTCGGGGGCCGACAGCCTGTACGACATAATGCTTGTGAATGTGAACGCGTTCACAAGCGTGCCCCGGTTCCTCCGGAGATCAGCGGGGCAAGCAGGGGCAAAACGCCGCGATGACCACGGCGAGTAAGGAGAGACGCAGTGGACCTGGCTCTGGCGCCGGAGACTCTGGCGCGATGGCAGTTCGGCATCACGACCGTCTACCACTTCCTGTTCGTCCCCCTGACGATCTCTCTGGCCGCCCTGACGGCGATCCTTGAGACGGCGTGGGTGCGGACGGGCAAGGAGCACTACCTCAGAGCGACCAAGTTCTGGGGAAAGCTGTTCCTGATCAACATCGCGATGGGTGTCGTCACCGGCATCGTCCAGGAGTTCCAGTTCGGCATGAACTGGTCCGACTACTCGCGCTTCGTCGGTGACGTCTTCGGGGCGCCGCTGGCCTTCGAGGCCCTGATCGCCTTCTTCTTCGAGTCGACCTTCATCGGCCTGTGGATCTTCGGCTGGGACAAGCTGCCGAAGAAGCTGCACTGCGCGACGATCTGGATCGTCTCCATCGGCACCGTCCTGTCGGCGTACTTCATCATCGCCGCGAACGCATTTATGCAGCACCCGGTCGGCTACAAGATCGTGGAGCGGGACGGCACCAAGCGCGCGGAGCTCACCGACTTCGCGAAGGTGCTCTTCCAGGAGACGGCGCTCGTCAACTTCTTCCACGTCATCTCGGCGGCCATCCTGGTCGGCGGCGCCTTCATGACCGGCATCGCCATCTTCCACCTGCGCAAGAAGCGGCACATCCGCACCATGCGCATGTCGATGCGGCTCGGCCTGGTCACCGCCTTCGTCGGCACCCTGCTCACCGTGGTCAGTGCCGACACCCTCGGCAAGGTCATGTACGAGCAGCAGCCGATGAAGATGTCGGCCGCCGAGGCGCTGTGGGACAGCGAGAAGCCCGCGCCGTTCTCGATCTTCGCGTACGGCGATGTCTCCGAGGGCCACAACAAGGTCGCCATCGAGGTCCCCGGAGTCCTGTCCTTCCTCGCCAAGAACAACTTCAGCGCCGAGATCCCCGGCATCAACGACCTCAACAAGGAGGCGCGGGAGAAGTTCGGGCCCGGCGACTACCGGCCCAACATCCCCACCGCCTACTGGTCGTACCGCTGGATGATCGGCTTCGGTGGCGTCTCGATGGCCCTGTGCACGGCGGGCCTGTGGCTGACGCGGAAGAAGTTCTGGCTCGCTCCGGAGCACCGCACCGGCGCCGATGACGTGCCCAAGCTCATGATCACCAAGAACAGGGAGCTGGCGCCGAAGCTCGGCGCATGGTGGTGGCGGCTCTCGCAGTGGACGCTGATCTTCCCCCTCATCGGCACCGCCTGGGGCTGGATCTTCACCGAGACGGGGCGTCAGCCCTGGGTGGTCTACGGAGTGCTGCGCACCAGGGACGCGGTCTCGCCCGGCGTCTCGCAGGGCGAGGTGCTCACCTCGCTGATCGGGTTCACGCTCATCTACGCGGTCCTCGCCGTGATCGAGGTGAAGCTTCTGCTCAAGTACGTCAGGCAGGGGCCGCCCGAGCTGACCGAGGCGGATCTCAACCCGCCCACCAAGATCGGCGGTCCGGGTCCGGGTCCGGGTCCGGGTCCGGGTTCCGGCAAGGGCTCGGACTCCGACACCGACTCCGACTCCGATGCCGACCGGCCCATGGCCTTCTCGTACTGAAGGAAGGAGCGCTCAGGACATGGAACTTCACGACATCTGGTTCGTACTGATCGCCGTTCTGTGGATCGGCTACTTCTTCCTGGAGGGCTTCGACTTCGGAGTGGGCGTCCTCACCAAGCTGCTCGCCCGGAACCGGGTCGAGAAGCGGGTCCTCATCAACACCATCGGCCCCGTCTGGGACGGCAACGAGGTATGGCTGCTCACGGCGGGCGGCGCGACCTTCGCCGCCTTCCCCGAGTGGTACGCGACGCTCTTCTCCGGCTTCTATCTGCCGCTGCTGCTCATCCTGATCTGCCTGATCGTGCGCGGTGTCGCCTTCGAGTACCGCGCCAAGCGGCCCGAGGAGCGGTGGCAGACCAACTGGGAGCACGCGATCTTCTGGACCTCGCTGATCCCGGCGGTGATGTGGGGCGTGGCTTTCGCGAACATCACGCGCGGCGTCAAGATCGACGCGCACAAGGAGTACGTGGGTTCCTTCGGGGACCTGCTCAACCCGTACGCGATCCTCGGCGGCCTCGTCACGCTGACGCTGTTCACCTTCCACGGGGCGGTGTTCGCCTCGCTGAAGACGGTGGGCGACATCCGGGTGCGCGCGCGGAAGCTGGCCCTCGGCCTCGGGCTCGTCACCGCCGTGCTGGCGCTCGGGTTCCTCGTGTGGACCCAGGCGGACAAGGGTGACGGCAAGAGCCTGGTCGCCATGGTCGTGGCGGTCCTCGCGCTGGTCGGTGCCATCGTGGCGATCAAGGCCGGACGCGAGGGCTGGTCGTTCGCGCTGTCGGGCATCACGATCGCGGCGGCCGTCGCCATGCTCTTCCTGACGCTCTTCCCGAACGTCATGCCGTCGTCGCTGAACGACGAGTGGAGCCTCACGGTCACCAATGCCTCGTCCAGCCCGTACACCCTGAAGATCATGACCTGGTGCGCGGTCATCGCGGCCCCTGTGGTGATGCTCTACCAGGCGTGGACGTACTGGGTGTTCCGCAAGCGGATCGGTACGCAGCACATCGCGCCCGACCCCGCCCATTGAGCCTCCGTTGTGCCTCCATTGAGCCTCCCCGTGGTTTCCCGGAAGGTGTGTTTCACGTGAAACCAATCGACCCGCGCCTGCTTCGGTATGCCCGTGCCACGCGCTTCTTCCTTGTCGCGGTCGTGGCCCTGGGGCTGGTCGGGGCCGGTCTGGTCATCGGTCAGGCGATGCTCATCGCCGAGATCGTGGTGGGCGCCTTCCAGAAGGGCCTCTCCGCTGCCGACCTGGGTACGCCGCTGCTGCTGCTCGCCCTGGTCGCGGCGGGCCGGGGGCTGGTCTCCTGGCTGACTGAGCTGGCCGCGCACCGGGCGAGCGCGGCGGTCAAGTCCGAGCTGCGGGGGCGGCTCCTGGAGCGGGCGGGGCAGCTCGGGCCGGGGTGGCTCAGCGGCCGGCGGACCGGCTCCCTGGTCGCGCTCGCGACGCGGGGCGTGGACGCGCTGGACGACTACTTCTCGCGCTATCTGCCGCAGCTGGGGCTCGCAGTGGTGGTGCCGGTGGCGGTGCTCGCCCGCATCGTCACCGAGGACTGGGTCTCGGCGGCGATCATCGTCGTCACGCTGCCGCTGATCCCGATCTTCATGATCCTGATCGGCTGGGCGACGCAGAACCGCATGGACCGTCAGTGGCGGCTGCTCTCACGGCTCTCGGGGCACTTCCTCGACGTCGTGGCGGGTCTGCCCACCCTGAAGGTGTTCGGCCGCGCCAAGGCGCAGGCCGAGTCGATACGGAAGATCACCGGTGAGTACCGGCAGGCGACCATGCGGACGCTGCGCATCGCCTTCCTGTCCTCCTTCGCCCTGGAGCTGCTCGCCACGATCTCGGTCGCGCTGGTCGCGGTGACCATCGGCATGCGGCTCGTTCACGGCGAGATGGACCTGTACGTCGGTCTCGTCATCCTCGTCCTCGCGCCCGAGGCCTATCTGCCGCTGCGCCAGGTCGGAGCGCAGTACCACGCGGCGGCGGAGGGTCTTGCCGCCGCCGAGGAGATCTTCGAAGTGCTGGAGACCCCGGTGCCGGCCACCGGCACGGGCGCGGCGCCCTCGGGTGTGCTGAGCGTGGAGGGCGTGACCGTCCGCTACCCGGGGCGGAGTTCGGACGCGGTCTCCGGGGCGGCCTTCGAGGTGGCGCCCGGGGAGACCGTGGCGCTCGTCGGGCCCAGCGGGGTGGGCAAGTCGACCCTCCTGAACGTGGTGCTCGGGTTCGTACGGCCCACCGAGGGGCGGGTGCGCGTCGGGGGTGTCGACCTCGCGGAGGTCTCCCCCGAGCGGTGGCGCGAGCGGATCGCGTGGGTGCCGCAGCGGCCGCACCTCTTCGCCGGGACCATCGCGGAGAACGTACGGCTCGCGCGGCCCGACGCGTCCGAGGCGCAGCTGCGGGAGGCCCTTCGGGACGCGGGGGCCCTGGAGTTCGTGGACGCGCTGCCCGCCGGGGCCGAGACCCCGCTCGGGGAGGACGGGGCCGGGCTCTCCGCCGGACAGCGGCAACGGCTCGCGCTGGCGCGGGCGTTCCTCGCGGACCGGCCCGTGGTGCTCCTCGACGAGCCGACGGCGGCGCTCGACGGGGGGACCGAGGCGGGCGTCGTGGAGGCGGTCCGGCGGCTGGCCGTCGGGCGGACGGTGCTGTTGGTGGTGCATCGGCCCGCGTTGTTGGCTGTGGCGGATCGGGTGGTGCGGCTTGAGGCCGTCCGCCGCCCCTCCGAGGCGGGGAGGTTCCCCGCACAGCGCCGGTCGGGCGGCGGGGCTGCGGCGGGTGATGCGGGATTTGGTGGACGCTTCGGTGACACGGGGTTTGGTGGACGCTTCGGTGACACGGGGTTTGGTGGACGCTCCGGTGACACAGGGTTCGATGGACCCTCTCTTGACGCCGGGTTCGATGGATCCTCCCTTGACCCGGCGGCGCCGAGCGGACAGACGGGCGGGTGGGAGAAGTCCCGTCCGCAGAGCCGGGTGCTGGCCCGCGTACGGGACGCCGCGCGGGCCCGGCGAGGGCAGCTCGGGCTCGCGCTGCTGCTCGGCGGCCTCGCGCTCGGCAGCGCCGTGGGGCTCATGGCCACGTCCGGGTGGCTGATATCCCGGGCTTCCGAGCAGCCTCCGGTGATGTACCTGATGATCGCCGTGACGGCGACCCGCGCCTTCGGCATCGGCCGCGCCGTCTTCCGCTACGCCGAGCGCCTCGTCTCGCACGACGCCGTGCTGCGGATGCTCGCCGACACCCGCGTCGCCGTCTACCGGCGCCTGGAGCGGCTCGCCCCGGCGGGCCTGCGTACGACCCGCCGCGGTGACCTCCTCTCCCGCCTGGTCGCCGACGTCGACGCCCTCCAGGACTACTGGCTGCGTTGGCTGCTGCCCGCCTCCGCCGCGGCCGTGGTGAGCGTGGGAGCCGTCGGCTTCACCGCCTGGCTGCTGCCCGAGGCGGGCGCGGTGCTCGCCGCCGGGCTGCTCGCCGCGGGCGTCGGGGTGCCGCTGCTGAGCGGTGCCGTGGCCCGCCGTGCGGAGCGGAAGCTGGCTCCCGCGCGCGGGGCGCTCGCCACGCGCGTGGCCGATCTGCTCACCGGCACCGCCGAGTTGACCGTCGCAGGCGCGCTGAAGCGTCGTACGGCCAAGGCGGGGGAGGCCGACGCCGAGCTGACGCGGATCACCTCACGAGGGGCCACCGCCACGGCGCTCGGCAACGGGCTCGGCGCGCTCGCCACCGGGCTCACCGTGGCCGCCGCCGCGCTCGTCGGGGTGCAGGCGGTGCAGGACGGGCGGCTCAGCGGGATCGCCCTCGCCGTGGTGGTGCTCACGCCGCTCGCCGCCTTCGAGGCGGTGCTGGGGCTGCCGCTCGCCGTGCAGTACCGCCAGCGGGTCAGGAAGAGCGCGGAGCGCGTCTACGAAGTCCTCGACGCGGCCGAGCCGATGCCGGAGCCGTCCGTGCCCGCCCGGGCGCCGCGGTCACCCTTCCCGCTGCGCGTCGAGGGGCTGCGCGCGCGCCACGAAGGGCAGGCCGGTGACGCGCTCGCCGGTGTCGACCTGACGCTGGAGCGGGGGCGGCGGATCGCCGTGGTCGGCGCCTCCGGTTCCGGCAAGACGACGCTCGCGCAGGTGCTGCTGCGTTTCGTGGGGGCGTACGAAGGGACGTACACGCTCGGTGGCACGGACGCGGCCACGCTGGATGGCGACGCCGTGCGCGGCATGGTCGGGCTGTGCGCCCAGGACGCGCACATCTTCGACAGCTCGGTCCGCGAGAACCTGCTGCTCGCCAAGAAGGACGCCACCGAGGAGGAGTTGCACGGTGCCCTGGAGCGGGCGCGCCTCGACGGCTGGGCCGACTCGCTGCCCGCCGGGCTCGACACGCTCGTCGGCGAGCACGGAGCGCGGCTCTCCGGAGGGCAGCGACAGCGTCTCGCGCTGGCCCGCGCGCTGCTCGCGGACTTCCCCGTCCTGGTCCTCGACGAGCCCGCCGAGCATCTCGACCTGCCGACCGCCGACGCCCTCACCGCCGACCTCCTGGCCGCCACGGAGGGACGTACGACGCTGCTCATCACGCACCGGCTCGCCGGACTCGACGCGGTCGACGAGGTGATCGTCCTCGACGCGGGCCGGGTGGCGCAGCGCGGTACGTACGAGGAACTCGCCGCGGTGGACGGACCGCTGCGGCGGATGCTGGAGGCGGAGCGGGCGGCGGATCTGCTGACCGTGGGCTGAGGCTGGTGGACGGCGCCGGCGCCGTGCGTCTGCCGTGTCGACTGTGGGTTGGGGCCGGTGGGGAGCGCCGTGCGGCTGCCGTGTCGTCCTTGGGCTGAGGCCGGTGGGGAGGACCGTGTGTCTGCCGTGTCGACTGTGGGCTGAGGCCGGTGGGGAGCGCCGTGCGTCTGCCTCGTCGTCCTTGGGCTGAGGCTGTTGGGGAGCGCCGCTGCCGCGTCGTCCTTGGGCCGGGCCTGGTGGACGGTGTCGTACGCCAGTCGCGTCGGCCGTCGCGGAGGTTTCGACTTTCCCCAGTAAATAGGACTTACTAGGCTCAAAGGCATGCCAGCACCCTCGGCTTCCGCCGACTCCCCGCTCCCCGACGGCACTCCGGACCCGGCGGACTCGGCGGCGCGGGCGACCCGCAGTCTCCAGGGGCTCTCGCCCGAGCTGGCGTCGCGGGTGCCGCAGCTGCTCGAAGCCATGCGGTCGGTCGGCACCGGGCTCGAACTCCACACCACCCTGGACCGCATCTGCGAGACCGCCGCCGAACTGGCCGACGCCCACTACGCCGCGATCGGCGTCGTCGCCGAGGACGGCAAAGGGCTCTCCGAGTTCGTCTACCACGGCATGGACGCGGAGACCGCCGAGCGGATCGGGCGGCTGCCCGACGGCCACAAGGGGCTGCTCGGCGCCCTCATCCACCAGCCCAGGACGCTGCGCCTCGCCGATCTCTCCGTCGATCCGCGCTCCTGCGGGTTCCCGGCCCACCATCCGCCGATGCGGTCCTTCCTGGGCGTCCCCATCCGCGTCCAGGGCGAGATCTTCGGCAACCTCTATCTGACCGAGAAGCGGGACGGGGCCGACTTCAACGACTACGACGTGCACATGGTGCGCGTCCTCGCCACGGAGGCCGGCATCGCCATCGGCAACGCTCGCCTCTACGAAGCCGCCAAGCAGCGCGAGCGCTGGATCGACGGCTCCGTGGCGGTCACCACGGCGCTGCTCTCCGGCAGCGACGCGGAGGACGCCCTCGCCGTCGTCGCCGAGCAGGCCAGGCGCCTCGCGGACTCGGCCGCCGGGATGGTGCTGCTGCCCGACGAGGAGGGCGGCATGGAGATCGTCGCCGTCTCCTCGGACGAGCCCACCGGGGCGCTCGGTCTGGTCATCCCTCCGGAGAGCCGCATCATCGTGCGACTCCTCGCAGGGGAGGCCGTGTTCATCGACGACGCGGCCACCGACCCCCGCGCCGTGACCCACCTCGCCCACCGCTACGGCCCCGTCATGATGCTGCCGCTGCACAGCGACGGCAGGGTCCTCGGGACGCTCGTGACGCCACGCGCGCGTGGGGCACGTCCTTTCAGCGAGGCGGAGCGGACGCTCGCCGCCCAGTTCGCCTCGCAGGCCGCGCTCGCGCTGATGATGGCCGACGCGCAGCGGGACCGCGAGCGGCTCGCGGTGTACGAGGACCGCGACCGGATCGCCAGGGACCTGCACGACCTCGTCATCCAGCGCCTCTTCGCCACCGGGATGATGCTGGAGAGCGCCCAGCGCAGGTCCGTCGTGCCGGAGGTGCAGGTCGGTGTCGGCAGGGCCGTCGACGAGCTGGACGTGACGATCCAGGAGATCCGCACGGCGATCTTCGCGCTCCAGCAGGGCCCGGCCGAGGCACCGTCGGGGTTGCGCACGCGCGTGCTCCGGGAGATCAACATGGCCGCCGTCCCGCTCGGCTTCAAGCCCACGCACCGCTTCGTGGGGCCCGTCGACACCGTGGTGGGCGAGCTGACCGGAAAGAACCTCATCGCGGCCCTGCGGGAGGCCCTGTCCAACGCCTTCAGGCACGCGCACGCCGCCCGCATCGACGTCGTCGTCGACTCGACGGTGCCGCTTCCCGACGGGCGGCAGGGCGTACGCCTGACGGTCGCCGACGACGGCGTGGGCATCCCGGAGGGCGGTCGGCGCAGTGGCCTGAAGAACCTCAAGAGGCGGGCCGAGTCACTGGGCGGCGACAGTTGGTACGGGCCCGGGATCGGCGAGGACGGTGGCGGCACGACGGTGGTGTGGCAGGCGCCTTACTGACACACCGGCAGCCCTGTTCGGAGGTACGCGGCTGAGCCGTACGGGGCACCGCGCCCCCCGAGTGCAGGAGTCCCGCAGGAAGCGTGCCGTCGCGCCGGGCAACGATCCGTGGCATGCACCTGAGCCACCGTCGTCCGCGTCCGCGCCCGCGCCTGTGCGCGCCGCTCTTCAGCGTGTCGGTACTGCTGTGCGCGCTGCTCGGGCTCACGCCTCCCGCCGCGGCCTCCGAGGGGCCGAGCGCGAGCGCCGATGTGGCGCGTCTCTACGAAGAGGCCTCGCTCGCGACCGCCCGCTACGAAGAGGGCCGTCGGGCGGTGCGCCTCCAGAAGGAGAAGGTCCGGGAACTGGACCGACTACTCTTCGAGGAGCGGCACCACGTCGCGGTGCTGCACGAGGACCTGGGCCGGATGGCCAGGGCCCAGTACCGCACCGGTGGCGGCCTGCCCTACACCGCGCAGCTGCTCCTGGCCGAAAGCCCCGACGCGCTGATGCGCGGCCGGCAGGCCCTGTGGCGGGCCGACCTGGCCGTCAACAGCACCATCGTCAAGACGCAGCGGGCCGGGGACCGGCTCGTGGCCGCCAAGCGCGTGGCGGACCGGGCCAGGCAGGGCCTGGACCGGCACACCGCACGCCTGGCCGAGCTGAAGCGCGGCATCGAACGGAAGCTGGAGTCGGCGCGGTGGATCCTGCAGGGCGAGGCCGACCGGGCGGTCGCCGCGGGGAAGTGCCGGGGTGCCGTACGCCTGCGCCAGCCGAAAAGGGCCTCCACGCGCGCGTGGGTCACGCCTGTGAAGACGTATGAACTCTCCGCGGGCTTCGACAGCACCGGCGAGCGCTGGGCGCGTCGGCACACCGGGCAGGACTTCGCGGTCGACATCGGGACACCCGTGCGGTCGGTCGGCGCGGGCCGCGTGCACAGCGTCTCGTGCGGTGGGGCCTTCGGCATCGAGGTCGTGGTGCGGCATCGCGGCGGGTACTACACGCAGTACGCGCATCTCGCGGCCGTCACCGTCGAGCAGGGGGACAAGGTGCGCACCGGCCAGTGGGTCGGACAGGCCGGCACGACCGGCAACTCGACGGGGCCGCATCTGCACTTCGAGACGCGGCTCACGCCGTATCTCGGATCGGGGGTCGACCCGCGGAAGTGGCTGGCCGAGAGGGGCGTCAAGCTTTAGCCGTGCTCGGCCGGTCGTGGCGTCCGTTCCGCCAGAATCCGTTCGATCACGACCGCGACGCCGTCGTCGTTGTTGGCGACCGTGCGTCCGGAGGCGGCGGCGATGACGTCCGGGTGGGCGTTGCCCATCGCGTACGACGTACCTGCCCAGGTCAGCATCTCGATGTCGTTCGGCATGTCTCCGAAGGCGACGACTTCCTCGGGGGCGATGCCGCGCTCGGCGCAGCACAGCTCCAGCGTGCTGGCCTTGGAGACGCCGGGGCCGCTGATCTCCAGGAGCGCGCTGGGGCTGGAGCGGGTGACCGTCGCCCGGTCGCCGATGGCCGCGCGGGCCAGCACCAGGAAGTCGTCGGGCTGGAGTTCGGGGTGGAAGGCGAGGATCTTCAGGACGGGCTGTTCGGCGGCGGCAGTGTTCTCGGGGTCACCGGGACTGTCGGGTTCACCGGGGCTCTCAAGGCTCCCGGGGCTCTCGGGGCTTCCGGGTTCCTCGGGACTCCCGGGTTTCTCGGCCAGGAGCTTCTCGGCGGGCGCGACGCTCTCGGCGGGCTCCATGTGGAGCGGCGGATACGTCTCCTCGTGGTGCAGTCCCCCGGTCCGCTCGACCGCGAACGACGTGCCCGGTGACGCGGCGCGCAGCCTGCGGACGACGTCGAGGGCCTTCGCCCGCTCGAACTCGCGGACTTTGACGAAGCGGTGCGTGCCGGGGCCGCCGTGCAGGTCGACCACCGCCGCGCCGTTGCCGCAGATGGCGAGGCCGTGGCCGTGGACGTGGGCGCTGACGACGTCCATCCAGCGGGCCGGGCGGCCGGTCACGAAGAAGACCTCGATCCCGGCCTCCTCGGCGGCGGCGAGGGCGGCGACCGTGCGGTCGGAGACCGACTTGTCGTCGCGCAGCAGCGTGCCGTCCAGATCCGTGGCGATCAACCGGGGCCGCGGCCGGGGCCCCGACGGGGCGGTGGCGGCCGGGGCGGTGGCGGCCGGGGTCTGGGGCCCAGGGGTAGCTGAGGTCACGCCGTCGATTGTCCCGCATATGCCCGCACGGCCGTGCGCGGGGGCGCACATCTGAGTGCTCGGTGAGTGCTCTCCGAGTGGATCCGGCCGGGGCGCGCGAAAGCCCTGTGGCAGCTGGCTACCTCTGTGACGTAAGCGCCGGTCGGGGCCCCAGCGCGTCGCCGTAAGCTCTGCGACATGAGCCTGCGCCTGAGCACCGTGATCCTTCCCGTACGCCGCTGGCACGAAGGCGGCCGCGACCAGTGGCTGCGCGCCGAGGAGCTGGGCTTCCACACCGCGTACACGTACGACCACCTGGCCTGGCGCTCCTTCCGTGACGGCCCGTGGTTCGGCGCGGTGCCCACGCTGACCGCGGCCGCGGCCGCCACCGACCGGCTGCGTCTGGGCACGCTGGTGACGTCGCCCAACTTCCGCCACCCGGTGACGCTCGCCAAGGAACTCATATCGCTCGACGACATATCCGGCGGGCGGATCACGCTCGGCATCGGTGCCGGCGGCAGCGGCTTCGACGCCACGACGCTCCTCAAGGCGGACCAGGAGCCCTGGACGCCGCGCGAGCGCGCCGACCGGTTCGGCGAGTTCGTACCGCTGCTCGACCGGCTGCTGACCGAGGACTCGGTGACGTACGAGGGGGCCTTCTACTCGGCGACCGAGGCGCGTGACATCCCCGGATGTGTGCAGCGGCCGAGGCTGCCCTTCGCGGTGGCCGCGACCGGCCCGCGCGGTCTGCGGCTCGCGGCCCGGCACGGGCAGGCGTGGGTGACGACGGGCGACCCGAAGCTCTTCGGGTCGGGCACGCCCGAGGAGTCACGCGAGGCGATCCGGGGCCAGGTCGAGAAACTGGGCAAGGCGTGCGCGGACGTCGGCCGGGACGTCGCCGAGCTGGACAAGATCCTGCTGACCGGCTTCACTCCGGACCGCAATCAGCCGCTGGAGTCCGTCGACGCCTTCGTGGATTTCGCGGGCAAGCACGCGGATCTCGGCTTCACTGAGATCGTCATCCACGCCCCCATCCCGGACTCGGACTTCGCCACCGACCAAGGCGTCTTCGAGAAGATCGCGACCGAAGCGCTCTCGCAGCTCCGCTGACCGAGGACTGGACCACGCTCGTCCCGGAACGGCCCGTTCTCCGCCCACTCGACTTTCGTCCACCGACTTTTCATCGACGAATTTAGGGTTACATGTTTGATCCACAGACAAGTCCTGTTATCCACAGGCTGGTTGGCGATTCTGTGGACAACCCCTAGGCGCCATGCGGCATTTGGGCAACTTCTGCTGTTTGGCGCCGGGTTGCGGCAAGTGCGTCCAAAGTTCTCGCCCGTACCTCGCGTTCGGTGGCGGCAGCGATAAACGCCGCCGCGTTCGCGTCGCCAACCAGCTCCCGAACAGCACTCATTGTGGATGCGGGCAGCACCACACTTTGTGGCTCATCCGCGCTCCGCGGTGTCTGCTCCGGGTCCAAGTGCCGACGAAGGTGCCTGGTCGCGAACAACCGCATCGCCCGCGCCAGTTCGGCATCGACCGACTGCTGCGCGAGCGGCCTGAGCCGACGTACGAGAGAGGCGGCCTCGGCCGCGTCCGCCTCGGTCGGCGGATGATTGCCGAGATAACGGCCGAAGACGTGCTCCGTGGTGAATTCCAGGAAACGGGAAGCTATGTGCTCGACCTGCCCCCTCAACTCCCGCAAATGACCCGATATCGCCGATAGCGGAACCCCAGCTGCGTGCAACTCCACCGCCACGGCCAGCTCTTGCGGGCTCGGCACCAGGAATTCGTCCTCGCGCCCCGGCATCGGTTCGAGCACACCGAGGGCGATCGCGTCGGCCACCGCCGCCTCGTCCGGTACACCACCGAATGCCTCGTCGAGCTCCGCGCGGGTGATCCGGTCGGCCTTCTCGTCCGTCCAGGGACCATCGACCTCCACCGCCAGGCCGAGCACCCCGCCGAGGCCCCGGCCGGCGTCCCAGGCCTCCAGGAGCTCCTTGATGGAAGCCAGGGTGTAGCCGCGGTCGAGCAGGTCGGCGATCTGCCGCAGCCGTGCCAGATGCGCCTCCCCATACACATTGGACCGGCCACGCCGCTCCGGGCGGGGGAGCAGCCCGCGGTCCTGATAGGCACGGATCGTGCGCACCGTCGCACCGCTGTGGTGCGCCAGGTCCTCGATGCGGTACTCCACGCTGACGTCCTCCGTGATGCCTCGTACTAGGCGATGGCCGCCCGGCCCACCGCACCCGCCGCCGCCCGTGCCGCGGGCGACTGTGCCAGATACTCGACGGCCTTGCGCAGCGAGCCCTCCTGCGAGGGATGGTACGACCGCCGCAGATAGCGGGGTATCGCCGTGCCGATCTCCCGCCAGATGGGCAGCAGTCCCTTCGCGACCGCCCTGTTGTGCTCGGCCAGTGAGTACCGGAAGCGGCCCGCCAGTTGAGGGTCGTGGCGGATCAGATAGGCCGTGCCCCATATCCACAGGTACAGCATCACGGGCGCCGTCACCGTCATGCCGGCGATCCGGCGGGCGTACCGGGGCAGGCCCTTGCCGCCGCAGTGCTGGTACATGTCGAAGGCGACCGAGCGGTGTTCGACCTCCTCCGCACCATGCCAGCGCAGCAGGTCGAGCATGACCTCGTCCGCACCGGCGCGGTCTAGACCATCGGCGTGCAGGACCCAGTTCCCCAGGACCGCCGTGAACTGCTCGATCGCGGCGACGATCGACAGGCGGAAGCGCAACCACTCCTGGGTCGGCACCGGCGCCCCCAACGGGGGTCTCTCCCCGAGGAGTCTCTCGAAGAGCAAGTCGACGTACTTGGTGAACGCGGCGGTGTCGAGCCGCTGCGCCGCCAGGTGGTCGAGCACATGCGCATGCTGCACGCTGTGCGTGGCCTCCTGCCCCATGAACCCCTTGACGTCCCTGAGCAGCACGGGATCGGTGACGAGCGGCAGGCCTTCCTTGAAGACCTTCACGAACCACCGCTCCCCCGCGGGGAGAAGCAGATGCAGGACGTTGATGACGTGCGTGGCGGTCGGCTCGTCCGGTATCCAGTGCAGTGGCGTCTCGTCCCAGTCGAACGAGACCCGGCGCGGAACGATCGCGTAATGCGCCTCTGGCGCCTGCTCTTCCGCTGCCGCTCTGTGCTCCGCGGCGTTCGTGTCGGGGTTCCTCTCCTCGCTCACAGCGGCGGCTCCAATCGGGCTATGGCGCGCAGGACCTTGGGGGTGAAGCGGGACATGAGGTGGGCGCCGCGGGCCTCGGGGGTGACCGGGACGACCGCCTGATTCCTGACGACGGCGCGCAGCACCGCGTCGGCGACCTTCTCCGGCGGATAGTTGCGCAGGCCGTAGAGCCGGGAGGTGCGCTTCTGGCGGCGCTTCTCCTCGTCGGCGTCCACACCGACGAAACGGGACGTCGACGTGATGTTCGTGTTCACGAAACCCGGGCATATCGCGGAGACCCCGATGTCCTGGCCCGCCAGCTCCGCGCGCAGGCACTCGCTGAGCATGAGGACCGCGGCCTTGGAGGTGCTGTAGGCGGGCAGCACCTTGGAGGGCTGGAACGCCGCCGCCGACGCGGTGTTGACGATATGGCCGCCCTGGCCGCGCTCGGCCATCTGCCTGCCGAAGAGACGGCATCCGTGGATGACACCCCACAGATTGACGTCCAGGACCTTCTTCCAGTCCTCGGCGCTGGTGTCGAGGAAGGAGCCGGAGAGGCCGATGCCCGCGTTGTTCACCAGGACGTCCACAACGCCGTACTCCCTGGCGACCTTCTCGGCGAGCTTCTCCATGGCCTGCTCGTCCGAGACGTCGACCGTCTCCCCCCACGCCTCGGGGGCGCCTATGAGGCGGGACAGCTCCGCCGTGCGGGCAGTGCTCTCCGCGTCCCGGTCGACGGCCACCACACGCGCCCCCGCCTCGGCGAACGCGAAGGCGATGGCCCGCCCGATGCCGCTGCCCGCGCCGGTGACCAGGACCAGCCGCCCGCCGAACCGGTCGGCGTACTTCCCCGTGGCCGTGCTGACCTTGGCGGGCAGGCCGTCCTCGTGGGCCGTCACGAAGTCACCGATCCACGCCGCCAGTTGGTCGGGCCGCGTGCGCGGCACCCAGTGCTTGGCCGGCAGCGTGCGGCGGACCAGGCCCGGCGCCCACTGCTCCAGCTCGTCGTAGAGCCGCTCGGACAGGAAGATGTCACCTGAGGGCGTGATGAGCTGCACGGGCGCGTGCGCGTACGCGTCGGCGCGGGGCCTGCGCAGCCTCGCGCGGACGTTGTCGCGGTAGAGCCAGGCTCCATGCGCCGCGTCCTGGGGCAGCGACGGTGTCGGGTAGTCCCCCGCGGGGACCTTCTCCACGCGCTGGAGGATCTTCGGCCAGCGCTTGCCGAGCGGACCGCGCCAGGCGAGCTCCGGGAGGACGGGGGTATGCAGCATGTACACGTACCAGGACTTGGCGCCCTGGCCGAGCAACTGGCCGATCCTGCGCGGGGTGGGCCGGGACATACGCTTCTTTATCCAGTGCCCGAAATGGTCGAGCGACGGACCCGACATCGAGGTGAAGGACGCGATCCGCCCCTCGGTCCGCTTGACCGTCACGAACTCCCAGGACTGCACCGAGCCCCAGTCGTGCCCCACCACATGCACCGGCCTGTCCGGGCTCACCGCGTCGATGACCGCCATGAAGTCGTCGGTCAGCTTCTCCAGGGTGAAGCCGCCGCGCAGTGGCTGCGGGGCCGTCGACCCGCCGTGTCCCCGCACGTCGTACAGCACGACGTGGAAGCGGTCCGCGAGACGCTCGGCGACCTCGGTCCACACCTCCTTGGAGTCGGGATAGCCGTGCACGAGCAGGACCGTCGGGCGCTCCGGGTCGCCCAGCTCGGCGACGCACAGCTCCACCCCGCCCGTACGCACCCGGCGCTCGCGCGCGTCCTTCATCTTCTCGGCGACTGCTCCGGTCGTCATGCGGCGGCCCTCTCCTCAGCCCAGCGCCGCACATGCGGCAGATCGTCGTCCAGCCAGAACGCGCTCTGTTCGGGATCCCTGGAGTCGGTGACGACCAGGAGCTCCTCGAACTTCGCGCCCGTACCCCTGAACCCGAGGTGCGGCTCGACCGCCCAGAGCCCGTTCTGCGGCGGGTGGTCGGAGAACTTGTACGGGGACCACAGCGGTGACCAGCCGTCCCGGTGACCGTGGAGCGCGTCGCTCGCCAGGCCCTTGAGCGACTGTGTGCCGAACCCGAAGAGGTGCGGTGACAGACGGCGCTCCTTGACCCGGCCGACCTTGTGCGCGATGACGCCGAAGGGATACGCCCGATGGCGGTTGGCGTAGCCCTGGCGGACCATGAGCCGGTCCACGTCCTCGTATATCTCGCGCAGCGGGCGGCGCTCGCGCACCTCGCGCAGGATCAGCTCGCGGTGCGCCTCGAGATCGGCCAGCAGCTTGTCGTGCACGGGGTTGAGGCCCAGACAGCCTGAGTAGCCGATGTCGGCCGTGAAGCCCTTGTGGACCGGAGCCATGTCGAGGATGAAGGGCATCCCCGGCTCCAGCTCGCGGTTGGTGGGGAAGAACTGCAGCGGTATACGGAAGTCGGCGAACGCCGTGCGGTCGCCGAACCAGGCGAAGGGCAGGTGGAACCAGTCCCGCACACCCCGCTCCCGCAGCCACTCGCGCTGCATCCGCGCGGCCTCGCGCTCCGTCACACCCGGCCTGAGCTGAGCCGCGACCGCCTCCGCGCATTCATACGCGAGGGTCTGCACTTCCCTGAACCCCCGCAGTTCCGCGGAGAGTCCGTCTGTACCTGCTGAGGCCATGCCACCGTCCGTCCCGAGTCCGGTCCATGCCCGTGTCCGGCTCGTCGCCGTACGCGGCCGTAACTTGACACTGATGAATGTGACAATGCTCGGCGGCTGCGTCAATAGTTCTGCCCGAGCCTGGGGGACAGGTCCGGAAGATCCCCGAGGGGTCGACTTCCGGGGGACCCCTACGGGCCCGTAATACTCCAGAGTGAGAGCAGGGCAAGCCCGTGGTCTGACGACTCGTGTGGTCTGCGCCACTACCGTCGAAACGTGACTGTGATCGCGACCGAAAGCCTGAGCAAGCGGTTCCCGAGGGTGACCGCGCTTGACCGGCTCTCCATGGATATCGGGCCCGGTGTGACCGGACTCGTCGGGTCCAATGGAGCCGGCAAGTCCACACTGATCAAGATTCTGCTGGGTCTGTCCCCCGCTACGGAGGGCCGCGCCGCCGTGCTCGGCCTCGACGTCGCCACCAGCGGCGGCCAGATCCGCGAGCGCGTCGGGTACATGCCCGAGCACGACTGCCTGCCACCCGACGTCTCGGCCACCGAGTTCGTCGTCCACATGGCGCGCATGTCCGGGCTCCCGCCCACCGCGGCCCGTGAGCGCACGGCGGACACCCTGCGGCACGTCGGGCTCTACGAGGAGCGCTACCGCCCCATCGGCGGCTATTCGACGGGCATGAAGCAGCGCGTCAAGCTCGCCCAAGCCCTCGTCCACGACCCGCAACTGGTCTTCCTGGACGAGCCGACGAACGGCCTCGACCCGGTCGGGCGCGACGAGATGCTCGGCCTGATCCGCCGAGTCCACACCGACTTCGGCATCTCGGTCCTCGTCACCTCGCACCTGCTGGGCGAGCTGGAGCGCACCTGCGACCACGTCGTCGTCATCGACGGCGGCAAGCTGCTGCGGTCCAGTTCCACCACCGACTTCACGCAGACCACCACGACCCTGGCCGTCGAGGTCACCGACTCCGACGCACACCCGGACGGCACCCGGGCGCTGCGCGACGCGCTGCGCGGGCACGGCATAGGTACGGAGGCCGGCGGCGAGCTGCCCGGCGCGGGCCACACGATCCTGCTCACCGCCGAGGGCGAGGAGACGTACGACCTCGTGCGGGACCTCGTCGCCGACCTGGGCATCGGCCTGGTCCGGATGGAACAGCGCAGGCACCACATCGCGGAGGTCTTCAAGGACCACGACGACGCACGGCAGGAGCCCGTCCCCGAGCACGCGGCCGCCGGGACGGCCACCGCGGTCGCCGCACAGCAGACAGGAGGCGGACGCGATGAGCACTGAGTCCACCCAGATCCACAACATCGGCTACAGGAACTACGACGGCGCCCGCCTGGGCCGTGCCTACGCCCGCCGCTCGCTCTTCTCCCAGAGCCTGCGCGGCGCGTACGGCCTCGGACGCTCGGCCAAGTCCAAGGTCCTGCCGATGATCCTCTTCGCGGTCATGTGCGTACCCGCCGCGATCATGGTGGCGGTCGCCGTGGCCACCAAGGTCAAGGACCTCCCCGTCGACTACACGCGATACGCGATCCTCCTGCAGGCCGTCATCAGCCTCTTCCTGGCCGCCCAGGCCCCGCAGACCGTCTCCCGCGACCTGCGCTTCAAGACCGTGCCGCTCTACTTCTCGCGGCCCATCGAGCGCGGTGACTACGTCCTCGCGAAGTTCACCGCGATGGCCTCGGCCCTCTTCGTCCTCACGGCCGCGCCGCTCCTCGTCCTCTACGTAGGGGCGTTGCTCGCCAAGCTCGACTTCGCGGACCAGACGAAGGGCTTCGGCCAGGGCCTGGTCTCCGTGGCGCTGCTGTCCCTCCTCTTCGCCGGCATCGCGCTGGTCATCTCGGCGATCACACCCCGCCGGGGCTTCGGCATCGCCGCCGTCATCGCCGTCCTGACCATCACCTACGGCGCGGTGTCCACGGTCCAGGCGATCGCCTACGAACAGGGCAGCACCGGAGCCATCGCCTGGCTGGGCCTCTTCTCACCGATCACGCTCATCGACGGCGTGCAGACCGCCTTCCTCGGCGCGACCTCCGCCTTCCCCGGCGGGGAAGGACCCTCGTCCGGCATGGGCGTCGTCTACGTACTCGTCGTCCTCGGCCTCATCGCCGGCTGCTACGGCGCGATGATGCGCCGCTACCGAAAGGTCGGCCTCTGATGCCCACGATCACCATCGACCACACGTCCCGCTGGTTCGGCAACGTGGTGGCGGTCAACGACATCACCATGAACATCGGCCCGGGAGTCACGGGGCTCCTCGGTCCGAACGGCGCGGGCAAGTCGACTCTCATCAACATGATGGGCGGATTCCTCGCCCCCTCCACGGGCAGCGTCACACTCGACGGCAAGCCGATCTGGCGCAACGAACAGATCTACAAGGACATCGGCATCGTCCCCGAGCGCGAGGCGATGTACGACTTCCTCACCGGCCAGGAATTCGTCGTCGCCAACGCCGAGTTGCACGGTCTGGACGAGCGGGCCGCCAAGCAGGCGCTCGCGACGGTGCAGATGGAGTACGCGCAGGACCGGAAGATCTCCACGTACAGCAAGGGCATGCGCCAGCGCGTGAAGATGGCCTCCGCCCTGGTCCACGACCCGTCCGTACTGCTGCTCGACGAGCCCTTCAACGGCATGGACCCGCGCCAGCGCATGCAGCTGATGGACCTCCTGAGGAACATGGGTGAACAGGGCCGCACGGTTCTGTTCTCCTCGCACATCCTCGAAGAGGTCGAGCAACTGGCCTCGCACATCGAGGTGATCGTCGCCGGACGGCACGCGGCGAGCGGTGACTTCCGCAAAATCCGACGCCTGATGACCGACCGGCCCCACCGCTATCTGATCCGTTCCAGCGACGACCGCGCCCTGGCCGCCGCGCTGATCGCCGACCCCTCGACGGCCGGCATCGAAGTCGACCTCAAGGAGGGCGCGTTGCGCATTCAGGCGGTCGACTTCGGCCGGTTCACGACGCTGCTGCCCCGCGTCGCCCGTGAGCACGGCATCCGGCTCCTGACGGTCTCGCCCTCGGACGAGTCCCTCGAGTCGGTCTTCTCCTACCTCGTCGCGGCCTGAAGGGAGCCATTGTGTACGACCCCACTGTGGCCCGGCTCACCTACCGGGCCCTGCTCGGCCGCCGCCGGGCGCTCATCCTCTTCACCCTGCCCGTCCTGCTGATCGTCATCTCCGGTGCGGTACGCGGATTCAGTGGCGCCGACGACCAAGTGGCCGTCGACGTCCTGGGAGGCTTCGCGCTCGCCACGATGGTGCCGATCATCGGTGTCATCGCGGGCACGGGCGCCATCGGCCCGGAGATCGACGACGGCTCCGTCGTCTACCTCCTCTCCAAGCCGGTCAAGCGGCCCACCATCATCTTCACCAAGCTGATCGTCGCCATCGCCGTGACCATGGCCTTCTCCGCGATACCCACCTTCATCGCGGGGATGATCCTCAACGGCAACGGCCAGCAGATCGCCGTGGCGTACACGATCGCCGCACTGGTCGCCTCCATCACATACGCCGCGATCTTCCTGTTCCTCGGCACGATCACCCGGCACGCCGTGGTCTTCGGGCTCGTCTACGCCCTGGTGTGGGAGGCCCTCTTCGGGTCGCTGGTCCTGGGCGCGCGCACGCTCAGCGTCCAGCAGTGGTCCCTCGCCGTGGCCCAGAAGGTCGGCGACGGCGATCTGATCACCTCCGACGTCGGCCTTCCCACGGCGACGTGCCTGCTGGTCGCCGTCACGGTGGCCACCACCTGGTACGCGGGACAGAAGCTGCGGTCGCTGAAGCTGGCCGGGGAGGAGTAGGGACGCACCCGGGCAGAGTTTTATTCGGTGGCGGTGAACACCCGGCGCGGGCAAAGTAGTTGCTGTCACCGCGCCGGTAACCGGCGCTCACCTTCCGGGAGAGGAGCCGACGTGTCCGTCAGTAGCCCGTCGAGTTCCCGACAGGGCAGTCCGCGGCAGGCTCCGGAGTAGTTACTCACTCCGTACGGCCCCACCCGCGGGGGATTGCCCGGGGCGGCCGCTTCGAGCGCGCAGTACACATCGCTGCGCGGGCCGCCCACCCGGAGGATTGGCCGAGTGGTAAGGCAGCGGCTTGCTAAGCCGTCGTCGGGGCCGAAAGCCCCGCGCGCGTTCGATCCGCGCATCCTCCGCGAGACGTCGCACCGAGCTTGAGCGGGTATCGACGCCCGGCACTGGGGCAAGCGTCTGTCGCAGGCTTCGCCGAGTCCGTGCTCAGACGCCGGACGGGCCGGAGATCGCCGTCCTCATCAGCCCAGCAGTCGCTCAAGCACCACCGCGATGCCGTCCGCCTCGTTCGACGTCGTCACCTCGTCCGCGACCGCCTTCAGCTCCTCGTGCGCGTTGGCCATGGCCACGCCGTGGGCCGCCCAGCCGAACATCGGGATGTCGTTGGGCATGTCGCCGAAGGCGATCGTGTCCATGGCCTTCGCACCCAGGCGGCGGGCCGCGAGGGAGAGGCCCGTGGCCTTGGAGAGACCGAGCGGGAGGAGTTCGACGACGCCCTCGCCCGCCATGGTCACGCCGACCAGATCGCCCGCCACCTGCCGCGCCACGTCCGTCAGCGCGTCGTCGCCGAGGCCGGGATGCTGGATGTACACCTTGTTCAGCGGGGCGGCCCACAGATCGGTGACGTCCGTGAAGGGGATGCTCGGCAGCGGGCCGCCCTGGACGGCGTACCCCGGGCCGACCAGGATCTCGCCGTCGATGCCGTCACGGCTCGCCGCCAGGGCGAGCGGGCCGATCTCCGCCTCGATCTTCGCCAGGGCCAGACCGGCGAGCTGCCGGTCGAGCGTCACCGAGGTGAGCAGCCGGTGCTCCCCCGCGTGGTAGACCTGCGCGCCCTGCCCGCACACCGCTATGCCGTTATAGCCGAGGTCGTCGAGGATGTGCCGGGTCCACGGCACGGCCCTGCCGGTGACGACGATGTGCGCGGCGCCCGCCGCGGTGGCCGCGGTGAGCGCCTCGCGCGTACGTTCCGAAACCGTGTCGTCGGGCCGCAGCAGCGTCCCGTCGAGGTCGGTGGCGACCAGCTTGTAAGGGAAGGACGGCGTGGCCTGAGCTGGGTGGCTCACTTGGCGATGGGCTCCAGAATCTCTCGTCCCCCGAGGTAGGGACGCAGCACCTCGGGCACCACCACGGAGCCGTCGGCCTGCTGGTGGTTCTCCAGGATCGCCACGATCGTGCGGGGCACGGCGCACAGCGTGCCGTTCAGCGTCGCGAGCGGCTGGAGGACCTTCTTGCCGTCACGGCTGTCGCGCATGCGCACGGACAGGCGGCGGGCCTGGAAGCCGTCGCAGTTCGACGCGGACGTCAGCTCGCGGTACTTGCCCTGGGTGGGGATCCACGCCTCGCAGTCGAACTTGCGCGAGGCCGAGGCACCGAGGTCACCGGTGGCCACGTCGATCACCTGGAAGGGCAGGCCGAGGCCGGTCAGCCACTGCTTCTCCCACTCCAGGAGGCGCTTGTGCTCGTTCTCGGCGTCGGCCGGGTCGACGTACGAGAACATCTCGACCTTGTCGAACTGGTGCACGCGGAAGATGCCGCGGGTGTCCTTGCCGTATGTGCCGGCCTCGCGGCGGTAGCAGGGCGAGAAGCCCGCGTACCGCAGGGGCAGCTTGTCGGCGTCGATGATCTCGTCCATGTGGTACGCCGCGAGCGCGACCTCGGAGGTGCCGACCAGGTAGTAGTCGTCCTTCTCCAGGTGGTACACGTTCTCCGCGGCCTGGCCGAGGAAGCCCGTGCCCTCCATGGCGCGCGGGCGGACCAGCGACGGCGTCAGCATCGGGATGAACCCGGCCTCCGTCGCCTGCGCGATCGCCGCGTTGACCAGGGCGAGCTCAAGGAGGGCGCCGACACCGGTGAGGTAGTAGAAGCGCGATCCGGAGACCTTCGCGCCGCGCTCGACGTCGATGGCGCCGAGCGCCTCGCCGAGCTCCAGGTGGTCCTTCGGCTCGAAGCCCTCGGCCGCGAAGTCGCGCGGGGTGCCGATCGTGTCGAGGACGACGAAGTCCTCCTCGCCGCCGACCGGGACGTCCGGGTGGACGATGTTGCCCAGCTGCCGCAGGAGCCGCTTGGCCTCGTCGTCGGCCTCGTCCTGCGCGGCGTCGGCCGCCTTGACGGCGGCGGAGAGCTCGCCCGCCTTCTTCAGGAGCTCCTGCTTCTCCTCGGGCGAGGCCTTCGGGATCAGCTTGCCGAGCGCCTTCTGCTCGGAGCGCAGCTCATCGAAGCGGACGCCGGACGACCTGCGCCGCTCGTCGGCGGAGAGCAGGGCGTCGACGAGCGCGACGTCCTCTCCACGGGCGCGCTGGGAGGCGCGAACACGGTCGGGGTCCTCACGGAGCAGGCGAAGGTCAATCACCCCTCAAGGCTACCGTTGTGCGGTTCCGGCCCACGACTCGATATTCCATTGTGTACGTTATGCCCGTTTTGCCGGAATGAATTCGCGGAGATCGAAACGGAGATCAAACGCGATCGGCCCGGCCGAAAAGGCCCCTTCGGGTCCACGCGGGCACCCGGTCAATAAATGGGGCGCCCTCCCCGAAATGGGGCAGAGCGCACTCGCCGCCTTGACGTGAACTCCTTGCCGCGAGCGGGACTTGGGGCCTCTGCCCACTCCGGTTGTCCACAGGAATGGCGACCTCCGAAGAGTTATCCACAGGGTGTGCGAAAGATCTGTGGATGCCGGAAGTGGTCGTTCCGAAAGCCACAAGCGTGACGAACGATTCGTTTCCCAAACCGGCCCCGCCTCCACTTTCGAGTGGAAATGGTTCCCTCTAAAGAGTTGATCAATGGAAAAGAGTGGACGAGGGGTGACGTGAGGGGCCGTGGACGGAGATGAGAGCTGTGGGCAGATTTGTCGACCATGTCGCACTTCGTTGTCGACTTGTCCCCAGGTCGAGATGCGAGCCTGTGGATAACTTCTGTGGGCAACGTAAATCTGCAGGTAGGAATGGCGCCCGGAGCGTCTCCCCGAGCGCCTCAAGGCCATCAGTGGCTAGAAACGGCCGTCCTGGCAGCGCGTCAGCCAGTCCGAGGCCGCCGCGAACTCGCCGTCCGACGTGCCGGGCCGCAGCACCCGCACATCCGCCGGGGACACCCCGGCCCGCGGATACGAGCCGAGGAAGCGCACCTGCGGGCAGATCCGCTTGAGCCCCATCAGGGCCTCGCCGACCCGGCGGTCCGTGATGTGTCCCTCGGCGTCCACCGAGAAGCAGTAGTTGCCGATGCCCTGGCCGGTCGGGCGCGACTCGATGCGCATCAGGTTGACGCCACGTACGGCGAACTCCTGGAGCAGTTCGAGCAGGGCGCCGGGGTGGTCGTCGCCCAGCCAGATGACGACGGAGGTCCGGTCGGCGCCGGTCGGCGCCGCCGGGCGGGCAGGACGGCCGACCAGGACGAAGCGGGTCGCGGCGTTGGCCGCGTCGTGGATCTCGCTGACCAGCGGTTCCAGGCCGTACGTGGCCGCCGCGAACTCCCCCGCGAAGGCCGCGTCGAAACGGCCCTCCTGGACGAGCCGCGCGCCGTCGGCGTTCGAGGCCGCCGACTCCCACAGGGCGTCCGGGAGGTGGGCGGCCAGCCAGTTGCGCACCTGGGGCTGGGCCACGGGGTGGCCGGTCACCGTCTTGATGTCCTTGAACTCCGTGCCGGGGCGCACGAGCAGCGCGAAGGCGATCGGCAGGACGACCTCGCGGTAGATCATCAGGGGCTCACCCTTGGCGAGCTCGTCGACCGTGGTCGTGACGCCGCCCTCGACCGAGTTCTCGATCGGCACGAGCGCGGCCGCCGCCTGGCCGTTGCGGACCGCGTCCAGCGTGGCCGGGACGGACACCATCGGGACGAGTTCCCGGGCGGCCGCTTCGGGCAGCGTACGGAGGGCGGCCTCGGTGAAGGTGCCTTCGGGGCCGAGATAGGTGTAGCGCGTCGCCGACATACGGTCACCCTAATGGGGCCCGGCGTGGCGCGTCTCACGCGTCTCATGGAGCGGCACCCGCCTCACCCGTACCCGGGGCTCACGCTCCCCCACGCGCCCGGGGCGGCCCGGCTACGCCTCCAGCAGCGGCTGCCCCACGTACTCGCCCTTCGCCGCCCCGCCCGGCACCGCGTAGAGCCCGCTCGCCTCGTGCCGGATGAACTCCGACAGGGCGTCGCCCCGGTCGAGCTTGCGCTGCACCGGCACGAAGCCGCGCATCGGGTCCGCCTGCCAGCAGACGAAGAGCAGCCCCGCGTCCGGCTCGCCGTGCGCGTCGAAGCCGTCGTGGTACGAGAACGGCCGGCGCAGCATCGCGGCGCCGCCGTTCTGGTCGGGCCGCGTGATGCGGGCATGCGCGTTGAGGGGGATGACGACCTTGCCGTCCTGGCCCGTCTTCTCCAGCTGCGGCTCGGTCGTCTCCGTGCCACCGGTCAGCGGCGAACCGTCCGACTTGTGCCGCCCGATCACCGCCTCCTGTGCCTTCACACCGAGCTTCTCCCAGTCGTCGAGGAGCATCCGGATACGGCGTACGACGGCGTAGGAACCGCCCGCCATCCACGCCGGGTCGCCGTCGGCGGGTACGAAGATCCGCTCGTCGAAGTCCTTCTCCGACGGCTTCGGGTTGTTCGTGCCGTCGATCTGGCCCATCAGATTCCGGGTCGTCATCGGCTGCGCGGTGGCGCCCGGCGACCGGTTGAAGCCGTTCATCTGCCAGCGCACGCGCGCGGCCCCCGCCGCCTCCTTCTGGAGCGCGCGGAGCGCGTGGAAGGCGACGAGCGGGTCGTTCGCGCCGATCTGCACCCACAGATCGCCGTTGCTGCGCGCCTTGTCGAGATGGTCCGAGGAGAAGTCGGGCAGCGGGTCCAGCGCTGCCGGGCGCTGCTTCTCCAGGCCTGCCCGGGAGAAGAAGGAGGCGCCGAAGCCGAAGGTGACGGAGAGCGAGGAGGGGCCCGCGTCCCGCGCGACCGCCGTGTCGTCACCGCCGACCGGCTCGCCCGCCATCAGCCGCTCGGCCGTCGCCGACCAGCGGCGCAGCAGGGCCGCCGCCTCCTTGCGGCCCGCGCCCGCCGCCAGGTCGAAGGCGATCAGATGGCCGCGGGACTGCATGGGCGTGGTGATGCCGGACTGATGTTTCCCGTGAAACATCACCTCGTCCGTGCCGAGAGACGCCAGGGCGGCCTTCGACGAGCCGGACACGCCGGGCGCGTCGGAGGCGCCGGACGAGGGCGCCGCGGCGTACCCGACCGCGCCGCCCGCCGCACCGAGCGCGAGGCCGGTCGCGCCGGCGGTGCCGAGCAGCCGCCGCCTGGAAATCCCGTTGTCCGTCATGCTGGCTCAGCCGATCTGCGCGTTCTTGTTCACGGTCACCTGGTCGATGTCGGAGGTCCGCACCGTCACCGCGATCTTCCAGTTGCCCGCCATGGGAATCTGCACCCCGCTCGCACTCCAGTGTCCGGTGGCGATGTGGTCGGGGGTGACGGGCAGCGGGCCCACGTCCTTCGACTTGAGAGTGAAGGAGACCTTCACCTCGGGGATGTCGAAGGCGCTGCCGTTGGGCCGTTTCACGTACACGTGCAGGTCGTTGCTGCCGGTACGGCCCGGGTCCAGTTCGAGGCGCACGGTGCCCTTGCCGTCCTCGTCGCCCGTGTCGAAGGGCACCTTGAGGGTGAGCGGGCCC
The DNA here is from genome assembly GCF_053589195.1 of Streptomyces sp. NPDC003379. Taxonomy (NCBI): domain Bacteria; kingdom Bacillati; phylum Actinomycetota; class Actinomycetes; order Kitasatosporales; family Streptomycetaceae; genus Streptomyces; species Streptomyces sp. NPDC003379. The sequence goes on along the minus strand of NZ_JBSFRK010000027.1, from coordinate 46,597 downwards.
GAGCGCTGTGCGGCCGCCGCCGCGGAGGTGGCCTTGGCGGCCTCCTCCTCGGTGCGGCCGGGCTCGGTGGTCGTCAGGACCGTCGTGACGGCGAGCAGCACGACGGCGACGCCCGCCTCGGTGAGCACCGAGCGGCGCAGTCCGGAGCGGTGCGGGTCGGCGTCGCGGATGCGCTTCTCGCGCGCGGTGGCCACGGCGGCACGCTGGCGCGCGAGCTGGGCGGAGCGCTCGGAGTCGTCCGCGTCGCCGGCGGCGGGGGCGGGCACCGTGACCGGTTTCTTCGCGGACTTGCTCGCGGGCTTGAGCAAGTTCTTTGTTTTCGTCGACTCCTTCTGCGTGCGCTGTTCGACGACCACGGCGGCCGCGGTCTCCGGCGCGGCACCGCTGCCCTCGGAGGCGATGCGTCCGGTCCAGCGCCGCGAGATGGAGGCGACGCCCACGAGGACGACGACCAGGCCGATCTTGACGAGGAGCAGCTGCCCGTACGACGTACCGGTCAGCGCCGACCACGAGCCGACCTGCCGCCACGACTGGTAGAGCCCGGTCGCGGCCAGCACGACGACACTGATGAACGCCACGCGCGAGAAGCGCCGTACGGCCACGGCTTCTACTGAAGAGGTGCGGTACAGCGCGACGACGAGCGCCGCGAGCCCGCCCAGCCAGGCGGCGACGGCCAGCAGGTGCAGCACGTCGACGGGCATCGCGATGCCCGCCTGGACGCCGGTCGATGCGTGCTCCGCCATCGCCCAGGTCGCCGCGATGCCGATGGCGACGACCGTGCCGCCGATCGCGAGGCCGAAGGTGAGGTCCTTCTTCTCCTTGGGGTCGTCACGCTTCTCGTACGCCCCGAAGAGCACCGCGATGAACAGCGCGGCGGCGGCGAGCAGCAGCAGCCGGGAGACCAGGGCCGCGCCCGTCTTGGTGTTGAGTACGTCGCCGAGCTTGCCCATGTCGAAGACGTCGGCGAGCTTCCCCGAGCCGGTGTAGGGGGCGCGGAGCAGGAGCAGGGCGAGCGTGGAGCCGGTGAGCGTGACCCAGCCGTACGTCACGAGCCGCTGTACGGCCCGCACGCCCGCGCCGCGCGGCCAGCAGCCGAGCACGAACGCGGCGCCGCCGACGACCACGATGAACCCGGCGTAGGAGAGGTAGCGCGCGATGTCGTAGAGCACGCCGACGAGGCCGCCGCCCGCCTCCTGGTCGGGCAGGACGGCCTTGGTGTCGGAGGGCGCGCCGATGGAGAAGGTGAAGGCGCCGGCGACCGGGTGGCTGTCCGCGGAGACGACTTGGTAGGCGACGGTGAAGGTGCCGTCGGGCAGGCCGGGGCGCAGCTTCACGCCGTACGTGTTGGCGCCCAGGTCAGTCGTCTTGTTGGTGTCGGCGCGCTTGCCGGACGGGTCGAGCACCCGTACCGAGCCGTCCGACATGGCGACCTTCTCCGAGAAGGTGAGCTTCACCTGGGCGGGGGCCTTGTCGACCACCGCTCCCTGCTTCGGGTCGCTGCCGGTCAGCGCGGCGTGCGCGGAGGCCGGCGCGGCGCCGGCGAGGAAGGCGCCGGTCGCGGCGACGAGCACGAGAAGAAGCCGCCAGAGGCGGGGAGCGATGGTCTGCGTCAACGGTCCGATCCGTCCCTCAGTGCGACGAGTGCTGCTTGGGGCTGTACGTCGCTTCCTTGACCGGCACCTCGATCGTGATCGGGTCCGACTTCCGGAAGCGCAGCGTCAGGGTGACCTTCTCGCCCCGCTTCGGCTTGCGCGTGAGCTTTTCGAACATCAGGTGGTTGCCGCCGCTGGCGAGTTCGAGCTCGCCACCCGCGGGCACGTCGAAGGACTTCTGCTCCTTCATCACGCCGCCCTTGGTGCTGTGCAGCGTGACGGCGCCCGCGATGTCGCTGGTGGCGGAGGTGAACTTGTCGGCTCCGCCCTTGTTCGCGAGCGTGAGGAAGCCGGCCGCCATGTCGTCCATGGTCGGCTCCGGGATGTACGCCCCGGCGACCTTGAGTTCGGGCTTCTTCGCGGAGTCCTTGGTACCGGACCCCGAGTCGTCGTTGCAGCCCGCCAGGGTGAGCGCCGCGGCCATCGCTATGGCTCCGCCGACGAGAGAACGGCGGCGGGCGGTGGTGCGGCGGGCGGTGGTGCGGGCGTTCACGGGGTCTCTCCCTTGATGAGCTTGGGGAGGTCCCTGGTGTAGTCGGCGGCGGTGGCGTCCTCGCCGTACAGGACGTATCCGCCGTCGGTCTTCGGCGAGAAGGTGATGACCTTCGTGCCGTGCATCGAGACGATCTTGCCGTTCTTGTCCTTCTTGGGCGGCACGATGCTGATGCCGACCTGGCGGGCGCCGGCCTGGATGGTCGCGAAGTCGCCGGTCAGGCCGACGAAGTCGGTGTCCACGCCCTTGAGCCACTTGCCCAGCTCGGCCGGGGTGTCGCGCTTGGGGTCGGTGGTGACGAAGACGACCTTCAGCTTGTCCTGGTCGGCCTTGGGCAGCGCCTTCTTGGCGACCGCGATGTTGTTCATCGTCAGCGGGCAGACGTCGGGGCAGTGCGTGTAGCCGAAGTAGAGCAGCGTCGGCTCGCCCTTGGTCTCCTCGCGCAGGTCGTACTTCTTGCCACGGGTGTCGGTCAGGACGAGGTCCGGCTTCTCGAACTCCTTGTCGAGGACCGTCGCCACCTTGCCCGAGTCGGCCTCGGTGGAGACGTCGGCGACCGGCGTCCTGGCGTCGCCCCCGCCGCCGCAGGCGGTCAGCGTGAGTGCGGCCGCGGCCAGCAGGGCGGCGGCGGCAAGCTTCTTCTTGGTGCTCTTCGAGTTGGTGCTCTTCGAGCTCTTCATGCTCTTCGTGCGCATACGAAAATGTCCCAGATGTGAGGGGGCCGGGGTGCACCGGGGCAGGCGTTCGCCGCGTCGGCGCACCCCGAAGGATGGCTGGGCCGACGGCTCAGCTGGTGGCGCGGCGCCGCGAGGCGACGACGCCGAACGCGACGCCCGCGGCGCCCACGACGATGCCGACGACGCCGAGGACGCGGGCGGTGGTGTCACTGCTGTCGCTGCTGTCGGAGGAGTCCGAGGAGGCGCTCTCGGCCTTGTCGTCCGACTTGTCGTCGTCGGACGCGCCGCCGCCGTGGTGGTCGTCGGACGCGGCGGTCAGCTGGAGCGTGGGCGCGGGGTGCTCCGGCTCCTCCTGGCCCTTCTGCTGCGGCTCGATCCAGCGGACGACTTCCTTGTTGTCGTACGTCTGGATCGCCTTGAAGACGAGTTCGTCGGCGTCCTCGGGCAGCTGCCCCATGGAGACCGGGAACTTCTGGAAGGTGCCGGGCTGGATGCCCTTGCCGTCGGCGGTCCAGGTCACCTTGGTGACGGCCTCGTCGATCTTCTTGCCGTGGATCTCGAGCGGCTTGTCGAGCTTGTCCTTGGTGACCTTGGCGGTCCAGCCCGGGACGGGCTGCGTCATCACCGAGGCGAGCGGGTGGTCGCCGGGGAAGGAGACCTCGACCTTGTTGGTCGCGGCGTCGTCCATCTCGTTCGGCACCTTGAAGTTGACCGTCGCGTACCCGCCCTTGGCGGCCTCGCCCTCCGGCGAGACGCTGACGTGCGCGAAGGCGGGCGCGGAGAGGACGAGGACGGCGGAGGCGGCGACGGTGCCGATGGTGCCGACGGCGGCGATACGGGACATCTTCATGACGGAAACACTCCACTTTTGGCAGTGATGAGCGGTGCGCATGCGCGGTGCTGCGCGGTGCTGCGCGGTGCTCAGTACGTACGAGGGGATGCGCGCGGCCGAGCTGACGGCCACGCGCGCGTGCGTGCCGCGCGACCCCTCCGTACCGCTCAGTGCAGTACGTATCCGTACCGCTGGGTGGAGTGCGTCGCGTCAGGCAGCGAGTTCGACATCGCGGGCGCCGGCCGGTGGGCCCCGCCGGATCACCGCGTCTTCCAGGGCGACCGTGCGCGGCTTCGGCGGCACGAGCAGCGCGGTGCGCGGAGCAGGCGGCCCCGTCGTCTCGGGCGCTCCGGGCAGACCGGCCCTCAGGGCGCGTACGAGAGTGAGGGCCGAGCGCAAGGAACGTACGAGCGCCCCTTCGGCGACCCCGTGCGCCCCCTGCGCGAGCCGGACGAGCCGGAGCAGCGCGAGGTCGCCGCGGCGCAGCAGCCATCCCGCGGCGACGGCCGCGAGGAGGTGGGCGACGAGCATGGGCAGGGACGGCAGGAGCGCCATGGCGCCCATGGAACCCGTCGAGCCCATAGAGCCTGTCCAGTCCATGGAGCCCATGGAGTCCAGTGCGGAGTCCGCCGACGCCGCGGCGGACTGACCGTGGTGGTGCGCGGCCGAGTGATCCGCGCCCCCGCCCGGCCCGAGCCCGGCCGTCGTGAGGATCCGGTGGGCCTGCGCGGGAGTGATCGTCGCGGCGCCCGCCCCGCAGACCAGGCGTGCGGCACGCTCCACCAGGGAGGCGTCGCCGTTCACCGGAGCGACGGCGGCCGCCGTACCGTGCTGGCCGAGGCCGAACAGGGCGTGCAGCCCGAGCTGGCCCACCGCGAGGAGCGCCGCGATGCCGGGCAGCGAACGCGCCCGCCCCGCGAGCGGCAGCGCGACCGCGAGGACGGCGAGGAAGCCCGCGCCGAGCGTCCACAGCGGGACGGCGACGCAGGAAGCGAGCACATGGCCCCCGGCGGACAGCACGACGCAGACCGCGGCGAACATCGCGGCCCTGAGCAGCCGGAGATCGACTCCGTCACGCGGCTGGCGCGGGTGGGGGGCAGACATGGCGGGGCCATCATCGCACTGCACTTGCCCAACGCACACGGCAGGTCCGGAAGGTCCCGTTCCAGCCGATGGGCACGGCTGTGTCCCCTCAAGGGGGCGAGGGAGGCGTGAAGGATGTCGTGCCCGCCCCGTCGTCCTACACGAGCCACCGCGGTACGCGCGTCCGCCGTATGGGCGGCATCACGTCCACCGAGCGCTTATCCACGCGCCCTTGCGGCAATACGTATCGGTATGTCGAGCCGCGGCCAGGAGGCTGGAGCATGAGCATCTGGTGGTCTCTCCATTTGCGGCGCGAAGCTGCGAGCGTTCCGCTCGCCCGCCGCCTCCTGATCGGCACGATGGAGACGGCGGGCGTGGATCCCGACGTCTCCTACGACCTGTCGATCGCCCTCAGCGAAGCCTGTGCCAACGCCGTCGAGCACGGCGGCGCGACCGCCCCCGGCGGCCCGGCCGGAGCGTACCGGGTGACGGCCTATCTGGACGGTGAGAAGTGCCGCATCGAGGTGGCCGACTCGGGGCCGGGCTTCCCAGGGGCGTCACGCGGCTGTCCGACGCCCCGGCCGCCCGCCGCGGAGACGGACGAGGACGGCCGGGGCCTGTGCCTCATCAGAGAACTCGCCGACCACGTCCACCTGGGCAACGAGCCGGGCAGGGGCGGAGCGGTGATCAGCTTCGACAAGATGCTCAAGTGGCGGGAGGGCGCGCCGCTCATGACGGCATGATCCGCTCACGCCACCGCCACCGCCACCGCCACCGCCACCGCCACCGCCACCGCTAGGCGTCCAGGCCAGGCCCAGGGCCAGACCCGGGCCCAAGCGCAAGCCCAAGCCCAAGCCCAGACACAGAACCAGACCCCGCATCAGCATCACCCGGCGGCAACGCCCGCAGCAGCGCCTCCACCGCCACCCCGTACGCATGCTCCGTAGGCGTGGAGTACCCGACCACGAGGCCGTCCACGCCCCGCATCGTGGCCCGCGGATGGCGGAACTCCGCGAGGCCGTCCAGCGCCACCCCCTGCCAGGCCGCCGCCTTGGTCACGGAGGCCTCCGTCCCCGGCGGCAGCCGCAGCACCGCGTGCAGTCCCGCCGCGATGCCGGTGGCCGTGATGTCCGGGGCGTGTTCGGCGAGGGCGGCGACGAGCCGGTCACGGCGGCGCCGGTAGCGCTGGCGCATCCGGCGGATGTGGCGGTCGTACTGCCCGGAGGCGATGAAGTCGGCGAGCGTGAGCTGGTCGAGGACGCTCGCCCACGCCTCCCGCTCCCCCTTCGCCGCGAGCACGCCGTCGACGAGCTGTTCCGGCAGCACCATCCAGCCCAGGCGCACCGCGGGGGACAGGCTCTTGCTGACCGAGCCCAGGTAGACGACCCGTTCGGGATCGAGGCCCTGGAGGGCGCCGACGGGTTCGCGGTCGTAGCGGAACTCCCCGTCGTAGTCGTCCTCCAGGATCAGGCCGCCGCTGGTGCGGGCCCAGTCGATGACGGCGGCGCGCCGGGTGGGGTGCAGCGGACCGCCCGTCGGGAACTGGTGCGCGGGTGTGAGCAGCACGCCACGCGCGCGTGGCCCCTCGGTCAACTCCTCGACTCGGGCGCCCTGTTCGTCCAACCCCAGTGGGACCGTCCGTACGCCCGAACCCTCCAGGACCTGGCGGTGGAAGCCGAGCCCGTACGACTCCACGGCGAAGGGGCCGCGCAGCACGGCGCCGCCCGCGCCGGCGGAGCCCGCGAACAGCAGCCGCAGCGCGTGCGCGAAGCCGGAGCACACGATGATCCGCTCGGGGTCGACACGCACCCCGCGGGCGCGCGTCAGATAGTCACCGAGCGCCCGCCGCAGCTCGACGCGGCCGCGCGGGTCCCCGGGCCCGAAGGCGTCACCCGGCGCGGCGTTGACGGCGCGCCGGGCGGCCGCGAGCCAGGCCGTGCGGGGGAAGGAGCCGGGGTCCGGCTGGCCCTGGCGGAGGTTGTACGCGGGGGCGGCGGGCCGCGCGGGAGCGGGCTTCGGCGTGCGCGGACGCTTGGGCGGCGCCGCCCGCTCGGCGACCCGCGTCCCCGAGCCCTGCCGGGCCGTCAGCCACCCCTCGGCGACCAGCTCGGCGTAGGCGTCGGCGACCGTGTTGCGGGCGAGGCCGAGGTCGGCGGCGAGTGAGCGGTAGGGCGGCAGCCGGGTGCCCGGAGCGAGTCGGCCCTCGCGCACCGCGTCCCGCAGCGCACGGATGAGGACGGCACGGCGGCTGCCCTGACCGGACAACTCCAGATGCAGGTCACTGCCGATGCGCTCCGCCGAATTGACCCATGACTCAGGCATGGGAATGCACCTTAACGGAGGTCGTTTCCCACGCCTAGATTCGCAGCCATGACGAACACCACGGAGCCCCCCTCGCAGACCCCGCGCCTCAACTTCGCCAAGGCCGCCCCCAAGGCCTTCAAGGCCCTCATCGGCTTCGACGCCGCCGCCCGCGACGGCCTGGACCCGGCCCTGGTCGAACTGGTCCAGATCCGCGCCTCGCTCCTCAACGGCTGCGCCTACTGCCTCCACATGCACACCTCCGACGCCCGCAAGGCCGGCGAGGACGAGGCGCGGCTGCACATGATCGGCGTATGGCGCGAGGCCAGGAACTTCTTCACGGAGAAGGAGCAGGCGGCCCTCGCCCTGACCGAGGCGGTCACGCTGGTCTCCCAGGGAGGCGTCCCCGACGACGTCTACGCCCGCGCCGCCGAGCACTTCGACGAGGCGGAGCTGGCCCGCGTCCTGGCCCTGATCTTCACCATCAACACCTGGAACCGCATCGCCCTGAGCACCAGCAAGATCGCGGGCGAGGACGAGCGGGCGGCCCACTGACGAGTGGCCCACAGAGCGGCCGATGGCCGGGCCCCGCGGAAACCCGCGGCACCCGGCCACCCACCAAAAGCGAAACCGAAACCGGAACCAAAAGTGAAACCGGAACCGGAACCTCAGCCCTTGAGCCCCGTCATCCACGCCTCGACCTCGTCCGAACGCCGCGGCAGCGAGTCCGAGAGGTTCCTGTTGCCGTCCTCCGTCACGAGGATGTCGTCCTCGATCCGGACGCCGATGCCGCGGTACTCCTCCGGCACGGTCAGGTCGTCCGCCTGGAAGTACAGGCCCGGCTCGACGGTCAGGCACATGCCCGGCTCCAGCGTGCCGTCCACGTACGACTCGCGGCGCGCGGCGGCGCAGTCGTGGACGTCCATGCCGAGCATGTGACCGGTGCCGTGCAGCGTCCAGCGGCGCTGGAGACCCAGCTCCAGGACGCGCTCGACGGGGCCGTCGACGAGGCCCCACTCCACCAGCTTCTCGGCGAGCACGCGCTGCGCGGCGTCGTGGAAGTCGCGGTACTTGGCGCCCGGCTTCACGGCCGCGATGCCGGCCTCCTGAGCCTCGTACACCGCGTCGTAGATCTTCTTCTGCAACTCGTTGAAGCGGCCGTTGATCGGCAGCGTGCGGGTGACGTCCGCGGTGTAGTACGTGTGCGTCTCCACGCCCGCGTCGAGCAGGAGCAGCTCTCCGGAGCGCACGGCGCCGTCGTTGCGCACCCAGTGCAGGGTGGTGGCGTGCGGGCCCGCGGCGCAGATGGAGCCGTAGCCGATGTCGTTGCCGTCGACGCGGGCGCGCAGGAAGAACGTGCCCTCGATGTAGCGCTCGCTCGTCGCCTCGGCCTTGTCGAGGACCTTCACGACGTCCTCGAAGCCGCGCGCCGTCGAGTCGCAGGCCTTCTGGAGCTCGCCGATCTCGAACTCGTCCTTGACCAGGCGGGCCTCGGAGAGGAAGACGCGCAGCTCCTCGTCGCGCTCGGCGGTGACCTTGTCGGTCAGCGCGGCCTCGACACCGGCGTCGTAGCCGCGCACGACACGGACGGGCCCGGTCGCCTCGCGCAGCGCCCCGCACAGCTCGCGTACGTCGGAGGCGGGGATGCCGTACAGCTGTTCGGCCTCGACGAGGGAGTGGCGGCGGCCGACCCAGAGCTCGCCCTGGCCGTCGAGCCAGAACTCGCCGTTCTCGCGGTTGGAGCGCGGCAGGAGGTAGATGGTGGCCTGGTGCCCGTCAGCGGTCGGCTCCAGGACGAGGACGCCGTCCTCGGTCTGGTTGCCCGTGAGGTACGCGTACTCCACGGAGGCACGGAACGCGTACTCGGTGTCGTTCGAGCGGGTCTTGAGATTGCCCGCGGGGATCACCAGGCGCTCGCCGGGGAAGCGGGCGGAGAGCGCGGCGCGGCGGGCCGCGGTGTTCCCGGCCTGCGCGATCGGCTGCAGGTCGTGCAGCTCGGTGTCGGCCCAGCCGGACTTCATGTTCTCGGCGAGCTCATCGGAAACGCCCGGGTACAGGCCGTTCTTACGCTGCTCGATCGGCTCTTCTTCGGTCTCTTCCGGGCCCGCTGCGGTAGCAGCATTGGGTTCCGCCGGGTTGAGAGCGTCCGACACGGTCTGCCTCCTATGTACGACACTGGGCCACCCTCCATCGTACGGGCGTACGGAAGGGGGCACAGGGCCGTAAGACCACTTACCGCGTGTGCCTGCCGTCTCACTCGAAGCGGGCCGCCAGCAGCACCACGTCTTCTTCGCTGTCCACCGTGTCGAGCCCGTCCGGAAGCACGGTCCGCAGTACGTGGTCGGCGATCGCCCCGGGGTCGTCCTTGATGGCCTTGGGCACGCTCGCCGCCGCCGCGTGCAGGCGCGCGAACGCCCGGTCCATCGCGTCTCCGGTGCGGTGCAGCAGGCCGTCCGTATAAAGAAGCACCGTTTCTCCGGGCTCCGGGGAGATCTCCACGCTCGGCGCCTCCCAGCAGGCGAGCATGCCGAGCGGCGCGGACAGGGAGGTCTCCACGTACTCCGTGCGCCGCTCCCCGATGATCAGCGGCGGGCTGTGCCCCGCACCGGCGAGCACGACCTTGCGCAGGGCGGGCTCGCAGTACGCGAAGAGGGCCGTGGCGGACCGCGCGGGTTCGGTGAGCCGCAGCAGCAGCTCCAGATCGGAGAGTACGGCGACGGGGTCCTCGCCCTCCATCACGGCGTACGCCCGCAAGGAGGCCCGCAGCCGCCCCATCGCCGCCACGGCGCTGGGGCCCGACCCGGTGACCGACCCGACCGCGAGCCCGAGCGCCGCGTCCGGCAGCGGCAGCGCGTCGTGCCAGTCGCCGCCGCCGCGCGGCCCGGTGCGGTGCCGTGCGGCGAGCTGCACCCCGGCGACCCGCGGCAGCCGTGAGGGCATGAGCTCCTCGCGCAGGGTCGCGGTGGTGGTGCGGGCGCGGTCCAGTTCGAGCAGCCGCGCCACATGCTCGGTGGCGTAGCCCGCGTAGAGCCCGGCGAGGTGGCGTCTGCGCTCGGCCGGCTCGGCGGGCTCGTCGTACAGCCAGACCGCGGCGCCGATCCGGCCCGCCGCCTCGGTGGCCAGGGGCAGGGCGTAGCTCGCGGCGTAACCGATGCGGACGGCGACCTCGCGGTGGCGCGGGTCGAGGCCGTCGTCGGCGAGCAGGTCGGGGCGGACGATCTCGCTCCCGGCGCCGGGGAGGCAGGCCGTCGGCGCGTCCAGGATCTGGCCGTGCGACGTCGCGCCGCGCGGCACCGTCTCGATGTGCCCCAGCTCGGCGCGGGTGAGTCCCAGGCCGGTCGTGCTGTCGGGGCCGAGCCCGTCGGCGGGCTCCAGGACGGCGAGGCCGCGCCGGGCGCCGACGAGGGCGGCACCGGCCCGCAGAAGCTCGCGCAGGGCCTCGTCGAGGGTCTGGGTGCGGGTCAGCCGCTCGGTGAGTTCGTGCAGCGTGGTGAGGTCGGAGACCCAGCCCGCGAGGCGGTCCTGGATCATGGCGCCGGGGGTGCCGGTGCCGGGTGTGCCGGGGACGGGGGAACCCGCCGGTGCGGGCGTGGTGGGCGTGGCAGGCGCGGTGGGCGCGACAGTGTGGGCCGGTGGCGGAACAGTGGAATCGATTCCGGCCACTTTCGGAAGGTGCGGGGCGTTCATGGCTGACGGCTTTCCGGCCGGTGCGTAATGCTCAATAGCATCGCAAACCCCCATGTCATTCTGCGCCGCTAGCAATGCCTCCAGATGTACACGCCCTGGTGAGGGGATGTCCAGCATTGTCCAGCCGGGATTCCTGGTGTCCGTGTGCTTTCCGAGCAGTCTTATCGATCTTGAAAACTTGGCCGAAAACCGCGACGGGTTAGAGCATATTGCGGTCGACTGACGTTGTTCGGTAGAGCGTTGCAGCGGTCGGGCTGGGTACGTACTCAGTGATGACCAGGGGCAGTTGGGGCCCGCCCGGAACCTCGCGGAGGACCCGGGCGTCTTAACTCACGACGACCGTGCCCCATCCTCCCGTGGGGGAGGCGGCAAGCAATATCGCGGGACGGCAAACGCCAGGCGCCGCCACCCCACGCCACGTCAACGCTCGGTTCAGAGTGGTTCCCCATGCCGCAGGCTGGGGTCGGATGTGCCAGCTCGTACGTACAGCGAAGTGATCCACACATGGGTGTAGTGATCCACACATGTTGTGATGTGGCCCGCAGTCTCCCCGGCGTCAAACGCCGGCGTGCAACGGAAAGGAACGAGCGCTCATGCGCGAGATCCTCGGAAGGCGACGCAGGCTCCTGTCCTGGCGAATGGGAAGAAAGCCCGGCCGGAGTACCGGACAGATCGGTGCGGCCCTGACCTTCGCGACCGCATGGCGGTGGCCCGTACTGCCGGGAGTCGGCCTCGACCGGCGCGACGGCAGCCGGTGCTCCTGCCCCGACCCCGACTGCGTGGTGCCCGGCGCGCACCCCCTCGACCCCGGGCTGCTCGCCGCGACCACCGACGAGCGCATGGTGCGCTGGTGGTGGACCAACCGCCCGGGCGCCCCCATCGTGCTCGCCACCGGAGGCCGCGCCCCGTGCGCCGTCAGCCTCCCCGTCGACGCGGGCGTGCGCGCGCTGGCCGCGCTCGACGAGGCGGGCATCAGGCTCGGCCCGGTGGTCGCCACCGGGAACCGCCTCTATCTGCTCGTCGCGCCCTACTCCATGGCCCAGTTGGGAGAGCTGCTCTACGCCAAGGACTACGTCCCCGGCTCACTGCGCTTCCACGGAGAGGGCGGCTATCTCGCGCTGCCCCCCTCCGGGACGAGCCACGACACGGGCCACGACACGGACCGGGGGCCGGTCCGCTGGGAGCGCGCCCCGCTGCCCGGCTCGGCCGCCCCCTGGGTGCCCGACGTCGAGGCCGTCGTGGACGCGGTCGTCGACGCCCTCACTCGTACGGGTGTGAGCGCACCCGAGTTGTAGGGGAAATGGGCGCGCGGCGGACCGGCCGCGCGCCAACTGTCGTTATGTTCGGCCCATGCAACCCCGCCTGATCGCGCTCCTGGGCGTCGTGGCCGTCATGGTTCTCCTGCCGCTCGCCGGCGCGTCCGCCGGGCCGGTCGGCGACGGTGACGCGAAGTCGCCCCTGCCCGGCCCCTCGACCGCCCCTTCGCACACCGCCCCCGACCCAGCGGCGAAGAATCCGGAACCTTCGCCGCCCGACGGCCCCGGTGCGAGCACCGCCGCCCGATGCGGGCCCGAAGTCTCCACCCCCGACGGCCTTGAGGCCCAGACCTGTGTCCTCACACGGGGCCACGACACGTGGGCCCGCACCTACTACCGCAACGCCACGGGCGACGACCTGACCGCCGTACTGACCGTCATGGGACCGGACGCGCGCACCGTACAGACGCACTGCGAGGTGGGTGCGGAGGACGAGCCGGGAGCATGCGAGACGCCGCGCGAGCGGTCGGTGGGCGAGGCGGCGGCGTACTCGGCGGTGGCGGAGTACGCGGCGGGGGAGTCGGGCGCGCTGCTGCTGCGCTCGGGAAGCAACTCCATGCCGCCTCGCGGCAGTTGAGCGCTGAACCGAACCCGGACATGGAAGGGCCCGGTTGCTGGCGACGGGGGATGCACCAGCAACCGGGCTATCTGAACGGTAACAAGAGATCGGCTCCTGGCAAATTCGATCTCAGTTATCCGGACAGGGATTTACCTGCGACGACGGGGAGTTGTGACAGGAGTCACGCATTCCTCACCGACTGACTGGTGGGTCAGCCCCGCGTGACCCGATCACGTCGGCTGAGCGCGACCCGACCGCGTCGGCTCGCCCCGGCTCGACGCGTCAGCTGAGCGTGACCTGGCGGTTGGTGAGACCACCGCGCGCCCGGCGCTCGTCCGAGGTCAGCGGGGCGTCCGAGGCGAGCGCCACCGCCAGCCGCTCGGCGAACTCGGCGGCCGGCTTCTCGATGTCGTCGGCGCCGACGCCGCTCGGCAGGTCCCACACCGGCACGATGACACCGTGCGCACGGAAGGAGCCCACGAGCCGGGTGCCCTCACCGAGGCTCGACGTGCCGGCCGCGTGCAGCCGGGCCAGCGCGTCGAGGAGCTGCTCCTCGGGGTGCGGCATGACCCAGCGCAGGTGGTTCTTCTCCGGCGTCTCGCACCAGTAGGCGGCGTCCACACCGGTGAGCTTCACGGTCGGGATGGCGGCGTCGTTCGCCCGCTCCAGGGAGGCGGTGACCTCCGGCGTCGCGTTCTCCGGGTCCGGCACCCAGAACTCGAACCCGGCGTGCACCGCCGGCTCGAACGGTGCCTCGGCGGCGAGCAGATCCTGCAGCCGCGGCCCGTCCGCGGGAGCGCGGCGGCCCTGCACCGGCGTGCCCGGCTCGGCCTTCAGGGCGCGCAGCAGCGTGTCGGCCAGGTCGCGGCTGATGTCGCCGGACGAGGTGTCGTTCTGCAGCCCGAGCAGGACCGCGCCGTCGTCGCGGCGCAGCGCGGGCCACGCCATCGGCAGCACGGTGGCCAGGGTGACCGAGGGGACGCCCTCGGGGAGGCCGTCCTTGAGCGTCAGCTCGACGGTGGCGGCGGGCACCAGCTCGCGCAGCGCGACCCAGTCGCACTCGCCCGGCAGCCCCTCGAAGGGGCGCTGCACCAGCTCGGCCACCGCGTGCGCGGCGGCCCGGCCGTGACAGGCCTTGTAGCGGCGGCCCGAACCGCAGGGGCAGGGTTCGCGGGCGCCGACGGCCGGATAGCTCTCACTGGCTCCGCCCTTGAGCGGCTGCTGCTGCTTGCCCTTGGTCTGGGGGCGCTTCTTGGCCATCTTGGGTGTCTCCCGGCTGCGGCTCTCTTGCTCACTTGCGTACGGGCGGGAGCCTAGCCGTTGGTACGGAGCCCGCCGGGATTCGCTCGGGGCCCGGCCGCGGCTCAGTCCATGTCGTCAAAAGGGTCCGCGAAGGCGAGGTCGGTGAGCGCGGCCGCCGACGGGGCGGCGACGCGCGTAGCGAAATCCTCGTGGCGGTGCCCCGCTTGGACGACGACCCAGACCGTGACCTCGCCGTGCACGTCGTCGCGTACGCCCCACGTGTCGGCGAGCGCCGAGATGATGTTGAGCCCCCGGCCGCCGTGCGCCGTGACCGAGGGCGTGGCCGGAACCGGGCGGGTCGGGCCGCCGCCGTCCGTCACCTCGACCGTCAGCCGTCCTGTCTTGTCGACGTGCCATGCCGCCCGCACGTCACCGTCGCCGACCATCCCGCGGCCCAGCGGCCTGCCGTGCCGGCAGGCATTGCTGAGCAGTTCCGACAGGATCAGTACGGCATCGTCGATGACCGATTCGGACACTCCGCCGATACGCAGTTGATCACGCATCCGGTGTCTTGCTTCCCCCACGCCCGCAGGGCCATGGGGTACGGCCATGCTCGACGACGTGGGCACCTCCCGTGCCACCACCAACGCCACCCCCGAGACCTCCTTTGCCCCACGCCACGGTGTGGATGCCCCAATGGACTGGACCGGAAACCGGCCAATCGCCCTCCGGTGACGCACTCGTAACGATCGAATACGTACCGAACGCGCCGGTGCACTCCCTGTAACGGGAGTTATCGGAGCCCCAGCCGATCCAGTTGGGTCAGAACCTGCTTGGGGCGGTTGGTGATGATCGCGTCGACACCGAGCTCGGCACAGAGCTCGACGTCCTCGGGCTCGTTCACGGTCCAGACGTGCACCTGATGGCCCGCGCGCTTCAGTTTGGCCACGTAGCCGGGGTGATTGCGCACGATCCGCAGCGCTGGGCCCGCGATGCGGACGCCCGCGGGAAGACGCCCGTCCCGGTGGCGGGGCGAGACGAACTGCATCAGATAGACGGTCGGCAGCGTCGGGGACGCGGCCCGTACGCGGAGCAGGGAACGCGCCGAGAAGCTCATGACACGCACGGGCGAGAGCGCCTCGGAGGGCGGCGCGTCGAGGCCGAAGCGCTTGAGGAGCATCAGCAGGCGCTCCTCCA
The DNA here is from genome assembly GCF_053589195.1 of Streptomyces sp. NPDC003379. Lineage (NCBI taxonomy): Bacteria > Bacillati > Actinomycetota > Actinomycetes > Kitasatosporales > Streptomycetaceae > Streptomyces > Streptomyces sp. NPDC003379. The sequence goes on along the minus strand of NZ_JBSFRK010000027.1, from coordinate 31,558 downwards.
CCTGCCCCGCCCAGCGCGTGGGGTGCTTGGTCTCGATGGCCAGCCGCACCCGGCGCCCCGAGGCATTGCTTTCGGCCACGAGCTCAAGGAGCCGCTCCAGGGTCAGTACGGAGGTGTCCGCGCCCGCGGAGCCCTCCCAGTCCGGGCCCTCACCCTCCTCGGCCTCGTCGTGGTGCCGCTTCCAGGAGCCGAAGTCGAGGGCGGCCAGGTCGGCCAGTTCGAGGGCCGAGACGGCTCCGCGGCCGTTCGATGTGCGGTTGACGCGGCGGTCGTGGACGCAGACGAGGTGGCCGTCCGCGGTGAGCCGCACATCGCATTCAAGGGCGTCGGCCCCGTCCTCGACCGCCTTCTTGTAGGCGGCCAGCGTGTGCTCGGGGGCGTCCTCGGAGGCTCCGCGGTGGGCGACGACCTGGATCTGGTGCTGTCGTGCGAGGGTCACCGCGTCATGGTGCCATCACGGGGTACCCGTCGGCTCGCCGGAGGGTCGCGTCCCGGGGGCCGGACACACAGGCTCGGCTTATGGTGCCCTGACGGCCCATGGGAAAAGCTGACCGCAGACACATGCACAGTTGGCACAGCAAGGCCGTGACCGAGAACGCCAGCCACGACAGCATGGACCGAGGAGAAGAGCTGTGAACACCGAGAACGAGGGCAACGCGGTACCTCAGGCCCCGTCCGCACCTCCTGTGCCGGTGGACGCTCCCGCTGTTTCCGCCGGCTCTCCTGGTGCGGGTGTTCCTGAGGGGGCTGGTGCTGCGGCCGGTCCTGGAGGTCCTGGGGGCCCTGCGAGCCCTGCCGGTGCTGCGGGTCCCGCAGGTCCGGCCGGTGGTGGTGCGTGGCCGCCTCCGCCGCCGCCCGCTGTGCCGTCGTACGCCTCCGGTGACGGCTCCGGCTCTGGTTACGGCTGGGGCGCCTCGTACCAGCCGCAGGAGCCGAAGCCCGGCCGTCGGCGCGGCGGCCTGGTCGCCGGGGTGCTCGCGGCCGCCCTGATCGCGGGCGGCGTCGGCGGCGGCGTCGGTTACTGGGCGGCCGAGCGGGACGACAACGACACCGGTTCGACCACGGTCTCCGCCGCGGACACGCCCGCCGACCTGAAGCGCGAGCCGGGCTCGGTGGCCAAGATCGCGAACGACGCGCTGCCGAGCGTCGTCACCATCGAGGCGCAGAGCGGCAGCGGCGAGGGCGGCACGGGCACCGGCTTCGTCTACGACAAGCAGGGCCACATCCTCACCAACAACCACGTGGTGGCCTCGGCCGCCGAGGGCGGAAAGCTCCAGGCGACGTTCTCCAACGGCAAGAAGTACGCCGCCGAGGTCATCGGCCGCGCCGAGGGGTACGACGTGGCGGTCGTGAAGCTCAAGAACACCCCGGGAGACCTGAAGCCGCTCCCCCTCGGCAACTCCGACCGCGTGGCCGTCGGCGACTCGACGATCGCGATCGGCGCCCCCTTCGGCCTCTCGAACACCGTCACCACGGGCATCATCAGCGCCAAGAACCGCCCGGTGACCTCCAGCGACGGCGGGCAGAGCGGCAAGAGCTCGTACATGAGCGCCCTGCAGACCGACGCCTCCATCAACCCCGGCAACTCCGGCGGCCCGCTCCTGGACGGGCGCGGCGCTGTCATCGGCATCAACTCCGCGATCAAGCCCGCCGACAGCGGTGGCCTCGGCGGCTCCGGCCAGTCGGGCTCCATCGGCCTGGGCTTCGCGATCCCGGTGAACCAGGCGAAGAACGTCGCCCAGCAGCTGATCAAGACCGGCCAGCCGGTCTACCCCGTGATCGGGGCCTCGGTCTCGCTGCGGCAGGACGCCTCGGACGGCGCCACGATCTCCCAGGAGGGCGCGAACGGCTCCCAGGCGGTCACCCCGAACGGCCCGGCGGACAAGGCGGGCCTCAAGCCCGGTGACGTCATCAAGAAGCTGGACGACACGGTGATCGACAGCGGCCCGACCCTGATCGGCCAGATCTGGACCCACAAGCCGGGCGACACGGTCAAGATCACCTACGAGCGCGGCGGCAAGGAGCACACGGTCGACGTGACGCTGGGCCAGCGCAAGGGCGACAGCTGAGCCGCTGGAGCCGTTGGGCTGCTGAGCCGCTGCTCCGACGGCGGACCAACCCGCTAGTCTTGTCCCCGCGCCGTCCCGGGTCTCCGGTGACCGGCGCGGGGTGGGTTGCCCGAGCGGCCTAAGGGAACGGTCTTGAAAACCGTCGTGGCGCGAGTCACCGTGGGTTCAAATCCCACACCCACCGCAGCAGGCCGGACAAGTGGCAGGCCAGAGAAGTAGCACGCCAGAGAAGTGGCAGGTCAAAGGGCGCGAACCCCGTCGGGGTTCGCGCCCTTTCCGTTCGTGAGGCCGCGCATGGGCGATGGGCGGGGGACCGAAAGGGTGATTATCTGCGTCCGACACTATGGGCACCCTTATTTTCTCTGTCTACGCGTATAGAATAAGAACGGAATCAAGCCTTCCGCGCTCACTGGCAGTGATATCGCCCTGCATCGGAAAAAACTTCTGATCCACAGTCTGGGGACAGCGAAACGCCAGCTCAGACGGCTTCTGTGGATTACCTTGTGGGCCCTCGCACTGCCTTGTCCACCGAGTCGTACACAGTTTTCCGCTAGTTTCACACAGTGATAGGCGGGTTATCCACAAGCCCTGTCGATAAGCAGATTGGCGACGGGCTCACGCGCTGTCACTATTGCCGCTGACGGGTGGCGTGGTCGCAAAAAGGCGGCCCCCGCTGGCACGGGAGCCGCCCTGACCCCACTTCAGAGAGGTCAGTCATGACGGTACCCACTAACGCTGAAAGCGCGCACTTCAGGAAGTCCTGTCAGCCCTGTAGTGCGGAACCCGTCCCGCTCGTCCCACTCGTCCCGCGCGTCCGTGCCGCCGTGCTGCCGCGGCGGCGGGGGCTGCTGATCGGTGGTGTTGTCGCGGTCGGGTTCGGGGTCGTGGCCCTGGTGCTGGCCTTCCCGCGTCTCGCGGCCCCGATCGGGACCGCCGCCGGCGTGGTCGCCGTTCTCGTTCCCCTGATCCACAGGGTGGGGCGCGGCGAGTCCTCGGACAGGGAAACGGCAGGTAAGCCGTAGTCCTGCGGTCCTGCGGTGTCGGTGCACAGGTGCACAGGTGGGCTCGTGCACAGGTGCACAGGTGCGCTCGTGCAGGTCGGCACATCCCGCACTCACCGCTTGTCTGTAAGGGGCGTCGGCAATTGCGGGCGCCCCTTACCCGCGCCCTGTCAGACGTGCCGCAGAGGCGATCGTCGAGTGGGCCTCGTGGTGTGTGAGGCCGACGCGGAGAGCGGCGTCCGTGAGCTGCGGGGTGAGGGACTCGCCGATGCCGTTCTCGTAGGCGCGGCAGGCGGCCCAGAAGAGGCGGGTGTTGCGCTGCCCCTCGTGCGCCGCGAGGACGAACTGTACGAGCCCCTGGCCTTGCTGGGCCGCCGCCGCACCGGTCCGCGGGGGCGCCGTCGGGTGGTGCGCGCGGGGCGGTGGTGTCAGCAGGCGCAGCAGCTCGGGCGGGCAGGGTGCGGGCGGTAGCTGGGCGGTGCCGGGCACGGTGCTGTAGACGCCGTGTTCGGTACGGGAGCCAGGGCCGACGAGGTAGCCGCCCGCGCCGCGGATGTCGATGCCGGGGGCGAGCCGGCCCGCCGAGTTGGGGACCACGGTGTCGGGCGGTCCCGCCAGCCAGATGTGGCGGCCACCGCTCGGCGTGGTCACGACGACGGTCTCGGGGATCGTGAAGAGGTGGCGCAGCGCCAGTTCCCGGAGGGCCGCGGGGGCGTCCGCGCCGGATTTCGTGTCGAGGTCGACGCCGATCAGGTAGTGCGGAGGCAGCCCGCAGGCGATGCCGTAACCGGTGGCCCAGGGGGCAGCAGCGAAGAGCTCGCGGATGCGCCGCGGGTCGGTCGTCGCGTCGTACACGCCGTGGCCCGGGCGGCCGCACTCGCCGTGGCAGGGGGCTGCCTGGTGGGTGGCTTCGTGGCAGGGAGCTGCCCGGTGGGTGGCTTCGTGGTGGGCGGCCTCCTGATGGGTGGCTTCGTGGTGGGCGGCTTCGTGGTGGGGCGAGCGAAGGGCCGGGAGTTTGGTACGGGAGAGCGGGATCACCGCGAGGCCGCGCTCGGCGGCGGACAGGGCGTGGGCGAGCGCGAGGGTAGTGGCATGGCGGTCGATGGTGGCCATGGCTTTAGTTTCGTACGTATGTTCGAAGAAGGGAAGGGGGGTGCGGGCCTGGAACGGCTCGGACGGTGAGGGTCGCAGCGGGGAGCGCCCACTTCTTAAGGATGCCGACGACTTCTGGAGGAACGCTTCTCCTCAGGGGGCGCCTGGGTCCGGCTCGGGCGGCGTGTGGCGTGCGGGCGGCCGACGCGGTGCCGAGCCGGGGTTCGAGGTAGGAAGCATGTTTATCGTCATGTCCTCACGCTTGCGAGGGAATTGGGGCTTCCAGGGTGGTTCGCCGGGGATTCGCTGGGCGACCCTGATGCCGCGACGTCGTGCAGCACTCCGAGGTGGTCAGCCGACTCCCTTGGACCAGCCGCTTTTTCTCTTGGTGCTCCCGGCTCACCGCCGGCGCGTATCTCCTGTTCTGGAGGAATAGACATGGCAAGCATCCGTACCGCTCGCGTCATCGCTGCCGCAGCCGCCCTGCCTCTGACGGCCGTGCTCTTCTCGGGTACGGCGATGGCCGACAACGGCGCTTTCGCGAACGATGAATCGAACGCGGGTGTGGCGACCGTGGATGGCAGCGGCGTCGGTGGCGACAACCACGGCAACTCGACCACCACGCAGCAGCAGGCCGTCGGTGACGGCGCCTCGAACCAGAACAACACTGTCCAGGTGAACGGTCCGGGGTTCGCGGCGATCAGTCAGTCGAACGACAACATCACGGTGAACTTCACGAAGCTCTGGTGAGGCGACTGAGGCGACAACCCCTGGAGCCGCTCGGGACGGCTCCTCGGGGTTCGAGATGAGGGGTGTGCCGGGACCTGTGCGGCGGCGCTTCGGTGTCGCCGCACAGGTGTGTCCGGTGGCAGGGCGCGGGTGCGCTCTATTGACATGAGCGCGTTTGCTGACGGACAGTCAGATGCGCGAGCCGATGCCTGCAGCATTCGTAGCGTCCGCAGCGCGCTCGGAGCTGTCGGAGTGCCGGAGCGGTCGGAGCTGTTTGAGCGGTCGGAGTCGTCGAGGTTTTCCGACGGTCAGAACCCCTTGCCGGTACGAGATGGAGAGGCCGCCACCGTGCACCTCGCCCCCACCGAACGCCAGCGAAGACTCCGTGGCGAACTGCGCGCCTACTTCCGGGACGTGATGCCCGACGGCCCGCCCGACAGTGCAGACCCGGCGGGGCTGCGCGGCCTGCTGCGGCGCATCGGCGCGGACGGCATGCTCGGGCTCGGCTGGCCCGTCGAGTACGGCGGGCAAGGGCGCGGCGCCGACGAGCAGTTCGTGTTCTTCGACGAGGCGTACCGCGCGGGCGCACCCGTATCGATGGTCACCCTGAACACCGTCGGGCCGACGCTCATGAAGTACGGCACTCAGGAGCAGAAGGCCGCCTTCCTGCCGCGCATCCTCAGCGGCGAGCTCGTCTTCGCCATCGGTTACAGCGAGCCGTCGGCGGGCACGGACCTGGCCTCGCTGCGGACCAGGGCCGTGCGGGAGGAGGACGGCTGGCTGATCGACGGCCAGAAGGTCTTCACCTCGAACGCGCAGAACGCCGACTGGATCTGGCTGGCCTGCCGCACCGACCCCGAGGCACCCAAGCACCAGGGCATCTCGATCATCCTCGTGCCGACCGACGCGTCCGGTTTCTCCTGGACGCCGATCGCCACCGTGGGCGGCCTGACGACGACGGCGACCTACTACGACGGAATCCGGGTGCCCGCCGCGAACCTCGTCGGTGAGGAGAACGGCGGCTGGGGCCTCATCACCAACCAGCTCAACCACGAGCGGGTGGCGCTCGCCGCCATCGGTATGCAGGCCGAGGACTTCTACGCGGCGGCGCTGACTCTCGCGCGTACACCCGATCCGGTGACGGGTGAGCGCCGGATTGACGCGCCGTGGGTCCGGTCGAGACTGGCCGAGGCGCATGCCCGCCTCGCGGCAACGCGCCTGCTCAACTGGCGTTTGGTGGGGGATGTGGGGGCGGGCCGGCTGACGCCCGGCGACGCGAGCGGCGTGAAGTTCGTGGGAACCGAATCGGCCGTCGAGGTGTACCGAATGTGTCAGGAGATCGCGGGCGAGCCGGGGCTTGTGCGGGCGGGCTCGCCGGGCGGGATCGGGGACGGTGAGCTGGAGCGGATGAACAGGGCCGCGCAGATCAACACATTCGGGGGCGGGGTGAGCGAGGTGCAGCGGGAGATCGTCGCGACGATGCGGCTCGGTATGCGGAGGGGGCGTCGGTGAGCGGCACGGTAGGCACTCCGCAGGGCAGCGCGTGCGAGAAGGTGGCGTACGAGGAGTTGAAGGCGTTCGAGGGCAAGGCCGCGGTGGAGGCCGGCCTCGGCAAGGACCCGGTCAACGAACCGATGATCAGGCACTGGTGCGAGGTGATGGGCGACACCAACCCCGTTTACGGGGGCGCGGACCCGATAGCGCCTCCCACGATGCTGCAGGCGTGGACGATGGGCGGCCTCTCTGGGCACGAGGGACGTTCCGACGCGTACGACGAACTGTGGGCGCTGCTCGACGGCGCGGGGTACACCTCGGTGGTCGCCACCGACTGCGAGCAGGAGTACGTACGGGCGTTGCGTCCCGGTGACGAGATCACCTTCGACGCGGTGATCGAGTCGGTGTCGGAGCGCAAGACGACCAAGCTGGGCACGGGCCACTTCGTCACCACGCGGATGGACATCAGGTCAGGTGGCGAGCTCGCGGGGACGCACCGCTTCCGCATCCTGAAGTACGCGCCGACAAGGCGGAAGCCGAAGGGCAAGCGCCCCCGCCCGGTGATCAACCGCGACAACGCGGGCTTCTGGGAGGGTGTCGCCGCGCACCGCCTGCTGATCCAGCGCTGCGGCGGCTGCGGCGAGCTGCGCTTTCCGTGGTTGCCCGGCTGCAACGCCTGTGGTTCGCCCGAGTGGGACACGGTCGAGGCGAGCGGCGAGGGCACGGTCTATTCGTACGTGGTGATGCACCACCCGCCCTTCCCGGCTTTCGATCCCCCTTACGCCGTGGGGCTCGTGGAGTTGGCGGAGGGCGTGCGGATCGTCAGCAATGTCATCGGGGTGCCGTACGACAAGGTGCGGATCGGGTTGCCGGTGCGGCTCGAATACCAGCGGGTGGACGAGGAGTTGGAGCTCCCGATGTTCCGCGCTCTGGCCGACGGCGCGGGGGGCGGGGACTGACATGGACTTCACGCCCACGGAGGAGCAGGCGGCCGCACGGGACCTGGCCAGGGAGATCTTCGGTGATCTGGCCACACCGGAGCGGCTCGCGGCGGTCGGGACCGGTTCCGACACCGAGCTGTGGAAGGCGCTGTGCGCGGCGGGACTGCCGGGCGCGGTGGAGGACATCGGGCTGCTGGGGCTCGTTCTCCTTCTGGAGGAGCAGGGCCGGACGACGGCGCAGGTGCCGTTCGCGGTGAGCTGTGTCTATGGCCTCCTCGCGGTGGCCGCGCACGGCACGGAGGAGCAGCGGGGCCGGCTGCTGCCCGCTCTGCGGCAGGGCACGGCGGTGGTCACGGGGGCCTTTCCGGCGCGGAGCGGTGTGGAGGTGGCCACGTCCGGGGAGCCCGGCGCGGAGCACGGAGGAGTGCTTAGAGGGGTCTTCGTTGGGGAGCAGGGACGAGCACTTGGCAAGGAGCTCGCTGGGGAGTCCGGCGGTGTGCTCCGGGGCGTTGTGCCGTGGGTGCCGTGGGTGAGGGACGCCACACATGTGCTGGTGGCCGCGGCCGACCGCAGCCTGTGGATGGTGCCGGTGGCGGGCGCGCGCGTGGAGCCCGTCGAGTTGACCGCGCCCTGGTCGGCGGGGCGGTTGGTCCTCGACCGGACACCCGGGGAGCGGATCGGCGGGGCGGAGGCGTACGAGGACGTGCGGGCGAGCGCGCGGACGGCCTTCGCCGGGTTGCAGGCCGGGGTGTGCGCGGGGTCGCTGGCCCGCGCCGTGGCCCACACGAACGAACGGGAGCAGTTCGGCCGTCCGCTCGCCGCCAAGCAGGCCGTCCAACTCCGGGCCGCCGACGCCCACATGGACACCGAGACGATACGGGTCACGGCCTACGAGGCGGCCTGGCGCCGCGACACGGGCCTCCCGTACGGCACGCACGCGCTGACCGCGGCCTGGTGGGCGTCGGAGGCGGGCAAGCGCGTCGTGCACGCGGGCCAGCATCTGCACGGCGGCATGGGCGCCGACCTCGACCATCCCGTGCACCGGCATTTTCTGTGGGGGCGGCAGTTGGACGCGTACTTGGGGTGCGGGAGCGAAGTCCTGGAGGAACTGGGGGAATTGCTGGCCACAGAGGCGGAGCAAGCGGCATTGGCGGCGCAGGAGGCAGGAGAGCTGGGGAGTCCGGGAGTCGGGAGCCGGGAGTCGGGGAGTCCGGAGGCCGGGAGGTCGCGAATCGAGGAGTCGGGGAGTCGGAGAGTCGGAGAGTCGGACAGCGTACGAAGGGGGAGCCGGTATGAGGACAGGTGAGGCGCTGCCGTCGCTGGAGGTGCCGATCACCCGCACCCTGATCGTCGCCGGTGCCATCGCGTCCCGCGACTACCAGGACGTGCACCACGACGCGGAGCTGGCCCGGGCCAAGGGCTCCCCCGACATCTTCATGAACATCCTGACGACCAACGGCCTGGTCGGCCGGTACATCACGGACCACTTCGGCCCCACGGCCATCCTGCGCAAGGTGGCGATACGGCTCGGCGCGCCCAACTACCCCGGGGACACGATGGTGCTGACGGGCACGGTCGAAAAGGTCGACACCGCTCCCGAAGGCGAGACGGCCACCGTCAAGGTCGTCGGGGCCAACGGCATCGGCAAGCACGTCACCGGCACAGTGACCGTGACCCTTCCCGCAGGAGGCGCCGCATGAGTGTCCGTACGCGCGACGGTCTCGGAGGCCAGGCCGCGATCGTCGGTATCGGGGCGACGGAGTTCTCCAAGGACTCCGGGCGCAGCGAACTCAAGCTGGCCGTGGAGGCGGTGCGGGCGGCGCTCGACGATGCCGGGCTCTCCCCCGCCGACGTCGACGGCATGGTCACCTTCACCATGGACACCAACCCGGAGATCACGGTCGCCCAGGCGGCCGGTATAGGAGAGCTGTCCTTCTTCTCCCGCGTCCACTACGGCGGCGGAGCGGCCTGCGCCACCGTGCAGCAGGCGGCGCTCGCGGTGGCGACCGGAGTGGCCGAAGTCGTCGTCTGCTACCGCGCGTTCAACGAACGATCGGGGCGAAGATTCGGCTCAGGGGTGCAGCAGCGTGAACTGTCCGCCGAGGGCGCGGCGCTCGGCTGGGCCCTGCCGTTCGGACTGCTGACCCCCGCCTCCTGGGTGGCGATGGCGGCCCAGCGCTACCTCCATACGTACGGGCTGACGCCGGACGTCTTCGGCCATGTGGCCGTGACGGACCGGAAGTACGCGGCCACCAACCCCGCCGCGTACTTCCACGGCAAGCCGATCACGCTCGCGGAGCACGCCGCGTCACGCTGGATCGTCGAGCCCCTGCGGCTGCTCGACTGCTGCCAGGAGACGGACGGCGGCCAGGCGATCGTCGTCACGAGCGTGGAGCGGGCCCGCGATCTCCCGCACCCTCCTGCCGTGATCACGGCGGCGGCCCAGGGAGCGGGCCGGGCGCAGGAGCAGATGACCAGCTTCTACCGTGACGATCTGAGTGGCCTGCCCGAGATGAGCGTCGTGGCCCGACAGCTGTGGCGCACGTCGGGGCTGGCCCCGGCCGATATCGACGTCGGCATCCTCTATGACCACTTCACGCCGTTCGTGCTGATGCAGCTGGAGGAGTTCGGGTTCTGCGCGCCGGGGGAGGCCTCGGGGTACGTCGCCGAGGAGCGGCTGCCGCTGAACACGCACGGCGGCCAGCTCGGGGAGGCGTATCTGCACGGGATGAACGGCGTGGCGGAAGCCGTCCGACAGATACGAGGCACGTCCGTGAACCAGATACCAGGCGCCGCGCGCACGCTGGTCACCGCGGGCACGGGAGTCCCCACATCGGGGCTGATTCTGGGGTCGGACGGCTGAACGCGGCGCGTGTCCCCGGCTCGGATGAAGCGCGGGGCCGTTCACTCGCCGTATGCGTCTCCAAAAACTGATCATTGGACTTGTCCTCGCGCTGGCGGTCCTGACCCTCGATCTGACCGCGTCCCCGCCAAGCGCCAAAGCGGCCCCCGCCGACGCGCGCGCGGACGCCGCCGGGCCCGACACCACGGAATCCGCCGAACTGCTGGCCAAGGCACCGACCTACCGGGGGCGGGCCTTCGACACCTGCATCGCCCCGTCCCTCGACACCATGCGGCGCTGGCAGTACTCCCCGTACGGCGCCGTCGGCGTCTACTACGGAGGGCGCGGCCGGGCGTGCAAGCGCCAGCCGAACCTGAACCGAGGCTGGACACGCGCGGTGGACCGGATGGGGTGGCGGGTGCTTCCGCTGTACGTGGGTTCGCAGTCGCCCTGTGTCATCGCCAAGCACAAGAAGGGAGTACGTATCGGACGGCATCCCTGGAGCCAGGGGAAGCGGGAGGCACGCGACGCGGTCCGCAGCGCCAAGGCCGTCAGCATCCGCAGGGGCAGCCCGCTCTACCTGGACATGGAGGCGTACTCCTACCGGCAGAAAGCGTGCGCCCGCACCACGCTCTCGTTCGTACGGTCCTGGGACCGTGAGGTGCGCAGGCTCGGTTACATCCCCGGCTTCTACAGCAGCGCCGGCTCCGGAGTACGGCACATGGAGCTGTCGCGGCGGGCGGGCGTGCGGGATCTGCCGTCGGTGATGTGGTTCGCGCGCTGGAACACCCGGCCGCACCTGTACCGCGAGCCCTCGCTGCGCCGGAACGCCTGGAACCCGGGGCGGCGCATCCACCAGTACGCGGGGAATGTGAGGGAGCGGCACGCCGGGCGCACGATGCTGATCGACCGCAATCTGATGCACGCTCCCGTGGCGCGCATCCGCTAGACGGCACCGCCTGCCGGTGCCCGTTGTGCCCGTGTGTCCGCGGTGCTCTCAGGGGTGAACCCTCAGGGGTGTGCTCCACCTCCTCCACCTGTAGGAGGTGGAGCCGGCACCACTCGTACAACCTGAGGCGGACACCGCTTCGGGACTTGGGGCCGATCCGCGAAGTAGGGGGTGCTTCTAGCGTGGAGCCATGACCGCATCCATGGTGTCCGTGTGCACCAGCGCATCGAAGGCCGCGACGCGGGGCACGGGCCCGACGAGGGCCACCGGTCCCTTCGCGTACCCGTCGTTCGCGTCCTACGTACGGGCACGCCAGCCCGTACTGCTGCGCACCGCCCGCTCGCTGACCGCGAATCCGAGCGATGCCGAGGACCTGCTGCAGACCGCGCTGACCAAGACGTATGTCGCGTGGGACCGGATCGAGGACCATCGCGCGCTCGACGGCTATGTGCGCCGCGCCCTGCTGAACACGCGTACGTCGCAGTGGCGCAAGCGCAAGGTCGACGAGTTCGCGTGCGACGAGCTGCCGGAGCCCGAGGTGACGCCGGTCGGGGACCCGGCCGAGCAGCAGGTGCTCCGCGACGCGATGTGGCGCGCGATCATGAAGCTGCCGGACCGGCAGCGGGCGATGGTCGTCCTGAGGTATTACGAGGACCTCAGCGAGGCCCAGACCGCCGAGGTGCTCGGAGTCTCGATCGGGACGGTGAAGAGCGCGGTGTCGCGCGCGCTCGGCAAGCTGCGCGAGGACCCGGAGCTCACGCCGGTCCGCTGAGCACGCGCGGAGACCGGGGCGCCGTGGCGACCACCTCTGCGCAGCCGATGATCGATCATCCCCTGGAGTAGTGACATACCAAGCGGTATGCGCGCAGAATCAGCCGCAACCCTTACTGCCGCGTAGGCGAATACTGCCGCGTAGGCGATGTCGCCCCAGGAGGACGCCGTGCTGAGCACGATGCAGGACGTACCGCTGACCGTCACCCGCATCCTCCGGCACGGCTCGACCGTGCACGGGACCTCGCAGGTCATCACCTGGACCGGAGAGGGCGCCCCGCAGCGCCGCAGCTACCGCGAGATCGGTGAGCGCGTGGCCCAGCTCGCCCACGCCCTGCGCGAGGACCTCGGCGTCACGGACGACGAGCGGGTCGCCACGTTCATGTGGAACAACGCGGAACATGTCGAGGCCTACTACGCGGTGCCCTGCATGGGCGCCATCCTCCACACCCTCAATCTGCGGCTGCCCGCCGACCAGCTGACGTGGATCGTCAACCACGCCGCCGACCGCGTCATCATCGTCAACGGCTCCGTCCTCGGCCTGCTCGCGCCACTGCTCCCCCAGATGACGACCGTCGAGCACATCGTCGTCTCGGGCCCCGGCGACCGCTCACTCCTGGCAGGCGCGCAGGTGCGCGTGCACGAGTACGAGGAGCTGCTCGCCGGCAAGCCCACGGTCTACGACTGGCCCGAGCTGGACGAGCGCGCCGCGGCCGCCATGTGCTACACCTCCGGCACCACCGGCGACCCCAAGGGCGTCGTCTACTCCCACCGCTCCATCTACCTCCACTCCATGCAGGTCAACATGGCCCAGTCGATGGGGCTGACCGACGCGGACACCACCCTGGTGGTCGTCCCGCAGTTTCACGTGAACGCGTGGGGGCTGCCGCACGCCACCCTCATGACCGGCGTGAACATGCTGATGCCGGACCGTTTTCTGCAGCCCGCGCCGCTCGCCGAGATGATCGAGGCGGAGCGGCCCACCCACGCGGCCGCCGTCCCCACCATCTGGCAGGGCCTGCTCGCCGAGCTCACCGCGAAACCGCGTGACGTCGGCTCGCTCACGCAGGTCACCATCGGCGGCGCGGCCTGTCCGCCGTCGCTGATGGAGGCGTTCGACCGCCTCGGCATGCGGGTCTGTCACGCCTGGGGCATGACGGAGACCTCCCCGCTCGGCACGGTCGCCCATCCGCCGGCCCACGCGATCGGCACGGACGAGGAGTTCCGCTACCGGCTCACGCAGGGCCGCTTCCCCGCCGCTGTCGAGGCCCGCCTGGTCGGCCCCGGTGGCGAACACCTGCCCTGCGACGGCGAGTCGGCAGGTGAGCTGGAGGTGCGCGGCCCCTGGATCGCGGGCGCCTACTACGGCGGCGCGGGCGGTGAGCTGCTCAGGCCCGAGGACAAGTTCAGCGAGGACGGCTGGCTGAAGACCGGAGACGTCGGTGTGATCAGCCCCGACGGCTTCCTGACCCTCACCGACCGGGCCAAGGACGTCATCAAGTCGGGCGGCGAGTGGATCTCGTCGGTCGAGCTGGAGAACGCCCTGATGTCCCACCCCGATGTCGCCGAGGCCGCCGTCGTGGCCGTGCCCGACGAGAAGTGGGGCGAACGCCCGCTCGCCACGGTCGTGCTGAAGGAGAACGCGACCGTCGACTACGCGGCCCTGCGCGCCTTCCTCGCGGACAGCATCGCCAAATGGCAGCTCCCCGAGCGATGGGCGGTCATCCCGGCGGTCCCGAAGACCAGCGTCGGCAAGTTCGACAAGAAGGTCCTGCGCCGGCAGTACGCCGACGGGGAACTGGACGTCACTCAGCTCTGACGCCCCGGGCCCCGCGGCCCTCACGGCCCGGTATCGCGGTCGTCGCCCACCCGAGCGCCAGCCACAGTGCGGCGACCGCGCACACGCCCGTCCAGCCCCAGTGCGTGAACGCGCTGCCCGCGAGAGCCGAGGCCAGCGCTCCGCCCGCGAAACCGGCCACCACATAGGCGGTGTTGGCGACCGCCGGGGTGGAAGTGGTCGTCAGCGCCAGGGTCTGGTTGGCGATGTGGTTGGCGACCAGCGCCATGTGGACGGCGACCGCCGCCGCGCACAGGGCCCAGAGCGCCCCCTCGCCCAGCCAGAACAGGGGCACCGACACCGCCGCGAGGGCATATCCGTACGCCACGACCTTCGCCGCGCCGAAGCGGTCCACGAGGCCGCCCGCGAGCGGCGCGACCAGGCTCGCCGCGAGGCCGAAGAGCCCGAACAGCCCCGCCGTCGCGGTCGTCATCCCATAACCGTCGCCGCCCTGGCCGGTGAGGAGCAGCGCCAACGAGGTCCACAGCGCGCTCCACGCGCCGTACATCCCGCCCTGGCGTATGCACGCGCGGCGCAGCTCGGCGGAGCCGCGCACCACGCCGGGCAGTTGGGCGAGGCCCGCGAAGAGCGGCCCTGACCTGCGGCGGCTCTCGGCGGGCAGTACGGCCGCCGAGGCGAGGCCGAGCAGCACCGTGAGCGCGGCGGCGCCCACGAAGACGTAACGCCATCCGAAGGCCTGGCCGACGAGACCGCCCAGCACGCGGGCCGCGACGATGCCCGTGAAGAGCCCGGCGATGAGGGCCGCGACATGGCTGGCCCGCCGGTGCGCGGGCGCCCGCTCGGCGACCAGCGGCACGAGCAGCTGTGGCACGACCGTCGCGGCGGACGCCACCAGGACGGCGGCGGCGAGCGCGGTGACCCCCGAGGCCGCCGCGCCCAGGGCGAGCGCCCCCGCGGTGACGAGGGAGAGCACCGCGACGAGCCTGCGGCGGTTCACGCTGTCCCCGAGCGGGGCGAAGAACAGCAGCCCGGCGGCGTATCCGAACTGGGCGACCGAGGCGATCCACGCGATGGCCGACGGTGTCGACCCGAAGTCGCGGGCTATCAGCGGGAGAAGGGGCGCGGCGATATAGATATTGGCGGCCGTCACGGCCGTGCAGGTGGCGATGAGGACGAGGAAGAGGCCCTGCGGGACGGGGAGCGGGGTCGGCTGCCGGGTGACTGGGGCCGTAGAGACCCTTGGGGGCGGACTGGCTGTGGGCATGAGGTGTGGATCTCCTTCGTGACGTTTGACCTTTGACCTTTGGGCCTTCGAGCAGCGGTGAGAAATTGACAACCAACTGGTTGGTTGGAAAAAGTCTGCGCTCGGTACGGCCGCCCTGTCAAGCAACCAACCGGTTGGTTACCCGAACGGGTTCTCCTACCCTGTGCCCATGGCAGTGAGAGACCCCGAGGCCACCAAGGCGCGGATTTTTGAGGCGGCGGTCGCCGAGTTCGCCCGGTACGGCATCGCGGGCGCCCGCATCGACCGCATCGCGAGCGAGGCGAAGGCCAACAAGCAGCTCATCTACGCCTATTTCGGCAACAAGGCAGAGCTGTTCACCCAGGTCCTGGAGAAACGCATGTTGGAGATGGCCGTCTCCAACCCCGTCGACGCGGACGACATGGACGCCTGGATGGACCGGCTGATGGACTACCACACCGCCCACCCCGAACTGCTGCGCCTGCTGTTCTGGGAAGGCATCGAGTACGGCACGGAGGAGCTTCCCGACGAGCGGGAGCGCCACGATCACTACGAGCGCAAGGTCGCCGTGCTCGCCGACGCGCAGGCCCGGGGCGTGATCAGCGACGAGATCCCCGCGCCCCATCTGCTCTTCATGGTGGTCGCGCTGGCCGGCTGGTCCACGGCGGTGCCGCAGATGCGGCGGATCCTCGTCGGTGACGAGGACGACGACAGGGAACGGCTGCGCGCCTCCGTCAAGGCGGCGGTCCGCCGCCTCACCGCCTGACGTACGCCCGGCTCACAGCACGTATCGGTGCACCTATGAGTTGGTACCGATCTTCTTAGCTGGTACCGATCTTCGCCAGCAGGTCCACGATGCGGCTCTGCACGTCGGTGCTCGTGGAGCGCTCCGCGAGGAACAGGACCGTCTCGCCGGCCGCGAGGCGCGGCAGTTCCGTCTCGTCGACGGCGGCGGTGTAGACGACCAACGGGGTGCGGTTCAACTGCCCGTTCGCGCGCAGCCAGTCGACGATTCCGGCCCTGCGGCGGCGCACCTGGAGCAGGTCCATCACCACGAGGTTCGGCCGCATCTGCGCCGCCAGCGTCACCGCGTCCGCGTCGCTCGCGGCCCGCGCGACCTGCATGCCGCGCCGTTCCAGCGTCGCGGTCAGGGCGAGCGCGATCTCCTCGTGCTCCTCGATGAGCAGGACGCGTGGCGGATGCTGCTCGCTGTCGCGGGGCGCGAGGGCCTTCAGGAGTACGGCGGGATCGGCGCCGTACGCCGCCTCGCGTGTCGCCTGGCCGAGGCCCGCCGTCACCAGCACGGGCACCTCGGCGGCCACGGCGGCCTGCCGCAGCGACTGCAGCGCCGTGCGCGTGATCGGTCCGGTCAGCGGGTCCACGAAGAGGGCCGCAGGGAACGCCGCGATCTGGGCGTCGACCTCCTCGCGCGAGTGCACGATCACCGGACGGTAGCCGCGGTCGCTGAGCGCCTGCTGGGTGGTGACGTCGGGCGCGGGCCACACCAGGAGGCGGCGCGGGTTGTCCAGCGGCTCGGGCGGCAGCTCGTCGTCCATCGGCTGGGGCTGGGGCCGGTTCGCGACCTCGACGGCGCCACCGGGGCCGTCCAACGGCTCCGGGCCCTCGTCCGCGTTCTTGTCCGGTGCGCCTATTGCGTACGAACGTCCGGCGCCCTCGGTCGTGGACGCGGACGCGGACCCGAGACGGGACTGGGGGTGTGCTTGGGACTGCGGGTGCGGGCGCGCCGAGTTCTCGGGACGTTCGTCGCCCGCGGGCTGGGGAGGCGTGGCCAGCCTGCGCCGACGCCCGGAGCCGCCGAGGGTCTGCGACTGCGGGGCGGCGGCCTGGGCCTGCTGTGGCTCGGGGGCGCCGTCCTGCGGCATCGGGCCCGTCGAGGCCTGGGGCGGCAGCGGGGCCTGGGGAGGCTGTGAGCGCTGTGGGGACGACTGGACTTGCTGCTGCTGCTTCTGCTGCTCGGTGAGCTGCTGGCCGAACGGTACGCCCTGCCCGAGCGTACGCACGCTGAACGCGCGTCCCTGCGTCGAGTTGGGGTCGCCGGCTGCGGCCTCCGCGGGCAGCGGCTGGGCCGCTCGCGCCCGTGCCTGCGCGGCGCGCTCGGGCGGGAGCGCGGAGCCCCCGGGGGGCGTCGGAACGCCCTGTGCGGGAGTGCCGCCGGCCGGCGTGGTGCCGTCGGGCCAGGGCTGCGGCGCGGGCAGTGGCCCAGGCAGTGGTCCGGGCTCGGCGGACTGGCGGCTCTGTTGGGCGCGAGGTGCGGCCGGGGTCCCTTGGGCGGGTGTTCCTCGGCCTGGCACTGCCGGGCCAGCCGGAGTCTGCGGGACGCCGGGGGTCTGCGGGGCCGCCGGGCCAGTCGAGGTAGCCGCGGGGCTCTCCGGAGCCGCCGGGTTGGCGGTGACCGGTCGGCGGGAGCGGCGGCGGCCTGTCGGAGCCTGAGCGGGGTGCGGCTGCGGCGGAGTGTGGTCCTCGCCCGCGTTGTGCGGGGCCGTGCCGTGCGTGGCCGAGCTGTGCGGGGCCGTGGCGTGCTGCCCGGTGTCACCCTGAGCGGCCGGGTACGTCCCTCCGGGGGTGCCCGCGTTGACGGAGCCCTGGCGTACAGCACCCTGGTTCACCACGGCATGTCCGGCCGGGCCTTGGCCTGCGGCCTCTTGATCTACGCCCGTCCGGCCGAGGCCACCCGGGCTGACAACGCCCTGCCCGGCAGCGCCCGGCCCGGCGACGCGCCGGCCGACACCGGCCTGGCTTGCGGTCCCCTGGCGTACGCCCGTCTGGTTTACGCCTGTCTGGTTTACGCCTGTCTGGTTTACGCCTGTCTGGTCTACGCCCGTCTGTTCTACGCTCGTTTGGCCCACGCCACCTGGGCTGACGACACCTTGACCGGCAGTGCCCGGCCCGGCGACGGCATGACTGCCCCCACCTCCTTGGCCTGCGGCTCCCTGGCCCGCGCCACCGGGGCTGACGACACCCTGCCCCGCAGCTCCCGTCCCCGCGACGCCCCTGTTCACAATGCCCCGGTCCACAACACCCCGGTCCACGGCCACCGCACGCTGATTCACCACGGCATGGCCCACTGTGCTCTCGGCTTCCGGGGCAGCGGTCTCCTGGTCCGGCGTGCCGCCAGGCGTGCCGCGGTCGGCCATGGCCGGGGGCAGCGCGAAGACGCGTCCGCTGTTCGCCTCTTCGGCGGCGGCTCGCTCCTTGGCCGCGGCCAGCGCGCGTCGCGCTCGCCGTCCCGTGGGCCGTGCGGCGTCGCCATGGGCGGCCTCCACCGCAGCGAGTTCAGTGCCCCCCGTGGCGAGCTCCGTGCCCGGCATGGCGCCGGACGTCTCCGACGGCCCCGAAGCCAGCGCGGGCAGCGCGTGCTGCTCACCGGCCCGCCGTGCGCGACGCCCCGTCCCGTCCGCGGGCACCGGTACGCCCTGCGGGGGCACCGTCTGGCCCAACGCTGCGGACCCGGCCGCGTGTTCGGCCGCCGTCACCACGGCGCCCTCGGCGGCACTCGGCCGCCCGCGCCGCCGCCCGGTACCGCCCGAAGCGCCACCCGAGGTGACCCCGGGAGCGCCACCGACCGTCTCCGAAGAGCCCGCCTCCGCCTTGGAGCCACCACCCAAGGTGTCCAGGGTGTCCACGCTGCCGGGAGCCGCAGCAGCAGCCGCCGTCGCCTCCGTAGCCGCCGTCGCCTCCGTAGCGCGCCGTCCCCTGCGTCGTCCCGTGCCGGTCGGCGCGGGGGGCGCCCCGGTCTCCGTACCACCGGAGGAGTCCGTGGCCCCCGGAACACCGCTCTCCAGGAAGGAGTCCACAGAGGGACGCCGAGCCCGTCGACGTCCGCCGCCCATGGTGGCCGACGCCTGCTCGGGCACCATGACGGAACCACCCGCAGCGGGGGCCGCGGCCGCCCGCGAAACGGCCCTCTCCGTAGAGCCCGCTCCCGGACCGCGGCTCTCCGTAGAGCCTGCCCCGATAGAGCCCGCCCCGATCGGTACTTCAAGAACGTACGCACTGCCGCTCATGCCCGGCACCTCATGCGTCTGGAGCACACCTCCATGCGCCCGCACGATGCCCCGCACGATCGGTTCGTGCACCGGGTCCCCGCCGGCGTAGGGCCCGCGCACCTCGATGCGGATGACCTCGCCGCGCTGTGCCGCGGCCACCACGATGGTCGAGTCGACGTAACCCCCCGCCGCGCCGACACCGGCGCCGGCGCCCGCGCGCGTGTTGCCCGTCGCGTCGATCCCCGCCACGTCCGCGACGAGATGAGCCACCGCCGTGGCGAGCCGCTCCGCGTCGACCACGACCTCGATCGGCGGCGCGTGCACCGCGAACTGGGCCCGCCCGGGCCCGATCAGCTCGACCGCGCCCTCCACGCCCGTGGCGACGACCGCGTCGAGCGGGACCGTCGTGAGGGACAGCTGTTCGTCGCCCGCGTCGAGCCGCTGGAAGCCGAGGACGTTGTCGACGAGCGTCGTCATCCGGGCGTACCCGGCGGACAGGTGGTGAAGGACCTGGTTGGCCTCGGGCCACAACTGGCCCGCGTCGTCCGCGGCGAGCGCGGCCAGCTCGCGGCGCAACTCGTCGAGGGGCCCGCGCAGGGACGAGCCGAGGACGGCGAGCAGCTGCTCGTGCCGCGTCGCCAGCGCGTCGTAACGCGCCTTCTCGCGCTCGGCCAGCTCTTCGAAGCGGTCCTTCTCGCGCTCGGCGAGTGCCGCGTACCGCTCCTGTTCGGCGGCTAGTTCCTCGGCGCGCTGCTCCTCGGCGGCCTTGATCTCCTCGGCGCGCTGCTCGGCGACGGCGCGGAGCTCCTCCGCGTGCCGCGCGAGGGCGGCCTCGTGCTTCTCGGCCAGCTCGTCGTAGGGCCTGCGGTCGGTGAACGTCATCACCGCGCCGACCAATTGGTCCCCGTCACGCACCGGTGACGTCGTCAGGTCGACCGGCACCTTGGCGCCACTCTTGGACCACAGGACCTGGCCGCGCACCCGGTGCTTGCGCCCGGAGCGGAGTGTGTCGGCGAGCGGCGACTCTTCGTAGGGGAAGGGTTCGCCGTCGGCGCGCGAGTGGAGGACCAGCGGGTGCAGTTCCTGCCCGCCGAGGTCGCTCGCCCGGAAGCCCAGTATCTGCGCGGCGGCCGGGTTGACGAGTACGACCCGTCCGTCGGTGTCCGTACCGACGACGCCCTCGGCCGCGGCCCGCAGGATCATCTCGGTCTGCCGCTGGGAGCGCGCGAGTTCGGCCTCGGTGTCCACGGTGCCCGAAAGGTCCCGTACGACGAGCATCAGCAGTTCGTCGCCGGTGTAGCCGTGGTTGTCGTACGCGTGCCTGCCGTCCTCCAGCGGGGAGCTGGTGACCTCGACGGGGAACTCGGTGCCGTCCGTGCGCCGCGCGGTCATGCGCGTGGGTTTGGTCCGCCCGCGCTCGTCGATGGTGTCCGGGCGCCGCATGGACCCGGGAATGAGCCGGGAGTCGAACTCCGGCAGGAGATCGAGCAGACCACGCCCGACCAGTGCGGTGCCCGGTGTCTCGAACGCCTCCAGCGCGATCGCGTTGGCGTTCACGACGGTGCCGTTGGCGTTGACCAGCACCAGCGCGTCCGGGAGCGCGTCGAGTATGGCTGCGAGGCGAGCAGCGCCTCGGGATGGCCTGCTGCTCACGACGACGCTTCCTCCCTGGTTACCGCTGCTTGCCGACTCGCTCAGACCATCTTGCCCCTCGGCCCGTGGCGTGTCACGGGAGGGAGTCTACGGGGAGTGGTTACCCGCGCGACGCCGGATGAGAGGGAGGTCGCACGCAGAAGATGTGAGTTTTCAGTACCGCCTGGTCACGGGCGGGTGGAGGCCACCGCATAGGAGACGGCGGCCCCACCGGTCATCACGAGGTGCGGGGAAGCACCGGAGCGAGGCGGTCCCAGCGCGAGATCTCGCAGCCGTCGCCGCGGGTGTACGTCGCGTCGACGGGCCGTCCCTGCCAGGTCCCCTTGATGTGCGCGGTGGCGGGACCGCCGTACTGCCGCGTGCACATCGCGCCGGCCGGCACGGGAGCGAAGGGGTCGGTCCCGTAGACCGTCACCTCGTCGAGGCGCGCGCACGCGGCCTTCGCGGCCGGGTGCGTGCCGCCCGTGGGGTGGCACCTCAGTTCGTACGTTCCCTCGCCGTCGCCTCCCGAGTCGGTCACGGTGATCGTGAGCCGGTCGGTCGGGGCTTCGGCGGGCGTGACGGCCGGCGTGACGGCTGGCGGGACGGTGTGCGTGTCAGCGTGCGCGGTGAGGGGCGCGGCGGAGAGCGCGGCGGCGGAGGCGGCGGCGGTGAGGATGAGGCGGCGCAGCATGTGGGCTCCACGGGATCGGCGGTAGCGGCGATAGCGGCGGTATGGGGGGACCCATACGGGGCGGACCCACGGGTGGATCCACAGCCTTTAACGCTGTCCGCGGCGTGACGTTGCGGGGGCGGGGCAACGCTTTGCTCTGGGGGCCGCGGGACTAGTACCGTGGAGGACGCGATTGGTGGCACGCCGCCCGGCTGTGTCATCATCTGCACGCACCCCCGCGCTCGCGCAGGGTGTGAAAGCTGGAGGCGTCGCCTAGTCCGGTCTATGGCGCCGCACTGCTAATGCGGTTTGGGCCTTCAAGCCCATCGAGGGTTCAAATCCCTCCGCCTCCGCGCTGTGAGCCCGAAGCCCTGGTCGTCCTCGACCGGGGCTTCGGTCGTTCTGGGGGCGGCCAGGGGGCGGGGTCAGGTCTGGATCAGACCTGGGTCAGGCCCGGGGTTGAGGTCGGCCGACCGGCGGTCCGGAGCGCGTTTGCCCAGCTCAGAGCAGGTATGGGAAACGGATTTCGCCTCACGGCGCAGGTCATGTAATGTTGTTCTCGCAACGCCGACGGGGCAGAAAAAACCCCAGAAGCGCAAGGCACAAGCACTCGTAGCTTAACGGATAGAGCATCTGACTACGGATCAGAAGGTTGCAGGTTCGAATCCTGCCGAGTGCACACAGGTAAGAGGCCCCCGGAGATCATCCGGGGGCCTCTTGCGTTACCCATACAGCAGCGAAGTACCGCAACCGCGTTAACCGCTGCCGTCCATCGCGCCGGACAGTTGATCGAGTGCCGAGCGCACCTCTTCCTCGCTCGCCTCCGCGTAGACCTCCATCGTCATAGCGATCTGTGAGTGCCGAAGGATGCGTTGCGCCACCTTCGGGTGCACCTTCAGGGCGACCAGGAGCGAGCTGCATGTGTGCCGGGTGTTCCGCAGCGGGATCACACGCAGACCGGCGCGGCGAGCCCGGAGCGCGAACATCCGGGTCATGTTGCCCGGTTCGATCGGGGTGCCGTACTTCGTCGTGAAGATCAGGCCGTGACCGTCCTGCCAAGCGTCGCCAGCGGCGCGGCGGTCCCCTTCCTGCTGGGCGCGGCGCATCCGGAGAGCCTTCAGGCACAGCGCGGGCAGGGGCAGGAAGTCGTCCGAGTCCTCCGTCTTGGTCTCACGGTGCAGGATCTGGCGCCCGGCGCGCTGGATTTGGTGGTCGACGTACAGCTCACCGTTCTCGAAGTCGACGGACTTCCATGTCAGGCCCAAGACCTCACCGCGGCGCAGGCCGAGGCAGAGCACCAGCATCCATGCGGCGAACAAGTGATCATCCCGTGCCGCAGCGTCGGTGAGGAACTGACCGGCTTCCGCGACGGACCACGGCTTGATGCGGCGGCGGCGCGGCTTGGGCACCTTCACCAGGGAGGCGACGTTCTTACTGATCTCTTCCTCGGATACCGCGTGCGTCAGGGCCGCCCTCAGGGCGTCGCGGGAAGCCTGGATAACCCGACGGGACGGGTAGGCCTCGCAGCACTCCCCGACCGCGCAGCACTTACGGCGAGCCGGGGCCCGCTTAGCGTCCTTGCCCTGAGCGCAGCACTGACAGACGGTGGCCAGCTTGGTCAGCCACTCCCGCACGTCCCGGACGGTCAACCGGTCCAGTCGCTTCGCCCCAAGGTAGGGAGCGATGTAGAGGCGTACGCAGCCCTCGTACGAGACGTAGGAGAGCGGGGCGAGGTTCGGCTTAACGATCGAGTCGAGCCAGTAGGTCAGGAAGGCGGACACGGTGCGGTGCCGAGTGGAGACAGGCCCCCTCTTGGCTTCCGCGTGGAGGTTCAACCACTTCTCATGAACCTCTTCGCGTGTCTTGCCGTATGCGTACTTCCGGGCCCGCTTGCCATCAGGCTTGGTCACCCAGACGTAGGCGGCGAAGCCGTTCTTGTACGGATAGATCGAACCCTCACCGTTGCCGCGCTTGCCGCTCATGCCATCACTCCTTCGGCCTCGCGGGCACGGCGTTCGACGTATTCGTCTACGTAGCGGGGGAGGATGCGGCGGTTGCGGCCGTCCTTGATGGAACGGATCTCGCCGGTCAACACAAGCATCTTCGTCTTGGAGAGGCCGTAGCCGAGCATCTTGGCGACCTCTGCCGTGGTGTGCCACTTCCGCTGTATTACTGCCGTGGTCATGCTGCGGCTCCTTCCGAGGCGCGTTGGTCGTGCAGTGCTTCG
Organism: Streptomyces sp. NPDC003379; assembly: GCF_053589195.1. Classification (NCBI taxonomy): domain Bacteria; kingdom Bacillati; phylum Actinomycetota; class Actinomycetes; order Kitasatosporales; family Streptomycetaceae; genus Streptomyces; species Streptomyces sp. NPDC003379. The sequence continues at coordinate 8,090 of NZ_JBSFRK010000027.1, read as the reverse complement.
CGTGCGGTGTCGCGGTTGTGCTGGAGATCCCGGGCGATGGTGGCGGCGAGGGCGGATTCGCCGGGGGTGTGGCCGTGTCCGGCGTACTGCCAGTCGGCGAGGACGAGGACGGTGTCCGGTTCGCGGTCGTCGAGGCCGAGGGCTTGGCGTTCTTGGGTGGCGCGGTAGTCGGCGCGTGCCTGTCGGAGTTCGCCCAGGGTGGTGGAGTAGCGGCGGGACTTTGAGGAGAAGTGGCCGCGGAAGCCGAGCATGTGGGCCCAGGCCCAGAGGCGGCGGTCCGGGTAGAGGGGATCAAGCAGCCTGCACGCTTCGATCAGGCGGCGGGCATGGTCCGGGACGCCGTGGTGGTCGAGTTCGGCGAGTTCGCCGATGCGGCGGTCCAGGGTGCCGGTGTTCTCCGCGGCTTTGGTGGCGTACTTGGCGACGTAGGAGGCCACGGCCTGCTCCGTGATGTCGGAGCCGTTCCCGAAGGCCTTGACCGGGCGTACGTCGAGTTGTCGGCCCCATCGGAAGGTGCGCGCGGGTTGGTCGTCGGCGGCGGGCACGGAGATTGAGGTGTACGGGTGTGTGGCGGCGGCATGGATGGCGTCGGTGAGCAGGGCGACGCTGGCCCATGACGGGGGTGGGGTGTCGGGTCCGTCGGGTCCGTCGAGGCGGATCACGGCATGGAAGTGGATAGCGCCGCGTTTTTGGAACTCTGCGACCTTGCCGTAGGAGAGGCGAGCGCACTCCTTCAGGTCGCGTTGGGTGAGTCCGGCCCGGGCAGCGATCTCACGGCGCAGGCGCGTGGTGAAGCGCATCCACAGGTTGCCCGCATGGTTGTTGAAGAGGACCGCGCCCGTGTAGTCGTAGGTGGCCGGGTCCAGGGCAGTGCCGAGGGCGGGGTCGTCGGTGGGGTGGCGGGTGCCGCAGCGGCAGGTGCCGCGGTCGGGCCGGTTGTGGACGGGGCCGAAGGAGGGGGCGGTGAGGGTGGCGAAGACGCGGGGGTGGTCGCGGACGGTGGCGGGGATGTCGCGGCGGTCGTCTCCGGCGAGTCCGGCTCGGATGAGGTGGTAGGTGTCCCCGGCGTAGGTGAAGGCGCAGGAGGGACAGCGGGAGGCACGGCGGTTGCCGCAGGCGAGACGGAGCCGCCCGCCGGGCTCTGCGTCGGTGGAGTAGTGGTGCAGGGTTTCGCCGGTCGTCTTGTCCTTGGCCAGCGTCCAGCCGGTGAGGTGGATCGGGTCGGAGCAGCCGCCGGTGCGGCGGATCTGGTCTTGCCAGCGGTCGAAGTCTTCGGCCGAAGCCACCCTCAGCAGATCGCCAAGGGTGATCGGGTCTAGTTTCTCCAGGGCGGTGGTGGCGGTCATGCCGCGGCCTCCCGGTCCAGGACGCGGACGGGGCGGATGCGAGCGGTGCCGGTGCCGCGGCACGCCGTGCAGTGGGCGGTGACCGTGTGCAGGTGGCCGTGCCGGTCACGTCCACCACAGGTGATGGCGACGGTGGCGAAGCCGTCGCAGGCCGGGCAGATCCGCGGCGCGGGGCGGGTGCGGTCGGTCATGATGGAGGTTCCTTCCGGTTGCGAGATCGGGTAGGGGCACGGCTCCCGGGCGGCGGATGCTTGGCGGTATCGAGGCCGCCCGGGGGCCGTGTCAGCGGCTCTTGCGGTCGGGGGTGAGCAGGGAGCGGATCACCAGGGCGCACACGGCGAGCGAGGCGGCGGTGATGGCGACCGCCAGGAGCAGGGAGACCAGCACCGCGCCGACGACCAGGACGACCGCGGTACCGGCGCCGACGAGGGCGAGGGCGCTGCCGGGGGTGATCTGCACGGTCGGGCGGGAGGACACCGCGACCGGGTCCGGGGCGGGGGTCTGGTTGCGGCAGAAGCACGCGGTGGGGGCGTGTCGGTGGTCGGGCAGTGCCGCGGTGGTGATGACCGGGATGATCTCGCCGGTCGGGGTCGGGTTGATCGGGATGCGGGGCTCGAACATGGGCTGGTCTCCTTTCACTTGGTGGTGGTGGCGGTGTCGATGGCGGGGGCAAGGAGGCTGTCGGCCAGGAGGTAGCCGCCCAGCAGCAGGACGATCACGAGCCACCAGGGCGGGCGGACGAGCTTGATGCCGACCAGGCCCAGGCAGGCGATGAAGAACCACAGCGGAACAGACATGAGGCTGTCTCCTTTGGGGTCAGCGGACGCGGCAGCGGTGGCCCTGGGCAGCGACCATGGCGGCGGCGGAGTTCTCGTATTCGGCCGACCAGCCGCAGTCCTCGGTGGCGCAGGCGGCGACGTAGGCGATGTGGCCGCGCTTGCCGTGCGCGGTGCCGACGGTGACGTTGCCGACGCGGCGCAGTTCGCGGAAGATCCGGTAGAGGCCCATGAGTGGTGCTCCTTTCAGGTCAGGTGAGTTGGGCGGCGATGGCGTCGGCCATGGGAGCCGGGACGCCGAGGCGGGCACGCAGGGTGTCGGTGTCGATCCGGGTGCCGGTACGGATCTGGTGGTCGTCGGCGACCTTGCGGGCGTGGTCGACCAGCGCGGCCGGGACCGGCGGCGCAGGGGCGATGGCGGGCAGGATCGGGGCCTTCTCGGCAGCGGGGGCCGGGACAGGTTCCGGCTCCGGGGCGGGGTCGGGTTGGGGTACAGGCGGAACCGGCACCCGGTCCTCAGCAGCAGGCGGCGAGTGCGCGAGGAACGTGCCGCCAAGGAATGCGAGCGCAGGCCATCCGGCGACCGTGAAGCGCAGCCAGGCGGGCGGGTGTCCCAGGTCGAGGAATCCGGCGGTGGCGACGTTGGCGCCCAGCGAGGCAACCAGGGCGATCAAAAACCAGCACCAGGCGAGGCGGGATGAGCCGTCATGGCGCAGACGTCGCCACGCGGCCACCAGGAGCAGATCCACGGAGATGGGGTAGGCCCATGCCTTCCAGCCGGTCTGTCCGGCCGCGGCTGCCAGGTCGTGCAGGTGGGCGAAGGACAGCGCACCAGCAATCACGGCTTGGATCAGTACGGCATCCGGGCGGATCGAGCGGGCCATGTCTTCACCTCCTTCGCGGGATTGGAGCCGGGACGGGGCGGGGATGCGTGTCCGGCCGCCCCGTCCCGGCGGTGATCAGTTGGTGGGGGCTTCGCCGCTGCCCCAGCACGTGAGGCACAGGGCGGCCTGTTGATCGGCGGTCGCGCGTCCCTTGCGGGCGCCGACGCGGACGGTTTCGGTGATCTCGCCCTTGCCCTTGCAGTCCGGGCACTTGGGCGGTATCGGCTTACGGGCGGTGGTCCTCTTGGCAGCCACGGTCACCACTCCTGGTCGGGGTAGTGGGGGCCCTCCGTGGGGTCATAGCCGGGCGGCAGGAGACCGGGGGGCAGCGAAGCCGCCAAAGCGGGGCCGACCACCGCCCGGAACTCCTCATCAGCGCCGGGACGATGCACGTAGCGGATCAGGGCGGTGAGTAGCGCCAGCGTGCGGCGGAGGTCCTCCGTGTGCTCACACATGGCTCGCTCCTTCAGCTCTGGGCATGGGCGGGATAGGGACATGGCGCGAGGCGGTCACGCCGACCGGTGGAGCGGGAAGAGATCAGGCAGCTTCTACGACGGCTGCGGGCACCTTGAGATCGGCGTCAACGAGCGGCCGGAAGCGGTCCAGTTCCGGAAGATCCGGGGTGAGATGCGCGTACTTGTTGCATGCAGACACGGCCGCGCGCATCGAGGTGTGCGGGGTGCGGATGCGGTTCCACTCACCGGTGGAGTAGCCGACGATGGCCATGCCACGGCGCGTGTTGGGAATCTGCGTGGCGGCGAACACCGCATGCGGGGAAATGTCCCCGAACGTCATCTTGGCGGTCGACTCGTCGTTGACCCGGTGCACGATCCGGCCCGTGAGCTGAGCGCGGAGCATGGTGATGCCGTCACCGAGTTCGGAACCGAAGCGCTGCCCGTAGATGTCGAGGAACATGCCCGCCGCGCGGCCGAGCTGTGCCAGGCGGACCAGAGCAGTGATGATCCGGTCCCGTCGCGGATCATTGCGCTTGGTACTCATGGCGAGTTCGGCGATCTCGTCGATAGTGATCACGACGGGGACCGGGCGCAGGGTTTCGGGGAGGTCCCAGATGTTCGCGGCGATCTCCGCATCCGGAGTATCGGCGCTGATCCGCTGCTCACAGCGGATGAGTTCGTAGATGTTCTCCATCCGCCCCACGAGCGCTTGAAGGAGATCGGCGGCGTCGTCGCGGTTGTCGGCCAGCGCGGAGAAGCGGCGCGCGAACGGGCCCAGCTCGATCTTCTTGCAGTCGATACCGACCAGGGCCACCGGCTGCGAGGCGAGTTCTTTGATCACGGTGCGCTGGAAGACAGACTTGCCCGACTGCGTAGCGCCAGCGGTCACCGAGTGCGGCGTCTCGCGGTAGTCGCGGTAGTGCACCGAGCCGTCCTCGACCAGCGCCACCGGGATCTTCAACAGGGCGCGGTCCGTCTTGATCGGCATGTGCACGTGCTTGAGGACATCGAAGCCGGTCAGTGTGAGTTCGATGACGCCCGGCTTGATCTCCCGCGAGATGACCTGATGGACCGCGAAGGAGTGCCGTAACCGGTCGGCAGCGGCCGAGAACTCGAACGCATCCTGCCCCGGCCACATCCCGATCCGCAGTTTCACCCCTGTACGGGTCGGACGCAGCCACAGCAGCCGCGGCACCCTCTGACGGGGAACCTCCCGCTTGAACATCCGCGCCATGGCCAGCCGGAACCGGGACGCAGGCATCGTCAGGTGACAGGCCTCCATCACATCCGCGTATCGCAGCCGGATACGCACCACCGTGAAGACGATCCCGAAGCTCATCCAGTACCAGGCGGGGCGCCGCCACCGCAGAAGACCCGCGGCAGCGACGACCAGCAGCACGGAAGCGAACAGCCACCACATGATCAGGCAGCCTTCGGCTTCGAGACACCCGCGGCCAGCGAGGTAACCGCGACCGCGCGGAAGGAGATGCCGTGCCGCTTGCCGTTGCCGAAGTCGTTTTCCCACGGGCGGGCAGTCAGCCCGGTCAGCGCGACGAGCGTGCCCATCACCAGCTCACCAGTGACGCCCGGCTCGGGAACGGTGACGGACAGAAGCTCGACGTCGTCGTTGACGGAGAACATGACCTCAACGGTCATCAGTGTCGCGCCCGTGTCGGCGTCGGTGGCGACCTCACCGGTACGGCGGTCTTTGACTTTGGGCTGCGGAGGCTTGGCCACCATCACAGTGGCGGCGGACGTGTCGACGGGAATCTGACGCATGAGTCCTCCTAGATTTGAGCTACTTGACGTACTTGGTACGTCAACCTGTATCGAGGATGCACCTGTCCTACTTGGTGTGTCAAGTGGTTGGTCTCGACTCGTGTCGGTGCGATGTGCTGCACTTGGTACAACAACCGTGGAGAGGGGCTATGACCGAGTTCACCGGACGTGCGGCGTACTTGCAGATCGCCGACGAGTTCAAGGGCAAAATTCGAGACGGGGAACTGACCCCGGGGGACAAGCTGCCCTCAGAGTCCGAGCTGATGACTCGTCACAGCGTCTCGCGCACCGTTGCCCGGCAGGCGATCTCTCGTCTGCGTGAGGACGGATACGCGATCTCTCATCAGGGCAAAGGCAGTTTTGCCGCGATGCCCGGTGAGGGTGGCGAGACAAAGCGAAGCCCGGAGTTCGAGCAGATCACCGAGTACCTGTCGGAGGTTCGCCGGGATGTGCGCCGTCTCGCCGAGCGGATGGAGCAGCTCGAAGATCTCGTGAAGCAGCAGACGCAAGCGAAGTGATTACCGCGTCAGCGCGGCACGTCAGCGCGGCCACCTCGTCGCCAAGGCCCTTAATCTGCTTGATCAGTTCCATCTGTTCCTGCGGGGTCAGTGCCATCGTGTCCCCCTCGTCGCACGTTCGAGCTGACAGCCCCTCGGGTAGTCAGCAACGCTAGGACCGGAGCGAAACACCACCCCGGAAAAACTCTCCGGGGTCCCGTGAGGAGATGGGGAGACGCTCTTGCCATGCGAGGAATGACGACGAACCTGACGATCGGCGAACGAGTCGCTTGGTACCGCCGCCGCCGTGGCATCTCCCAAGAAGTTCTGGCCGGACTCGTCGGCCGTACGGTCGACTGGCTGAGCAAGGCCGAGAACAACCGGCTGGAGTTGGACCGGCTGTCGGTCATCAAGTCACTAGCCGACGCGCTAGACGTGACCCTTGGTGACTTGCTCGCCGAACCCACTCTCATGGACTGGACGACGGACAGCGGAACTCGAACCGTCCCCGCGCTGCGATCCGCGCTAATGAACTATCGGCAGCTCACGCCGCTCTTGGGAGTGGTGACAGAAGGAGAACCGACTCCGCTCGACGAGCTACGGGCCAACGTGGCAGAAGTGTGGGACGCCTACCAGGATTCGCGGTACGGATTCGCGACTCGCCGTCTGCCACTCCTGCTTGCCGATGTGCTGATTGCTGCCCAGGCGTACGAGGGCCAAGACCGTGAGCGGGCACACGAGTTGATGGCAATGACCTACCAGGGCGCTGCAATGGTGCTGACCAAGGTTGGCGAAACGGACCTTGCATGGATCGCGGCGGATAGGGGCCTGGCTGCGGCGCAGCAGTCAGGCAACGGGGTCGTAACGGGATCGCTCTTCCGATCAGTGGCGCACTGCCTACTGTCCAACGGTCGGTTCGACGCCGCAGTGCAGCTTGTCGGCGATGCATCCGACTACCTCCGGCCGGGGCTCAACGATGCTGGCCCCGAGTTCCTGTCGATCTACGGAACACTTTTTCTTGCCGGATCGATGGCAGCAGCCCGCGCGGAAGATCGGGCCAAGACCCGTGAGTTTCTTGCCGAGGCCGACCGAGCGGCGCAGCAACTCGGACGCGACGCCAACCACGTATGGACGGCATTCGGGCCGACCAACGTCGCGATTCACCGTGTGGCTACGTCGGCGGAACTCGGAGACATGCAAGTCGCCGTCGACCTTGGGCCGCAGATCGATACGAGTGCTTTGCCGACCGAGCGACGAACGCGGCACAACCTCGAAGTAGCCCGCGCCCTCAGCGCACACAACCGGGTCGACGACGCCCTGTCAAAGATTCTCGAAGCGGAGGGGTGGGCGCCGGAGCAGGTGCGGAACCACTACCTTGCGCGAGAGCTTGTGCTCACCTGGGTGCGGAACCAGCGCGGTCGACCGAGCCGCCCCATGGCAGAGCTGGCCAACCGGCTCCATGTCGTCTGACATAGGTACGCTCGGCTACATGGCCTTGAACGAACACGAAGCGAAGATGGCGCATCCGCGAATGGCCGCGGGTGCGCTCTTCTTTGATGCCGCGGGGCGAGTCCTCATGGTTGAGCCCACGTACAAGGACTACTGGGACATCCCCGGCGGGTACGTCGAGACGGGTGAGTCACCCCTTCAAGCAGCCGTCCGAGAGGTGCGAGAAGAGCTAGGGATCACTACTTCTCTGGGGCGTTTGCTAGCCGTCGATTGGGCGCCCAGCGAAACCGAGGGGGACAAGGTCCTGTACCTCTTCGATGGCGGTCAGCTACCGCCGGAGAGTCTTGCAGGAGTGGCCTTGCAGGTGGAGGAGATCAAAGGGCTTGAGTTCCTATCGCCCCGAGAGATCAAGGAACGGACGATCCCGAGGCTAGGCCGACGGATCTTGGCAGCCATTGAAGCCCGATCAGGGGCCGCACCGATCTACCTCGAACATGGACAGCAGCCCAAGGGCGTGAGCGCGTAGTCCTACCCGAGAGCCATAGCCCTGAGACGCCGCGCGGTAGAACTTTCCCTACTTCATCAAGGCTCGCTGCGCTCGCGGCCGCTCGTGTCAGCCGCGAGCGCCACCCATCCCCTGCCCGGGGCTTCGGCCTTTGGTGACGCGGGTGAGCCCGCCGCGTACCGCCGCCGCGATCCGGCCTTGGAGGGGGAAGACCTCAAAAGCCGTAGGACCACAAGCGCACGCACGGCACACACACCCCATCAAGGCCACCAGACCCGAGCCGCCCCCGAAGGGGATCAACCCAAGGACCGAGGGCCGCACACAGCGCGGCGGGGGGGGGGGGGGGGCGCCCCCCCCCCCCCCCCCCGCCCCGAAAGGACCCCCGCCCGCGGGGGCGCC
>NZ_JBSFRK010000026.1:34902-109435 GCF_053589195.1 Streptomyces sp. NPDC003379 | reverse complement strand
TGTTTTCATCCGTGTGCATACCCCAACCCCCCCCCCCCGGCCTTTCGGGGGGGGCGGGGGGGGGGGTAAAGGGGGGGGGGGGGGGGCAGACGGCCGCCGCGCAGCGGCGGAGTAGGGCATGCCTCCGGGTCAGGCCGGTGTCAAGGGAGACGGCCGCCGTGAAGCAGCGGGGTAGGGGACCCCCGGGGCCAGGCCGGGGGCATGGGAGATGGGTGCTGCGCAGCGGCGGGGTAGGGGATGCCTCCGGGTCAGGCCGGTGTCAAGGGAGACGGCCGCCGTGAAGCCGCGGGGTAGGGGACCCCCGGGGCCAGCCGCGGGCATGGGAGACGGATGCTGCGCAGCGGCGGGGTAGGGGGTGGCGCCGGGCCAGGCCCGGGGTTGTAGGCGCCCCCGCCGGACGCGGTACCGTCGGGGGCCGGGGAAACCAACCCAGCCGCCCCGGAGGGGACTTCGTGGGGATCGAGAGTGATCAGCTGGTCTACGACTATTTGAGCAGGGTCGGAGACCTGGCCCAGCAGCGGCAGTTGCCGTCCGGCACCCGTATGCGTCTGGTCGCCGGTCTGCGGGATCAGATCGACCGCAGCCGCGCCAAGACGGTCGTCGACAGTCCCGTCGCCATCCGCCGCATCCTGGCAGGGCTCGGCACCCCGGAAGACGTCGTCGACGCGGCGGGCGACGCCCCCGGCGACGTATCGGCGGCGCAGCCGAGCGCACCCCCCGCACCCCGCACGCCCGTCCCCACGCAGCGAGGCAGCCGTCCCCGCCGCATCGTGCCCCGGCCCCGCCGCACTCCCAAGCCCCCGCCGCGGCAAGACCCGATGGACATGGGCATGGACGGCCCGCGCCCGTCCCCGCCGCACCTCGCGGGGTCGGACGAGCTGGGTCCCAGCGGATCCGAGCCGGACTGGTGGCGGGTGGACAGCAGTCCGTTCGGCGTCGCCGACAGCGTGCCCGGGTTCGTCGGCGGCGTGGAGATCCCCGAGATCCTCAAGCCCCCGCCGTCCCCGGACGACCCCTCTCGCACCCTTCCGCGCCCCAGCAGGGGACCAGAAGGGACCGAAGAGGGCGTAAAGACCGCAAAGACCGCAAAGACCGCCGCGGCCGACGAGGTCGACGCGGCCGATGAAGCCGTCGAGGACGTCGTCGAGGACGCGGCGGCGCCGGCCGAAGGGCGCCGACGGTGGCGGCCCCGCCTCCGGGGCAGCGACGGCGCCGGCCTCAGAAACCCTCTCCTTCTCCTCGCCGCCGCCCTCCTCACCATCGGCGCCGTCCTCGGCAACTGGCTGGCCCTCGGCGGCGGCTGGCTCATCGCCTACGCCTCCCGCAGACTCTCCCGCGCCGAGGCGAAGTGGGCCGCGATGGGCATGCCGGGGCTCGCGGTGGCCGCCGGGTTCACCTGGCTGTGGGGGCGTACGGAGAGGCACTGGGGCGAGCGGATCACGGAAGGGCACATGAGCGACGCCATGGCCGAGACGTGGCCGTGGGTGGTACGCGGCGCGGCCGTCGCCTCCGCGCTCTTCCTGGTGTGGAGATCGCAGCGACGACGGCCGTGAGGGACAGGGACAGCTCAAGGGCCCCGCCCTGGGTCTTCTCCTCCAAAAGCCCTACTTCTTCGTCAAGTCCGTCTGCAGCTCGTCGAGGATCTTGTTCGCCGCGGTGTAGCCGATGCCCTGGATCCACAGCTCGTCGTCGACGGTGTGGACGTTGCCCGACTTCACCGCCTTCATGTTCTTCCACAGGCCGCTGCCCGTGGTCTGCGTCTGCTTGGCCTTCTTCGGATCACCGTACGTGGACCGGAAGATGACATCCGTGTCGGCGAGGTCGATCTTCTCGGGGGAGAGGTCGTAGGAGAAGCCGTCCTTCGCCTTCGCGGAGATCGGCGCGCGGCCGAGACCGACGTCCTTGAGGAGGGTGGCGATGTAGCTCTGCTCGCCGTAGAGGCGGATGTCGGCGCCCTCCATGAAGCGGATGACGTTGACCTTCGTCGACTTGGCCTTCGCGGGGCCGCCGATGGCGGTGGTGACCTTCTTGGCGTGGGCCTCGTAGTCGGAGACGACCTTCTTGGCCTCGGCCTGCTTGCCCATCGCGTCGGCGTGCACCTGGAAGTTCTCCTTCCAGGGGTAGCCGGTCGTCTCCGTCATGACGGTCGGCGCGATCTTCTTGAGCTGGTCGTACTTGGCGGCGTGCCGGATCTTCGAGGTGAGGATCAGGTCCGGCTTGAGCTCGGCGATGGCCTCCATGTTGGGGTTCAGCATCTCGCCGACGTCCTTGATGCCGCTGACCTTGTCCTTCGGCAGGTAGTTCAGGAAGCCCGACTCCGCCTCGACGTGGGTGGAGCCGACGGGCTTGACGCCCAGGGAGATCGCGGAGTCCAGCTCGGCGGTGTCGAGGACGACGACCCGCTCGGGGCTGACGGGGACCTTCACGTCACCCATGGCCGTCTTCACGGTGTGGGTCCTGGCCGAGCCGGAGTCCTTGTCGGAGTCCGAGGAGCCGCAGGCGGTCAGCGCGAGCGCGCCGGTCAGGGCCAGTGAGCCGGTGAGGAGCGCGCGACGGCGCAGCGGGGAGCGGAAGCGGTTCATGGGGACGCCTTTCAAGCGTTATGCGGGGGTGTCGGCGCCGACACCGGTGCGGGTGCGGGTGCGGGTGCCGGTGCGGGTGTGGCTGCTGGTGCGGGCGGGCGCGGTCGGTGACCACGGCGCCCCGGGGACGACCAGTGGGGAGCCGGTCACGGGGTCCGGCACCACCACACACTGCAGGCCGAAGACCTCGCGTACGAGCTCCTCGGTGACGATCTTCGTGGGGGTTCCCTCGGCGACGACCTCGCCCGCCTTCATGGCGACGAGGTGATCGGCGTACCGCGCGGCCTGGTTGAGGTCGTGCAGGACGACGACGACCGTGCGGCCCCTGTCGTGGTTGAGCTGGCGTACGAGGTCGAGGACCTCCACCTGGTGGGAGATGTCCAGGTACGTCGTCGGCTCGTCCAGGAGCAGGAGGTCGGTGTCCTGGGCCAGGGCCATCGCGATCCATACGCGCTGACGCTGGCCGCCGGACAGCTCGTCGACGGAGCGTTCGGCGAGCGCGGACACGTCGGTGCGGTCCATCGCCTCCGTCACCGCCGTCTCGTCCTCGTCGGACCACTGCTGCCACCAGTGCTGGTGCGGCTGGCGGCCGCGCGCGACGAGGTCGGCGACGGTGATCGCCTCGGGGGCGACGGGCGTCTGCGGGAGCAGCCCGATCCGCTGGGCGATCTTCTTCGTCGGCAGCTTGGCCAGCGCCTCGCCGTCCAGGAGCACCGCGCCGCTCCTCGGCTTGAGGAGGCGGCCGAGCGCCCGCAGCGTCGTGGACTTGCCGCACGCGTTGGGGCCGACGATCACCGTGACCTTGCCGTCGGGGATCGCCAGGTCGAGGCTGTCGACGACCGTGCGGTCCTCGTAGGCGAGGGTCAGCTCGCGGGCCGTGAGACGAGCTGGGCGCGCGTCAGCGCTCGTTGAGGGGCGGTGGCCGGGTGACGGGTGGGCGGTCACGACGTGCCTCCATTGCGGACGGAACGGCTGCGGACGATCAGCCAGATCAGGTACGGGGCGCCGACGGCCGCCGTCAGCACGCCCACCGGCAGCTCCGTGGGCGAGAACAGGCGGCGCGCGAGAAGGTCGGCGAGGACCACGATCAGCGCCCCCGTCAACGCCGAGCACAGCAGCGGGATCTGCGCGGTGCGGGTCAGCCGGCGCGCGATCTGCGGGGCGAGCAGCGCCACGAAGTCGACGGGCCCCGCCGCGCTGGTCGCCACGGACGCGAGGACGACACCGAGCAGGACGAGCCCGAGGCGTACGTGTCCCAGGCGCACCCCGAGTGCGGTCGCCGTGTCGTCGTCCAGGGTGACCGAGCGCTGCGCGCGGGCCGCCCAGAGCATGAAGGGGAGGAGTACGAGCAGCGTCAGGGCGAGCGGGTCCGCCTCCGCCCAGCCGCGCCCGTTGAGGGAGCCCGTCATCCAGATCTGCGCCTGCTGGGCGACGAGATAGTCGCCCTTGGTCATGAAGAGCGTCGTCACCGAGCGCAGGGCGATCGCGAAGCCGATGCCGATGAGCACGAACCGGGTGGCGTGCAGGCCGCCGCGCCACGCGAAGACGTACACGAGGGCGGCCGCCGCGATACCGCCGATCACCGACAGGTAGGGCAGCACGGTGTACGAGGTGACCCCAAAGGTCATCGCGCCGACGGTGAGGGCGCTCGCGCCCTGGCTGATGCCGATGATGTCGGGGCTGGCGAGCGGATTGCGGGCCACGGTCTGGATGAGCCCCCCGGCGACCCCGAACGCGGCACCGACGAGCAGCCCCACCACCATGCGGGGTTCGCGCAGCGTGCCGACGACCAGCTCATCGGCGGAGGGCTGCCCGAAGACGACCTTCAAGGCCTCGACGGGGTGGACGTCGGACTCACCGACACAGAGGTACGCGAGACAGCTGGCGGCCAGCAGCACCGCTAGCCCGAGGGCGACGAGGGCGGCCCGCCGGTGCAGCAGAAAGGCGGCACGGCCGACGCGTACGACGGAGTATCCGGCGGGGCGGATGCGGTACGGGGCACATGACACGGAGCTCACGCCGCGACCGCCTTCCGGCGCACCAGGGCGACAAGGAACGGCACCCCGATGAGCGAGGTCATCACTCCGGCGGGCACCTCACTGGGCGGAAAGACGACCCGCCCCACCACGTCGGAGACGAGCAGCATCACGGGCCCGAGGACGGCGGCCACAGGAAGCACCCACCGGTGGTCACTGCCCACGATCGCCCGGGCGATATGAGGAACGGCAAGGCCGATGAAGGCGATGGGCCCCGCCGCGGCGACGCCCGCCCCCGTGAGGACCGTCGCCCCGAGCCCGCCCACGATGCGGACCGTCGCCACGTTCTGTCCGAGCCCCTTCGCCACGTCCTCGCCGAGCGCCAACGCGTCCAGGCCACGGGCGACCGCGAGGACGAGCACGAGGCCCACGACGAGGAACGGCCAGATCCGGCCGACGATTTCGGAGTCGCGCCCGGAGAGCGACCCGACCTGCCAGAACCGGAACTCGTCCAGCGCGGAGGCCTGGGTGGTGAGGACCGCCGTGGTCAGCGAGACGAGCAGCGCGTTGATGGCGGCGCCGCCCAGCGCGAGTTTCACGGGGGTCGCTCCGCCCCGCCCGCTGGACGCGATCGCGTACACGGCGACCGACGCCAGTCCGGCGCCCACGAAGGCGTACCAGACGTAGCCGGTCAGCGTGTGGACGCCGAAGAAGGCGATCGCGAGGACCACGCCCACCGAGGCGCCCTGGCTGATGCCGAGGATGCCGGGGTCGGCGATGGGGTTGCGGGTGATGCCCTGCAGCACCGTTCCGGCCAGCGCGAGCGCCGCGCCGACCATCAGGCCGATGAGGGTGCGTGGCACCCGCATCTCGCGGACGACCTCGGCGGAGTCGCTGTGGCCGCCGTGCAGCAGCGCGTCGAGGACTGCGGAGGGGGCGATCGCGCGGGCGCCGACGGCGAGGCTGAGCAGGACCGCGAGCAGCAGGGCCACGACGGCCGCCGTCATCACGACAGCGCGTCGGACGGGCACACGCATCGGCTGAGCTCGTTTCGGAGTGCGGGAAACCGGAAGGTTGGCATACCAAGTCGGCGGCCAATGTTGGTAAGGCTTGGCTAAGTCTAAGGGTGGCCCGTGGGGCCGCCTCGGCAGAATGGGCCCATGACCTCACGCGCGCTGACCGTCGGCTTTGACCTCGACATGACCCTGATCGACTCCCGCCCCGGCATCAAGGCCGCCTACCAGGCGCTTTCCGCGGAGACAGGGACGTACATCGACGCGGACCTCGCCATCACGCGCCTCGGACCGCCCCTGGAGCAGGAGCTGCGGAACTGGTTCCCCGAGGAGAAGATCCAGGAGATGGGCGACCGCTACCGTGAGATCTATCCCACATACGCCATCGCGCCGACGCTCGCGATGCCCGGCGCCCGGGAGGCGGTGGCCGCGGTCCGCGCGCACGGCGGCCGCGCGATCGTGGTGACCGCCAAGCACGAGCCCAACGCGAAGCTGCACCTGTCGCACCTCGGCATCGAGGCCGACGCGGTCATCGGCTGGCTGTGGGCGGAGGCGAAGGCCGTGGCGCTGCGCGAGCACGAGGCGTCCGTGTACGTCGGTGACCACACCGGCGACGTACGCGGCGCGCGTACGGCGGGCGCGCTCTCCGTCGCGGTGGCGACCGGGCCGTGTGACGCAGCGGAACTGCGCGCGGCGGGCGCGGACGTGGTCCTCGGCGAGCTGACGGAGTTCGCGGACTGGCTCGACGCGTACGCCGCCGCGGAGCGCCGCTAGCCGGCCGCGGACTTCGCCTGTCGCCGCTGTACGGCGATCCCGCGCAGCACTCCGACGGCCGCGACGACGAAGCCGACGCCCATCAGCATGCACACCGCGTACGCGAGGGGCGGGAAGGGGTCGGTGCCGAGGAAGAGAGGGGCCACCGTGACCAATGTGGCCACGGCGCCGACGAAGAAGACGATTGCTCCGATCCGGACCATCCCGTCGCCGGGCCCGGCCGAATTCGCTTGGGTTTTGTCACGCACCCCACCAGGGTAGTTCCCAGCGCGAAGGAGGAACCCGCAGGAAGAGATCGGGGACGTCTTGTCACCGGGCCCCGGACCAATAGTCTTGGTTCCGGCGGGTCGGGCGACCCGCTGTAGTGCTATCCAGAGCCGTTTTCGCCCTGTCATTTCCGGTGGGGCGGACCGGCATAGACGAGCGACGAGTACGAGGACGAGGACTTCACGTGCCTACCGGCAAGGTCAAGTGGTTCAACAGCGAGAAGGGCTTCGGCTTTCTCTCCCGCGACGACGGCGGCGACGTCTTCGTGCACTCCTCCGTACTGCCCGCCGGCGTCGACACACTCAAGCCCGGCCAGCGCGTGGAATTCGGTGTGGTCGCGGGGCAGCGCGGCGATCAGGCCCTTTCCGTCTCGATTCTCGACCCGACCCCGTCGGTGGCGGCCGCGCAGCGCCGCAAGCCGGACGAACTGGCGTCGATCGTCCAGGACTTGACGACGCTGCTGGAGAACATCACCCCGATGCTGGAGAAGGGCCGCTACCCCGACAAGGCGTCGGGCGCGAAGATCGCGGGCCTGCTGCGGGCGGTCGCGGACCAACTGGACGTGTGAGGGGCCCCACCCGCGTCACGCGACGGCGGTCCCCTCCAGCTCGACCAGCTGGCCCGGGACCGCCAGCCGTGTCACCCCGAGCATCGTGGTGGCCGGTGCCACCCCGGCGGCGCCCAACCGCGACGCCAGCACGCCGTAGTGCGGGAACAGCAGATCGACATCGGTGGTGTAGACGTTGAGCCGGACGAGGTTCGCGAGGGACATGTCGGCCCGGCCGAGCACGGCCTCCAGGTTGTCGACGCTCAACGCCAACTGTGCGGCCATGTCGCCGTCGTGCTGAGGTCTGCCGTCGTCGCTCATCGCGGTCTGTCCGGAGCAGTACAGGGTCCGGGTGTGCCCGGAGACGACCTCTCCTTGGTTGAATCCCATCTCCACCGACCACGTCACCGGGTTGACCGCCGTTCGTTCCACTGCCATATCAGCTCCATTCGTTTCGGTGCTCACGAGCCTTCCAACAAATCACGACACCCTTGGTCATGTATTCGTTAAGGTCCTCGTATGCGCGCCGATCGGCTGGTCTCGCTGGTGCTGCTGCTGCGGCAGCGCGGTCGGCTCACCGCGGACACGCTCGCCCGTGAGCTGGAGGTGTCCACCCGTACCGTGCTGCGCGACATCGAGGCGCTGTCCGCGGCCGGCGTCCCGGTCTACGCCGAGCGCGGGCGGCACGGCGGGTTCGCGTTGCTGCCCGGTTTCCGGACCGAGCTGACCGGACTCAACCACGACGAGACCCTCGCCTTGCTGACCGCCGGATCGGGGCGCGGCGAGCGGGTGTTCGGCCTCGGCCCGGCGCTCGCCTCGGGGATGCGCAAGGTGGTCGACGCGCTGCCCGAGAGCCATCGGGCCCTCGCGAGCGACGCGGCCCGGCGATTCCTCGTCGAGCCGGAGACCGATCTGCTCTCACGACGGCCGGTCACCGAGGCGCTGCCCGGCACGACCATGGTCGAGATCCGGCGCGCGGTGCTCGCCGGACACAGACTGCGCATCCACTACGCGGCCACGGACCAGCCACCACAGTGGCGCACGGTGGACCCGATCGGCCTGGTCACCGTCCGGGACCGGGGCTACTTGCTGGCCACGAGAGCCGGCACGGACCGCACCTACCGGCTGTCGCGGATGCTGGCCGCCGAGGAACTCCCCGAACCGGCACAGCGGCCGGACCGGGTCGACCTGGACCGGGCCTGGCGGGAACGCTGCGCGCGGTTCCTGTCCAGCGACCATATCGCCGTGCTGATACGCGTGGCCCCGGAGCGGCGGGAGGACCTGCTGAGCGCCGCGGTGGCCGTCCGCGCGGCGGAGACCGACGCGGACGGGTGGCTGCGGCTGGAGGCGACGTTCCAGGATCTACGACATGCCGAGTGGGCGCTGTGGCAGCTCGGCACGGACGCGGAAGCCCTGGCCCCGGAGGCGCTGCGGACCTCCCTGCGCGACCGTGCCGCCGCGCTCGCCGACCGCTATGCCCGGCCCGCTGTGCCTAGCCGCTGTGCCTAGGGGAACGCGAGCGCGCCCGGCCGCAGGGCGGGTACGAGGCCCTCGGCCGCGGCCCGCGTCAGGAGGCCCCGCACGGCCGCGTGGCCGTTCTCGCCGAGATCGGCGGTGAACTCATTGACGTACAGCCCGATGTGCTGGTCCGCGACGGCCGGGTCCATCTCCTGGGCGTGTTCGAGGACATAGGGCCGGGACGCCTCGGGGTCGTCCCAGGCCATACGGACCGAGGTGCGCGCCGCCGCGGCCAGGGCGCGCAGCGTCTCGGCGCCCAGCGACCGCCTGGCGATGATCGCGCCCAGCGGGATCGGCAGGCCCGTCGTGGCCTCCCAGTGCTCGCCCATGTCGGCGAGGCAGTGCAGGCCGTAGTTCTGGTACGTGAAGCGCGCCTCGTGGATGACCAGGCCCGCGTCGACCTTGCCGTCGCGCACCGCGGGCATGATCTGGTCGAAGGGCAGCACGACGATCTCGCCGACACCCCCGTCGGCGAGCGTGTCCGCCGCCCAGAGACGGAAGAGCAGATACGCCGTCGACTTCTCGCTCGGCACGGCGACCTTCTTGCCGACGAGGTCCACACCGGGCTCACGGGTCAGCACGAGGGGCCCGCAGCCACGGCCGAGCGCGCCGCCGCAGGGCAGCAGGGCGTACTCGTCGAGGACGTAGGGCAGGACGGCGTACGAGACCTTCAGCACGTCGAGGTCGAGATCGGAGGCGGCCGGGGCGAAGGACGCGGCACGCTCCGCGATGCCGTTCGTGATGTCGATGTCCGCGAACGTCACGTCCAGTTCGGGGGCGCCGGGCACCCGGCCGTGCGCCCACGCGTCGAAGACGAACGTGTCGTTGGGGCACGGCGAGTACGCGATGCGCAGCGGCGACTCAGTCACGTGCGTCATGTCCGTGGTGTCTGTCATGCGTGTTCCAACTCTCCCAGGTCGGCGCCAGCTTCCCGAACGCGTCGCTCAGCGCGGCCAGCGCGTCGCCGATCCGCCAGGCGGCGCGGTCACGCGGGCCGACGGGGTTGGAGACCGCGCGGATCTCCAGAACGGGCAGACCGTGCAGGGCGGCCGCCTCGGCGACACCGAAACCCTCCATCGCCTCGGCCAGGGCGCGCGGATGGCGCAGCCGCAGCTCGGCGGCGCGCTCGGCGGTGCCGGTGACGGTGGAGACGGTGAGGACGGTGCCGGTCGCGGCGCCACAGGCGTCGGCGACCTCTCGTACGAGGGAACGCGGCGGACGGTGGGTGACGGCGCCGAAGCCCAGTGCGGTGACGGGCGCGAAGCCGTCCGGGGTCTCGGCGCCCAGATCGGCCACCGTGATCTCGTCGGCGACGACGAGGGAGCCCACCGGGGCGTCCGGCTGGAAGCCGCCGCCGATGCCCGCCGAGACGACCAGGCCGTAGGGCCGGCCGGTGGCGGCGGCGCGGGCGAGCGCGGTCGCCGTGCCCGCAGCGGCGGCGGCGGGGCCCACGCCGACGGCCAGCGCGTCCACGTGCGCGGCCGAGGGCAGCGCACGGGCCACCGCGTCCCGTTCGGCCGGGACCGCGGTGGCGACGAGGACGCGCGTGAGGAGCGCCGGACCGGCGGTCAGGAGTCCTTCTTGAACTTGAACGACCACAGGCCGGTGGCCTTCTGCGTACCGCCCTTGCCGCCTTCGAGGAGGCTGACGGTCGACTTGTCGCCGCCACCGCCGTACTGCTGGTTGAAGAAGACGCTGCCGGGGATGACGACGTACGTCTTCTTGCTGGCCTCGGTCAGCGGCTGGCCGTTCATCAGCAGCGTCCAGCCCTTCTCGGCGATCTCCGGGTCGACGCCGAAGCGGACCTTCTCGTCGGGATCGACCTTGACGGTCTTCACGTCCTTGTCCTGGAGGCAGGACTTCAGCTGGGACTCCTTCAGCTCCTTGCCGTCGTTGTAGCAGGAGGCTTCGGTGTTCACCGAGTCGCTGCCGACCGTCACGGTGGCCAGCGGCGTCGGCTTGTCGCAGGCCGAGAGGACGAGGAGTCCGGCGGAGACGGCGCCAAGCGCGGCCACGGTGCGGCGGCGGCGCGCCGCGCTGTTCACATTCGCGGCTCCGCCGCGGAGCAGGGAGGTCATGGGCGAAGGCTATCGGGCGCGTCCGGGGGTCCTGCTACGCGGGGGTCGCGGGCGTGCCGTGCCGCTGCCGGTGGGTCACACCACCCGGGCGCGGGGGCCGCCCCGCCGGGCCGTCGCGAGGAGGCCCCGGACGGTCGAGAGCCAGCCGACCGCGAGGATGCCCGCGGCCACCGACAGACCGAGCGACCCGTTCAGCGGCAGGGCGATGCCGACGGCGCCGCCGACCACCCAGGCGACCTGGAGCAGCGTCTCGGAGCGGGCGAAGGCGGAGGTGCGGACCTGCTCCGGGACGTCCCGCTGGATCAACGCGTCCAGGGACAGCTTCGACAGGGCCTGGGCGAAGCCCGCGCACGCGCCGAGACAGGCGACGGCCACCGGGCTGAAGAACACCGCCGAGGTGATCGCCACGCCCAGCACCACCGCGACGACGGTCACGATGATCAGCTCCGGCGCCCGTGACTTCAGCCAGGCCCCGACAGCCGTGCCGAGCGCGTTGCCCGCGCCCGCCGACACGCCCACTATCCCGAGCGAGACGGCGGCGCTCTGCCCGCCGAGCGGATGCTCCCGCAGCAGGAACGCCAGGAAGAAGATGAGGAAGCCGGACAGACAGCGCAGCGCGGCGTTGGCGGCCAGGGCGTGGGTGACGGCGGGGCCGACCGTACGGAGCCCGAGGAGCCCCTTACGGGTGGTGTCCGCGGCGGCCTCGGCGCGCGCGTGCAGATGCAGGTGCTCCTCGTCGGCGGCCAGCAGCGCCTTGCTCTCCCCCTTCGCCGAGTCGACCTTGCGGGGCAGTGAGAACGACAGGAACATCCCCGATACGAAGATCACGAAGGCGCCGTAGAGCGGCCAGCGCGGACCGACGGCCTGGAGCCCCGCGCCTACGGGCGCCGCCACCGCCGTCGCGAGGAGCCCGCCGAGAGTGACCCGGGAGTTCGCCTTGACCAGGGAGAACCCGGGCGGCAGGAGACGCGGCACGACGGCACTGCGCACCACCCCGTACGCCTTCGACGCGACGAGGACGCCTAGCGCCGCCGGATACAGCTCCACGCTGCCGGTGGCCACGGCGCCCGAAAGGACCAGCGCGAGCAGGGCGCGGGCCAGCATCGCGCCCGCCATCGCGGCGCGGCGGCCGTGCGGGAGGCGGTCCAGGAGCGGGCCGATGACGGGGGCCAGGAGTGTGAAAGGGGCCATCGTGATGGCGAGGTAGAGCGCGACGCGGCCGCGGGCCTCGTCCGTCGGCACGGAGAAGAAGACGGTGGAGGCGAGGGCGACGGTGACCATGACGTCGCCCGCGCCGTTCACCGCGTGCAGCTCGATCAGCTTGCCGAGCCCCGACTCGCCCGCTCCGTGGGCGTGGGTCGCCTTGCGGATGCCTCGGGCGGTGCCGGTGAACGGCAGGTGCAGGGCGCGGCCCAGCGCACGCGCGGTCCGTCTCGCCGGGCCCGGCGAGACGGTTCCTACGGACGTCGACCTTGTGGGGGCCATTTCGTCATAGTGCCCTGTTGGGGGGCTCACTAGTACGGATACTGGCTGTGAGCCGTGGCGGGTGTCCTGCCTGCGGGCCCGCTCGACGAGCCCGCCCCTTCCTCGCCGCTCCGCGGCGGGTCTCCCACCCACCCGCCCGTTCACCCGGCGCGATGGGGAAAACGCCGCGAAGCGGCGACGGCGCGGGCAGCCAGGGCGCCGGATACGGGCATCGGGGCGCCGGAAGCGCGGAGCCGCCGGGGCGATGCGCGGGGCGGCCGCGTACGTCGGTGTAGGCCCAGGGGCCAGGAGAAGGTAGCGTGCGTAGCGCGCCTGCGGCGGTTGTTCTTGGCCGCGCGCCTCTCGGTCATCCCGCAGAATGGGTGACGTAGGTGCGCCCGAGAACGTCGGGCGCGGACGTTGACGCGGCCCCCTGGTCCGCTCCGTCCGCCCCCCGCGTAAGGGTGGCGCACTCGTGAGACGGCGTAGGAGAGAAGCGATACCTGTGAGCGCAGCGACAACGCGAAGCCGTACCCCGCGCACCCCGCGTACCCCCGACCGCCTGTGCGCCGAGGCGGTGGGCCTCGCGCGCGCCGCGGCCGAGGAGGCCGCCGCACCCGGTGTGGTCGGTGAGCATGTCGAGGTCGTGGTCGAGGGTGACCGCGTCGTCACGCATCTCTTCGAGTGCAAGGAGTTCGGCTACCGGGGCTGGCGCTGGGCGGTGACGGTCGCCCGTGCCTCGCGGGCGAAGGTCGTCACGCTCGACGAGACGGTCCTGCTGCCGGGCCCCGACGCCCTCCTGGCCCCCGAGTGGGTGCCGTGGAGCGAGCGGCTCCGCCCGGGTGACATGGGCCCGGGCGATCTGCTGCCGACGGATGCGGAGGATCTCCGTCTGGAGCCCGGTTTCACGGGCGAGGAGGAGCCGCCGCCGAACTCGGTCGTCTCGCAGGAGATGGCGGAGCTGGTCGAGGCCGAGGACGCGGAGGTCACGGCGGCGGTGTCGCCCGCCGAGCTGCCGGTGGCTCCCGCGCGGGGCTCCATCGCGGCGATCGCCGACGAGCTGGGCATGCGCAGGGCGCGGGTCCTTTCACGGTACGGGCTGCATATCGCCGCCGACCGCTGGGAGGAGTCGCACGGCGCGAAGACCGCGATGGCGCAGGCGGCGCCCGCGGCGTGTGTCAGCTGCGGGTTCCTGGTGGCGATCGGCGGCTCGCTCGGACAGGCGTTCGGTATCTGCGGCAATGAGTTCGGGCCCGCGGACGGGCATGTCGTCTCCCTCTCGTACGGGTGCGGGGGCCACTCGGAGGCGGCCGTCATGCCCAAGCCGCCGCGGCCGGCGCCGCCGGTCCTCGACGAGACGCGGGTGGACGTACTGCCGCTGCGGCCTTCGGCGGATTCGGGGTCGGTGTCGGTGGAGGGGCCGAGCGAGGACTTGGGCCACAGCTAGCTCTGGCGGGGGCGCCTCGAACTCGCCCCCGCCCCTTTGCCGCGGCCCCGCGCTTTCGGCACCGTGCCTGCGCCTCGGGCGGCTCCCTTTGCCACGGCGCCGCGCTTTCGGCACCGTGTCCGCGCCTTGGACGGCCCCCGGCGGCGCGGCGCCGCATTTTCGGCACCGTGCCTGCGCCTCGGGCGGGCCCCCTTTGCCGTGGCGCCGCGTTTCCGGTGCCCGTGTCCGCGCCTCGGACGGCTCCCGTCCGGCGCGGCCCTGCGCTTCCAGCACCCGGGTGCCGTGTCCGCGCCTCGGACGCGCCTCCTCCGACGCGGCTCTGCGCTTCCGGCGTCCCGCTGCCCGTATCCGGCGCCTTGGCCGTCCCCGCGTCGCCGCTTCGCGGCGTTTTCCCCACCCACCCGCCCTTTTCATCGCCGGGTGAACGGGCGGGTGGGTGGGAGACCCGCCGCGGAGCGGCGAAGAGCGGCCACCTTGCGACGCGGGGCAAACGGGCGGGTGGGTGGGCAAGCCGCCGCGGAGCGGCGAAGAAAGGGCACCCTGCGACGCGGGGTAAACGGGCGGAGAGTGGTGGCCCTGTAGCGCCGGGCCCCCCGACCCCGAGGCGCCCCCGCCAGGACACGGTACGGTTCGCCCCCAGAGCAACCCCACCCCACAGTGGAGGGGCAAAGCCGCAGCTCCGCCCACGTGCTGCCGCCCACAGGGCACACCACCGACGCCGGAGACGCCGCCCAGCCCCACCCCAGCCCAACCGCCCCAGCCCAGCGCAGCGCAACCGCAGCGCAACCGCAGAGGAGAGAGACGACCGTGAGCAAGACCGTGCGGCCGGCGGCCGAAGGTACGGATCCCTTCGGTACCGCCCGCCTCCGCCGCGGAGTCCTCGACGCATGGGCGGCGGCCCCGGCCCGCTTCCGTGAGGACGCCAACGCCGAGGAAGACCTCGCCCTCGGCGGCTACCGCGACCGCCTGGTCGTCGAGCTGGCCCAGAACGCCTCCGACGCCGCCGCCCGCGCGGGCGTCCCGGGGCGGCTCGCGTTGACGCTGCACGACGGCGTCCTCGCCGCGGCGAACCGGGGCGCCCCGCTCGACGCCGCGGGGGTCGAGTCCCTGGCGACCCTCCGCGCCTCCGCGAAGCGGGAGGAGACCCAGGCCCAGCAGGCCCGGCAGGGCCAGAGCGTGGGCCAGAGCGTGGGCCGGTTCGGCGTCGGATTCGCCGCCGTGCTCGCCGTCAGTGACGAGCCCGCCGTCGTCGGGCGGACCGGCGGCGTCCGCTGGTCGCTGACCGAGGCGCGGGAACTGGCCGCGGAGACCGCCCGGTTCAGCCCGGGCCTCGGTGACGAGATCCGGCGGCGGGACGGGCACGTCCCGCTCCTGCGCCTCCCCCTTGCCGCCGAGGGCAGCGCCCCGGAGGGGTACGACACCGTCGTCATCCTGCCGCTGCGCGACCCCGCCGCGGAGGACCTCGTCGCCCGGCTGCTCGACGAGGTCGACGACACGCTGCTCCTCGCCCTCCCGGGGTTGGATGAAGTGTGCATCGAGACGCCGGACGGCGTCACCCGCACCCTGCGGCGCCGCACCGAAGCCCCGTACACCGTCATCGAGGACAGCCGGGACGGTAGGACGTGCTGGCGCACCAAAAGCCGCCAAGGCCCCCTCGACGCCGCCCTCCTGAAGGACCGGCCCGTCGAGGAGCGGCTGCGTCCGCACTGGTCCGTCACCTGGGCCGTGCCCGCGGACAGCACCGGCGCCCCGGAGCGGCCCCGCACCACCCCCGTCGTGCACGCGCCGACGCCGAGCGACGAGCCGCTGGGCGTACCGGCGCTGCTCATCGCGTCGTTCCCGCTGGACACCGCCCGGCGGCACGCCGCTCCCGGGCCGCTGACCGACTTCCTCGTGCAGCGGGCCGCGGACGCGTACGTCGAACTGCTCACGGAGTGGCGGCCGGTGAGCGAGGAGATCATCGGTCTGGTGCCGGGGCCGCTCGGCAGGAGCGAGCTCGACGGCGCCCTGCGCCAGGCCATCCTGGAGCGGCTGCCGCGTGCCGCCTTCCTGCCGCCCGCCCTGCCCCGGGGCGAGGAGGACGAGGACGGGCTGCCCGAGACGCTGCGGCCCCGGGACGCGGAGGTCGTGGAGGGCGCAGGTTCGGACACGGTCCGGGTGCTCGCGGAGGTGCTGCCCAGTCTGCTGCCCGCGGGGCTCGAACGCCGCGCCGAGCTGCGTACGCTCGGTGTCGCCCGCGTCCCGCTGACCGAGGCGATCGACCGCCTCGCCGGTCTTGAGCGGGATCCCGGCTGGTGGCGGCGGCTGTACGACGCGCTCGCCGGGATCGACCCCGACCGGCTCACCGGTCTGCCGGTGCCGCTCGCCGACGGCCGTACGACGATCGGGCCCCGGCAGGTCCTGCTCCCCGCGCCCGGCGACGAGCGCGACCCCGCCTCCCTGGCCCGCCTGGGCCTGAAGGTCGCCCACCCGGACGCCGCGCACCCGCTGCTCGAAAAGCTCGGCGCGCTCCCGGCCACGCCCCGCGCCGTCCTGACCACGCCGCAGGTGCGCGCGGCGGTCGCCGCCTCTCTCGACGACGACATGTGGGACGAGGAGGCCCTGGACGCCGAGGAGTTGGCGGACATCGTCCTGGCGCTGGTGCGGGACGCGAATCTCGCGCCGGGCGACGAGCCATGGCTCGCCGCCCTCGCCCTGCCCGACGAGGACGGCGAGCCGACCCCCGCCGGTGATCTTGTCCTGCCGGGCAGCGCCTTCGCCGAGGTCATGCGGGACGAGGAACTGGCGCTCGCCGAGCAGGAGTTGGCCGACCGCTGGGGTGAGCAGCCGCTGGCCGCCTGTGGTGTGCTGGCCGGCTTCACGCTCGTACGCGCCACCGATGTCGTCCTCGATCCGGACGAACTGGAGCCGCGCGACGGCGACTTCGCCGAGCCCGACGACGCCGGGCTCCTGGACGCGGTGGACGTGTGGTGCGAGGACCTGCTCGACCGGCTGCCGGACACTCCGGTGCCGCCGGTCGCCACGGAGATCGTCGCCGTACGGGATCTGGACCTGGTCGACGACGACCGCTGGCCGCAGGCCCTGGCGATGCTCTCGCGCCCGCCGCTGCGGGACGCGCTGACGCAGCCGCTGCGGGTGCTGCTGCCGGACGGTACGACGGAGACGGTCCGTTCGTACACGGCGTGGTGGCTGCGCGGCCACCCGGTCCTCGACGGCCGCCGCCCCGCCGGACTGCGCGCGGAGGGCGGCGATCCGCTTCTGGTGGGGCTGTACGACGCGGCGGACGCGTCCGGGTTCGGCGACGAGCAGGTGCTGCGGGCTCTGGGCGTACGCACGTCCGTCGCCACCCTCCTTGAGGAGCCGGGCGGCGCGGCCGAACTCCTCGACCGGCTCGCGGACCCGGAGCGGACCGTTTCCGCCGCTCAGCTGCACGCCCTGTACGGCGCGCTGGCCGATCTCGATCCGGAGAACGTGACGCTCCCCGACGAGCTGCGCGCGGTGGTGGACGGCGAGGTCGTGGTGGTCGACGCGGCGGACGCGGTGGTCGCCGACGCCCCCGATCTGCTGCCGCTGGCCGGTGGTGTGGCGCTGCTGCCCGTCGAGCCGCGCAAGGCCGCCGACCTGGCGGAGCTGTTCCAGGTGCGCAGGCTGAGCGAGACGGCGGCCGTGGAGCCCACGACGGAGGGCGTCGAGCGTGCGGTGCCCGCACCGGTGCGGACCCTGCTGGGCGCGGTGACCCCACGGACGTACGTCGAACACGACGAACTGGTCGCGGGCGGCGTGGAGCTGGACTGGCGCCGCACCCCGGACGGCACCGTGCACGCGGCGACCCTGGAGGGCGTGGCGGCGGGGCTCGCCTGGGCGGCCGGGCAGTGGCCGCGCCGCTTCGAGGTGGCGGCGCTGCTCGAGGATCCCTCGCGGACGGCGGAGTTGGCGCGGGATCGCTGGTTCGACTGACGCCCGGGGCCACCCCGGGGTCGCCCGGGGATCGGAATGCCCGATTCTGCCCCTGCCGAACGGGGCGGAACCGGGCATTTTTTAACCCGGTCACATTTTCTTCGTCTGTCGTACAACCGTTCGCCTCTATCGCGGGTCTGATCTGGCGAGTCAACAGACTCCTAGATCACTCGGTCCTCGCGTGACGGCAATGCACCGCGAGGCCCCCTTCTCCACCTGGGGAAACACATGCGCATCCGTGCCACCGTGGCCGTACTGTCCGGCACCCTGGCCCTGTCCGCACTCGCTCTCCCGGCCGCCCAGGCCGCCGACGGGCCGAACCTCCCGAAGCTCAACGCCCTCGCCAAGGCTCCGACCGACGACGCCGAGGGCGACACCAAGATCACGAAGGTCACCGTCAACGGCGGCAAGGACATCGTGGTCGGCACCACCGAGAAGAAGAAGTTCAAGATCGCCGTCACCGCGACGGACCCGAAGGGCGTCATCTTCGGCAGCGCCTTCCTGTGGCACGGCACGGACTTCGACAGCGAGACCGGCGTCGACGGCGCCCTCATCCCGGACAACCTCGAAGGCAAGTGCGTGGTCGTCAACGCCACCACCTCGACCTGCACGGTCTCCGTCATCGCCGACCCGAGGACGGACCTGTACAGCAACGTCCTGGCCGGCAAGTGGCACGTCGCGGCCACCGCGGGCGGCAAGGACGGCGACTTCGTCTCCAGGGACACGCTCGCCTCGGACGCCCGCGTCCAGCGCGCCGCCAAGCTCACCACCAACGCCTCCCCCGAGCCGGTCAAGAAGGGCAAGACCCTCACGATCACCGGCGCCCTGACCCGCGCCAACTGGGAGACCCACAAGTACGCGGGCTACACCGGCCAGTCCGTGAAGCTTGAGTTCAAGAAGAAGGGCGCCAGTACCTACACCGCCGTCAAGACGGTGAAGTCCGGCTCCAAGGGCGCCCTGAAGACCACCGTCAAGGCCTCGGCCGACGGCTCCTACCGCTACACCTTCGGTGGCACCTCCACCACCCCGGCCGTGAAGTCGGCCGGCGACCTCGTCGACGTTCGGTAAACGTTCGCTACTACGCCGGAACGCGGCGGTCCACCCAGCGGTAGATGACCTCGATGGCCAGTGAGGCCACCGCCGCGATGGCGACCGCCGCCCACGGCATCGTCGTGCCCTCCAGCTTCAGCTGGAAGAAGTCCTGGAGCCAGGGCACGGTCAGTACGAGCAGGAAGCCGAGACCCATCGCGCCGATGAGGCCGATCCGCCACCACGTGTAGGGGCGGGCGATGATGGCGAGCACCCACATGGCGATCAGGAACAGCGCCAGGGTCGCCGCGCTGGTCTCGGCCTCCCGCGCGCCCGCGCCCTCGTAGTGGTGGCGGGCCAGGAGGTACGTCGCGAAGGTGGCGCCGCCCGCGATGACGCCGCCCGGGATCGCGTACCGCATGACCCTGCGGACGAAGTGCGGCTGCGCGCGCTCCTTGTTGGGGGCGAGGGCGAGGAAGAACGCCGGGACGCCGATCGTGAGGGTGGACAGCAGCGTCAGGTGCCGTGGCAGGAACAGGTACTCGACCTGCGAGCAGACCACGAGCAGCGCGAGGATCACCGAGTAGACGGTCTTCACTAGGAACAGCGTGGCGACGCGCGTGATGTTGCCGATGACGCGGCGGCCCTCGGCGACCACGGACGGCAGCGTCGCGAAGCTGTTGTTGAGCAGCACGATCTGGGCGACCGCCCGCGTGGCCTCCGAGCCCGAGCCCATCGAGACGCCGATGTCGGCGTCCTTCAGGGCCAGTACGTCGTTCACGCCGTCGCCCGTCATCGCGACCGTGTGGCCGCGTGACTGGAGGGCGCCCACCATGTCCCGCTTCTGCTGCGGGGTGACCCGCCCGAAGACCGCGTTGCCCTCCAGCTCCCGCGCCATCTCGCCCTGCTCGGTGGGCAGTCGCCGCGCGTCGACGGTGTTCCCGGCGCCGGGCAGCCCGAGCTTGCCCGCGACCGCGCTCACCGAGACCGCGTTGTCACCGGAGATGACCTTGGCGGCGACGTCCTGCTCCTCGAAGTAGCGCAGGGTGTCGGCGGCGTCGGGGCGCAGCCGCTGCTCCAGGACGACCAGGGCGGTGGCCCGCGCCGAGGCGGCCACGTCAGGGGCGTCGAGGTCGCCGCCCACGCGGGCGAGGAGCAGGACGCGCAGGCCCTGCTGGTTGAGCTCCTCGATCTCGGTGAGGGACGGGTCGCCCTCGGGCAGCAGCACGTCCGGCGCGCCGAGCAGCCAGGCCGATGTGGTGCCGTCGCCCTCACTGAAGGAGGCGCCGCTGTACTTGCGGGCCGAGGAGAAGGGCAGGGACTCCGTGCAGCGCCACTCCTCGCTGTCCGGGTAGGCGTCGATGATCGCCTGGAGCGAGGCGTTCGGCCGCGGGTCGGACTCGCCGAGGGCGCCGAGGACCTTGCGTACGTACGTCTCGTCGCCGCCGTTCAGGGTGCGCAGCTCGGTGACGTCCATGCCGCCCTCGGTGAGGGTGCCGGTCTTGTCCAGGCAGACCGTGTCGACGCGTGCGAGCCCCTCGATCGCCGGGAGTTCCTGTACGAGGCACTGCTGGCGGCCGAGCCGGATCACGCCGATCGCGAAGGCGACCGAGGTGAGGAGCACAAGGCCCTCCGGGATCATGGGGACGATCCCGCCGACCGTGTACGCGACGGACTCCTTGAAGTCGTCGTCCTTGACGACGAGCTGGGAGATGACCAGGCCGATGGAGGTCGGCACCATCAGCCACGTCACGTACTTGAGGATCGTGGAGATGCCGGAGCGCAGCTCGGAGTGGACGAGGGTGAAGCGCGAGGCCTCCTCGGCGAGCTGCGCGGCATACGCCTCGCGGCCGACCTTGGTGGCGGTGAACGCGCCGCCCCCCGCGACCACGAACGAGCCCGACATCATCCGGTCGCCGGGCTTCTTGACGACGGGGTCCGCCTCGCCGGTGAGCAGCGACTCGTCGATCTCCAGGCTGTCGGTCTCGACGGCCTCGCCGTCCACCGGGATCTTGTCGCCGGGGCCCAGCTCCACCAGGTCGCCGAGGACGATCTCGGAGGTGGAGATCTCGGCGGCCCTGCCGTCGCGCCGCACGGTCGGCTTGGCCTCGCCGATGACGGCGAGGGAGTCCAGGGTCTTCTTGGCGCGCCACTCCTGGACGATGCCGATCCCGGTGTTGGCGACGATCACGAAGCCGAAGAGGCTGTCCTGGATCGGCGCCACGAAGAGCATGATCACCCAGAGCACGCCGATGATCGCGTTGAAACGGGTGAAGACGTTGGCCCGGATGATCTCGCCCAGGGAGCGGGAGCTGCGCACCGGTACGTCGTTGACCTCGCCGCGGGCGACCCGCTCGGCGACCTCGGCGGCGCTCAGCCCCGTGGACCGTGCCGCGGGGGGCGGCACCGGGTGGACCGGGTCGAGCTCGGCGCCCGCGTCGATATGCGTCATGCATTCGACGGTAAGGGCGGTGATGGGGCTTCACCCCTTGAATGCCCCAAAGATCCGACCACGGTAGGAGGCGTGCGGTCGCATGGGGTCCTGTGGTCGTACGGGCTGCCGTGGCCGCGGGGACCTACCGCGGCTGCGTGGTGACCTTCGACCTCTTGATAGCGGCGTCGCGCACCCGGACGTACCAGATGCCGATGAGGCCGAGCCCGCCGCCGGCCAGGCAGGTCCACACCCACCAGGTCGTGTCGCGGTCGTCGAACCAGCCGTAGAAGGGGAGCTGGGCCACGAAGAGGACGAACCAGAGGATCGTGCCGCCGGTGATGGTGGCGACCACGGGACCCTCAAGGGGCTCCGGCGCCTCGTGCTTGGGGGTCCACTTCGTCATGCGTACAGCTTATGCCCGGCCTCCGGGCCTTGAGCGGCGGGCGGTACCGCCCTTGCGGCGCAAGGGTCTACGCGCGGAGATAGCGATTTCGGCTTCATGTATTCATACTGAAACGGCTTATGAATGGCCGGTTACTTTCGTACGAATATACAAGTCACGAGGTTCTCCATGTCCCCCTCGGCCAGTGCCCCGGTCGACGCCAGTAAAGAGCCCGCGCAGCCCCCACAGGGTGGCCTCGACGGGTACTTCAAGATCACGGAGCGGGGCTCGACCCTGGTCAGGGAAGTCCGCGGCGGCTTCGCCACCTTCTTCGCGATGGCCTACATCATCGTGCTGAACCCGATCATCCTGGGCAGCGCGAAGGACATGTACGGGCACCAGCTCGACAACAAGCAGCTGGTCACCGCGACCGTGCTCACCGCCGCCTTCACCACGCTCCTCATGGGCGTCATCGGCAACGTCCCGATCGCGCTCGCCGCGGGCCTCGGCGTGAACACCGTCGTCGCCCTCCAGCTCGCGCCCCGCATGTCGTGGCCCGACGCCATGGGCATGGTCGTCCTCGCGGGCTTCGTCGTGATGCTGCTCGTCGCCACCGGTCTGCGGGAACGCGTGATGAGCGCCGTGCCGCTGGGCCTGCGCAAGGGCATCGCGATCGGCATCGGCCTGTTCATCATGCTGATCGGCCTCGTCGACTCCGGCTTCGTCTCGCGCATGCCGGACGCCGCGCACACCACTGTCCCGCTCCAGCTCGGCGGCGACGGACACCTCAACGGCTGGCCGGTCCTGATCTTCGTGCTCGGCGTGTTGCTCACGCTGGCGCTGATGGTGCGCAAGGTGCCGGGCGCCATCCTCATCAGCATCGTCGTCATGACGATCGTCGCGATGATCGTCCACTCCGTGGCCAAGGTGCCGAGCTGGGGGCTGACCAGCCCGGAGTGGCCGGGCAACCCCGTCTCGACGCCGGACTTCGGGCTCGTCGGCGAGATCAGCCTGTTCGGCGGCTTCGAGAAGGTCGGCGTCCTGACCGGCGTCCTCTTCGTCTTCACCGTGCTGCTTTCGTGCTTCTTCGACGCGATGGGCACGATCATGGGCATCGGCGACGAGGCCAAGCTGACCGACGCCAACGGCAACATGCCGGGCATCAACAAGGTGCTCTTCGTCGACGGCATCGCGGTCGCCGCGGGCGGCGCCTCGTCCTCCTCGGCCACCACCTGCTTCGTGGAGTCCACGGCGGGCGTCGGCGAGGGGGCGCGCACCGGCCTCGCGAACGTCGTCACCGGCGGCCTCTTCGCCGTCGCGCTGTTCCTCACGCCGCTCGCCACGATGGTCCCCTCCCAGGCGGCCACGCCCGCGCTCCTCGCGGTGGGCTTCCTGATCCTGTCCGGCTCCATCCGGCAGATCGACTGGGGCGACCCCACCATCGCGATCCCCGCGTTCGTGACGATGCTGATGATGCCGTTCACGTACTCGATCACGAACGGCATCGGCATGGGCTTCATCACCTTCACCGTCCTCCGGCTCGCCGCCGGCCGCGGCCGCGAGGTGCCGGCCGCGATGTACGCGGTGTCGGCGGTGTTCGCCTTCTACTACCTGATGCCGGCGCTGAACCTGACGTAGGCGCCCTGTCCAACCGCTCGCGGCCGACTGTCAGGAGACGGGGAACCAGGCCGCGATGCGCTTGGCGGCGGTCGGGGCGTCAATGTTGTCCTGTGCGACGTCCTCGACGAACGGGCCCGCGATGGAGACGTGCGGCGGGCGGGCCGCGGCGCTGACGCCGTTGACGCGCAGGAAGAAGCGCATGGCGAGCCAGGCTGTGGGCTTGTTGCCGTCGATCAGCGCGTGGTTGCGGGCGATCGAGTGCAGCAGGGCGGCGGCCTTCTCATGGAGGGTCGGGTACAGCTCGGCCCCGAACACGTCGGTCCGGGGCCGTTCGACCGCTGAGACCAGAAGCCCCATGTCACGCACGCTGTGTTCGGTGCCGTTGACCGTGCGGGCGATCGTGAGGATCTCGTCGATCTGTACGTAGCGCACGTCAGTCACTTCAGGTAGTCCAGGATCTCCGCGTCGCTGCCATCAGCTCGGCCAGGACGTCGTCGACCTTCAACTCGGCTCGGTCCTGAGCGTCACGGATGGCCTCGATGGCCAGCTCCTGCTTGCTGCGGCCCTCGCGGCGCGCGCGCTCGGTGAGCTTCGCGTCGAGGTCGTCGGGGAGTCGGAGTGTCATCGCCATATGTCGATGACACCGGACTGGTATCAGGTGGCGAGGTGATACCAGGAGCGCGTCGCGCGAAACAGAGTGGTCCTTAGTCAGGGTAATGAGTTACTCTAACGAACATGCCGGACCTCTCCCATGGCGACGATGCCGCCGCCGTGAACGCCTTGCGCTCCGCTGTGATGCGCCTGTCCCGTCGACTCAAGCACCAGCGGGTCGACGAGTCGCTGAGCCCCACCGAAATGTCGGTGCTCGGCACCCTTGCCCGCTGCGGCAGCGCCACTCCGGGCGAGCTCGCCCGCAAGGAGCATGTGCAGCCGCCGTCGATGACCCGCATCGTCGCGCTGCTGGAGGCCAAGAGCCTGGTCCGCCTTGAGCCGCACCCCGAGGACCGCCGCCAGAAGGTGGTCACCCAGACCGAGACCGCCGAGGCCATGCTCGAAGAGAGCCGCCGCAAGCGGAACGCCTGGCTGGCCGGGCTGACCGAGCATCTCGACGAGGACGAGTGGGCGCGGCTGCGCGCCGCCGCTCCCGTCCTGGAGAAGCTCGCCCACCTGTAGGCAGCGCCACCCGGTCCTCGTCCCCCGGAGGACCGGTCCTCGTACGCCAGAGGCAATGACCCTTCGTACGCCCAAAGGAGGCGAACGCACTTTGAGTACGGGATCCGGAGCAGACTCCGCCCCCGCACCGACCACCCTCGACAAGCCCGACCGCTCCCACAAGTCGTCCATGTTCAGCTCGCTGAAGATACGCAACTACCGGCTCTTCGCGACCGGAGCCGTCGTCTCCAACACCGGCACCTGGATGGCCCGCATCACCCAGGACTGGCTGGTGCTCAGCCTCACCGGGTCCTCCGCGGCCGTCGGCATCACCACGGCCATGCAGTTCCTGCCGATGCTGCTCTTCGGCCTGTACGGCGGCGTCATCGCCGACCGCTTCGCCAAGCGGAACCTCCTCTTCTGCACCCAGGGCGCGATGAGCATCAGCGGGCTCTTCCTCGCCGCGCTCACGCTCACCGGCAACGTCCAGGTCTGGCACGTCTACGTCGCGGCCTTCTTCACCGGCCTCGTCACCGTCGTCGACAACCCGACGCGGCAGTCCTTCGTCTCCGAGATGGTCGGCCCCGACCAGGTCCGCAACGCCGTCTCGCTGAACTCCGCGAACTTCCAGTCCGCGCGCCTCATCGGCCCCGCCGTGGCGAGCGTCCTGACCGCGGCCGTCGGACCGGGCTGGGCGTTCCTCGCCAACGGCCTGTCCTTCCTCGCGCCGCTCACCGGCCTGCTCCTGATGCGCACCGGCGAGCTGCACCCGACCCCGCGCAAGCCGCGCGG
The DNA here is from genome assembly GCF_053589195.1 of Streptomyces sp. NPDC003379. Lineage (NCBI taxonomy): Bacteria > Bacillati > Actinomycetota > Actinomycetes > Kitasatosporales > Streptomycetaceae > Streptomyces > Streptomyces sp. NPDC003379. The sequence continues at coordinate 84,403 of NZ_JBSFRK010000026.1, read as the reverse complement.
CAAGGGCCAGCTGCGCGAGGGCCTCACGTACGTCTCCAAGCACCCCGAGCTGATCTGGCCGATCGTCCTCGTCGGCTTCATCGGCACCTTCGGCTTCAACTTCCCGATCTGGCTGAGCGCCTTCGCGGACGACATCTTCCACGGCGGCGTGGGGATGTACGGGCTGTTCAACACCCTGATGGCCATCGGCTCGCTGGCCGGCGCGCTCCTCGCGGCCCGCCGCGGCACGTCGCGGCTGCGGCTGCTGGCCGGGGCGGCGATCGCCTTCGGCGTCCTTCAGATGGCGGCCGCGTTCGCGCCCGAGCTGTGGATGTTCATCGCGCTGATCGTGCCGATCGGCATCCTCGGCCTGACGGTGAACGTCACCGCGAACTCCTCGGTACAGATGGCCACGGACCCCGAGATGCGGGGCCGCGTCATGTCGCTGTTCATGATGGTCTTCACCGGCGGTACGCCGCTGGGCGGCCCGCTCTTCGGCTGGCTCGCCGACGCGTACGGCGTCCGGATCAGCATGGCCGTCGGCGGCCTGGTCTGCGCGATCGCCGCGGTCGGCGTCGGCCTGATGCTGGCGCGCGCCGCGAACCTGCGCCTGAAGGTGGACCTGCGCCGAGGCCGGCAGCATGTGCGGTTCGTGCCGAGGGAACGGGAGCTGACGACCGCGGCGTAGCCCGGCCGGGCGGCGGGCGTGCGTGCTGGGCGTCCCCTCCTCTCTCCGCCGCGGTTCTGCCGCCGGACTCCGTGGCCTGCGTGCGGGCCGCCGCCATGGCTGGGCTGGGCTGCGGGGGCTTGCCCGGTGGCTCTCCGTCGCGGGGAGACTCTGTCCATGAGACTGTTCGCGGCGGTTCTGCCGCCGGACTCCGTGGCCTGCGTGCTGGTTGCCGCCATGGCTGGGCTGCGGGGGGTTGCCCGGTAGCTCTCCGTCGCGGGGAGACTCTGTCCATGAGACTCTTCGCCGCGGTTCTGCCGCCGGACTCCGTGACCCGCGCGCTGGCTGCCGCCACGGCCGGGCTGCGGGGGCTGCCCGGCGCCGACGCCCTGCGCTGGGCGGGCCCGGACAGCTGGCACTTCACGCTGGCGTTCATGGCGGAGGTGCCGGAGGAGACCGCGGCGGACCTCACCGCCCGCCTGGAGCGCGCCGCGCACCGCACGCCCCCCTTCTCCCTCGCCCTGCGCGGCGGCGGACACTTCGGTGACCGGGTGCTGTGGGCGGGCGTGGCGGGCGACGTGGCCGTGCTGCGGCTCCTCGCCCAGCGGGCGGAGGCGGCGGCGCGCAAGGCGGGCCTCCCGAGGGAGGAGCACCGGCCCTACCGCCCGCATCTGACGCTGGCGCGCGGCGGCGGGGAGACCGGCCTTTGGCCGTACGCCGACGCGCTCGCCTCCTTCGCGGGCACGCCCTGGACGGTGGACGAGCTGACGCTCGTACGCAGCCACCTGCCGAGGAGCGGGGTGGCGGGGGAGCGGCCGCGCTACGAGGTGGTCGGACGGTGGCCACTGGGAGGCGGTTCCCGGGAGCGGGGCGCGGGCGGTTAACCTCGACGGTGTGGACCCGAAGACCAGAAACCGGATCATGGCCGGTGTGCTCGTGATGATGTTCGTCGTGGTGGCGGTGGCGGCCGCGCTCGGCGGTTAGCCGACCGCGGGCCGCCCCGCGTACGCCGCGTGCCCCTTGCCGGGGCTACTGGACGAAGGGCTACCAGGCGAAGGACTCCGGTGACGGGCCGGGACCCGGGAAGATCTCGTCCAGCGCGTCGAGAAGCTCCTGGGACAGTTCCAGCTCGACGGCGCGCAGCGCGGACGCGAGCTGCTCCGCGGTGCGCGGGCCGACGATCGGCGCGGTGACGCCGGGCCGCGTCAGCAGCCAGGCCAGGGCGACCTCGCCGGGCTCAAGGCCGTGCTTGTCGACCAGGTCCTCGTACGCCTGAATCCTCGCGCGGACCTCCGGCTTGGCCAGCTCGGCGGCGGCCCGCCCGCCGCTGCGGCGCGCGCCGTCGGCCTTCTTCAGCGCGCCGCCGAGCAGGCCGCCGTGCAGCGGCGACCAGGGGATGACGCCGACGCCGTAGTCCTGGGACGCCGGGATGACCTCCATCTCGGCGTCGCGCACGGCGAGGTTGTACAGGCACTGCTCGCTGACGAGGCCGTAGCTGCCGCGCCGCCGCGCGATCTCGTTGGCCTGGGCGATCTTGTAGCCGGGGAAGTTGGAGGACCCGGCGTAGAGGATCTTCCCCTGCTGGACCAGTACGTCGATCGCCTGCCAGATCTCCTCGAACGGCGTGCGCCGGTCGATGTGGTGGAACTGGTAGATGTCGATGTAGTCGGTCTGGAGCCGCTTCAGCGACGCCTCGACGGCGCGGCGGATGTTGAGCGCGGAGAGCCGGTCGTGGTTGGGCCAGACGGCCTCGCCGTCGGCGGTCATGTTCCCGTACACCTTGGTGGCGAGCACGACCTTGTCGCGCCGCTCGCCGCCCTGGGTGAACCAGGTGCCGATGATCTCCTCGGTGCGGCCCTTGCCTGCGCCCTGGCCGTACGCGTTGGCGGTGTCGAAGTAGTTGACGCCCGCGTCGAGAGCGGTGTCCATGAGCGAGTGGCTGTCGGGTTCATTGGTGAACGGCCCGAAGTTCATGGTGCCGAGCGTGAGCCGGCTGACTTTGAGCCCTGTGCGTCCCAGCTGCGTGTACTTCATGGGGTCTTAGCCAACGGGGTGGAGGGGACTCTAGGCAAGGGGGTTCGGATCAGTCGCGGGGGAAGTTGCCAGTCTTGAGGGTGAGGCCGAGGGGGGTGGTGGTGAGGTCGATGTCCTCACCGAAGCTGTACTTCGACTCGGTTGTGTACTCGCCATTCTTGGGGGCGGTGTGGACGTAGACCCTGCCCAGGTACGGGTCGGCGATGAGATAGACGGGAACGTCGGCTTCGGCGTACGCGGCTTTCTTCGGGCCGTAGTCGTTCATCGCCGTGCTCTTGGAGATCACTTCGGCGACGAACTCGACATCCTGGTAACTCCACTGCTCCTTGTCGTTCATGACGGCACCTTCCGCCACCAGTGTCACGTCACTGGCGAAGCCGTTGAGGTGTCCCGGGTAGTCGATGCGTACGTCGGACTTCTGCCGGTCGATCGGGAAGCGGGTGCTGAGCTGGGTCAGGATGCTGAAGGTGATGGTCCAGTGGGTGTCTCGCTGTGGCGACACGAAGATATGTCCCCCGACGATCTCGGTCTTGATTCCCTCGGGGACGGGCATCCTCTCAAGCCACTCGAACATGTTGTCCAAGGTGAGCTCGTCGCCGCTCTCAGCCATCTCGATCCTGTCGGTCTCTACGACGGTCATCGTGGCGCTCCTCCCCGGCCGCCCTCGGTCGAGTGCGGCCGCGCAGTACAACGATACGCACGGCGACAAGGTCACGTCCCGCCCAACCACCCCGCCGCGTCGAGCCGGAACGCCTCCGGTGGGACGACGGCGGACAGGTCGTCCTGGAGGGCGTCCAGGCGCCGTACGCCGATCCGCTCCGCCCACTCCGCCCGCAGCTCGTCGAAGATCACCGCAGAGCGGCGCAGCGCGTCGAGGCCGTGCGGGGTGAGGCGGATCAGCTTGCGGCGGGCGTCCGCGGGGTCGTCGGTGCGGGCCGCGTAGCCGAGGGCGACGAGGCGGTCGACGGTCTTGCCCGCGGCCTGCTTGGAGACACCGAGGCGCCGGCCGACCTCACTGGCGGTGGCGCCCGCCGCCCCGATGGCCTGCATGGCGAAGCCGTGGGCGGGGCGGAGGTCGGGGTGGCCCTGGTGGGCGAGTTCGGTGTGCAGGCGGTCGATGAGGGTGCGGAAGCCGCCGAAGAGGAGGAGGGGCAGCTCGTACCCCCTGCCTTCCCTCTCGCTCTCTCCCTTGCGCCGACCGTCAACCTGGTTTACCTTCTCATCGTCAACCACGTTGTCGATAGTAGGGGGTACGTCATGTTCACCGAGCACACCGTGGAGACCGCGCCGGCCGAGTCCCGCCCCGCGATGGAGCGGGTGACCCAGGCCTTCGGCCAACTCCCGAACGCCGTCGCCCGCCTCGCCGAGTCCCCGGAACTCCTCAACGGCTTCCTGGAGTTGAGCGCGGCCTTCGAACGTACGACCCTGGACCCCGTGGCCCGCGAGGCCGTCATCATGACGGTCGCGACGCGCAACGACTGCCACGTGTGCGTTGCTCTGCACATCGGCAAGCTGCGCAAGCTGGGCGCGGGGGCGGAGCTGGTGACGGCCCTGCGCGAGCAGCGGGAGCTGCCCGACGAACGGCTCGAAGCGGTACGGCGGTTCACGCTGACCGTGCTGGCCACGGCGGGCGGCGTCGGCGACGACGACGTGAAGACGTTCCTCTCCCACGGCTACACCGAGCGGAACGCCCTCGAAGTCGTCCTCGGCATCGGTACGTACACGATGTCGACGCTGGCGAACCGGCTGACGCGGGCGGCGTGAGCGGGCGCGGGGGCCAGGAAGGCGGTCCAGGTGGTGGGGGACACCTGGAGGGTGGGGCCGGTCTCGGGGGAGTTCTTTGAGTCGCGGATGTGGATGGTGGTAGGGGTGGCGGCTATCTCCAGGCATTCGCCTTCGCCGACGCTGTAGCTGCTCTTGAACCAAGTCATTCCGGTGTTCACAGTTCGCATGCCGTCTTCTCGATGAGTTGCGCGGAGTCCTCAGGGGTGAGCGCTTGGGTGCGGAGGGTTCCGTACTTGGCTTGCAGGTTGCCCAAGTCGGGCTGCTCGGTGACGAAGTAGCCGCCCTTGTGTCCTTCGATGTAGGCGATCTGTCGCCGCTCGGTCGTCTCCAGCAGGATCATGGGCCCCATGAGTCCGGCGTGGGCCTGCCTGTCGTGCGGCATGACTTGAATGGTGACGTTCCGAAGCTCTCCGAGCTCAACCATGCTACGTAGCTGCTCCTTGAGTACGGCAGTGCCGCCCAACGGGCGGGTCAGGGCGCTGTGCTCCACGATGAAGTGGAGAACGGCGATGGGCTTGCGCGCGAGAAGGTCTTGCCGCGCCAGCCGATTCGCCACTCGATCGTCGATCTCATCGTCGTCCAGAGGCGGGTAGACGCAGTTGAACACAGCTCGTGCGTAGTTTTTGGTCTGCAACAGGCCCGGCACCACGTGGTCTTGGTACGAGTGGATGGACATTGCCATCTTCTCGTGTTCCAGAAAGTCCTCGGTCCATAGCCGGAGCCCGCTCTTCGAAAACTCCTTCTCCGCGAGAAGAACAAGTGCACCCTGTGCATCCAGAACCTCGTCCGCGATCTCGACCAGCTTCCCCTTGGGCGCCCGCTCGCCCCGCTCCACCATCGCCACCTGCGACTTGGAGTACTGAACATGCGTGCCCAGCGCCTCCTGTGTCATCCCGGCCCGCTCGCGGTAAAACCGCAGCAGCGCGCCGAACGACTCCGAACCTCGTTCACCGGAGTGCACAACGTCCTCCCCAAGTGCACGGCCCCGCACGTACCTTGCGCGGCCCTGGTCACAGTATGTGAGCGTCCGGAAGCATCTGGTGCATGAACTCGGAAACCTCATCACTCAGGGTCCACGACTGGATCCCGACGGCGGGCCACGCGCTGCGGCACGCGGGCATCCATTTCGACGCCGTACGGATCGGCGGCGCGCTGGGCGAGCAGGTCGCGTACGACCTGATGCAGTTCACGGACTTCCGCGCGGGCCCGATCATCCGCGAGGCGACGGGCGGGCGTTACTTCTACTTCCTGCTGCCCGCGCGGGCGGCGGAACCGTACGTATGGCCGGTCGGGGTGCGGGCCCTGAGCCGGGGCGCGGGGAGCCTCGCGTACGTCGGGGTGCCCGCGCTGGACGGCTACACCTGGCCGCTGGACTGGAGGTCCCGGCCGACGGAGGAAGTGCCGTTCGTGGAGGGGGAGTCGCTGCATGAGGCGGTGCGAACCGCGGCACGGTGAGACGGCCGCGCGACCCCGCGGACCGGCACGCGCTCACACGCCCAGGCGCTGGCAGTTGCCCGGGCCGTCGACCACCATGAAGTACATCTTCTTGCGGGTGTTCGGGCCGTAGACGCCGTCGGCGGTCACGCCCTCCTTCCTCTGCACCCACTTGAGCGCCGACTCGGTCCCCGGGCCGAAGATGCCGTCCACGCCGATGTTGCGCTGATACCGGCTGCAGTACTTCATGGTGTGCTGCAACTGCCGCACGGCCTTGCTCTGGTTCCCCTTGCCCAGCAGGCAGTCCACCGAGCCGCCCGCGGTCGAGAACACGTACAGCCCCCGGTACGGCTTGTACGTGGTGCACGATGGCAGCGCCGCGGCCTTCGACTTCGCGGGCTGGTCCGCGGTCGGGCGGGGCGCGTGGGCGGCCGCCGTTCCGCCCGCTGCGGTCAGGCCCGCCCCCGCCAGGGAGGCGGCGGCGAGGGCTCCGATCAGAATGCGCTTCATGGAGGCGTCCTGTTCCGTGAGGTGTGGGTGGATGATCGGCCGCTGTCTCCTCGCGGCCGGTCATCAGAGTGGCCCACAGCCCGCGCGGGGCGCGTCAAACCAGCGGTGTATCGGCCCGTAAACCTGCGCCGTACCGGTACCGCCCCGGCGTCGTCCCGAACGTCCGTGTGAACGCGTGGGAGAGGGCGTACGGCGAGCCGTAGCCCACCAGGCGGGCCACCGTCTCCAGGGGGTGCGTCGTGTCGCGCAGGAGCGTGGCCGCCCGGGTCATGCGCCACCAGGTGAGGTACGTCATCGGGGCGCGGCCCACCAGGGCCGTGAAGCGGCGGGTGAGGGTGGCGCGGGAGACGCCCGTGCGGGAGGCGAGGGCCTCGTTGGTCCAGGGGGCCTCCGGGGCGTCGTGGAGGAGACGCAGGGCTGTGGCCACCACCGGGTCGGCGAGGGCGGCGGGCCAGCCCGAGCCCGACGTGTGGTCCGTCGTCCACGCCCGGACCATGTAGACAAGGAGCAGATCCAGGAGGCCGGGGACGGCTACGTCCGTGCCGGGGCGCGCCGCCCCCGTCTCGCGGCCGAGCAGGTCGATCGCCGCCCGCAGCTCCGGGTGGCGTCCGGCGCTGCCGCGCAGGTGCACGGTCTCCGGGAGCTCGGCGAGCAGCGGGTGGGCGTGACCGCCTCGGTCGAAGCGGTACTTGCCGCAGAGCAACTCGGCGGCCGGAGCGGTGGTGGGGTGTGCGGACATCGGATCGGCGTTCGTGGTCCGCCAGCGTTCGAAGGGGACGGCCCGTTCGACCGTGCGGGCGTCCGCGGGGGAGTCCGCGAGCACATGCCCCGCGCCGCGCGGCAGCAGCACCGCGTCGCCCGCCGCGAGCGTGAAGGGGGCGCCGCCGTCGTCCGGCAGCAGCCAGCAACCGCCCTCCAGGACCACGTGGAACCCCACCCCGTCGTACGCGGGCAGCCGGCAGCACCACGAGCCGGACACCCTGACGCGGTGGGCGTCCGGCCGCCCGATCCGCGCGGCCGCGATCGCGTCGCTCACTACGTCCATGGAGGGAGAGTAAGGGGCATCGCGATGAGGCGTACGCGTATTCAGGCGAGCTGAACAGGCATTGAGACGCTCACCTTGCCCGTCTTACGGTTCGAGCATGGTTGAACTCGTTGATGAACTCATGGTGTTGGGCGACGTCGAAGTCCGTCGCGTCGTGGAGCTGGAGGCCCCCTTCCTCCCTGCCACCGAGCTCGTGCCCGGCGTGCCCGAGGAGGTGTGGCGCGAGAACGAGGGCTGGCTCGCGCCCGACTTCTGGGACCCGGACAGCGGCCGGGTCGTGGCCGCCGTACAGACCTGGGTGCTGCGCAGTGAGGGCAAGGTCGTCCTCGTCGACACCGGGGTCGGCAACGGACGCGTACGGCCGGACGCCCCGCACTTCGCGCACCTCGACACCGACTTCCTGGCCCGGCTCGCCGCCGCCGGAGTGCGTCCCGAGGACGTCGACGTCGTCGTCAACACCCACCTGCACGGCGACCACGTCGGTTGGAACACCCGGGAGAGCGGGGACGGCTGGGTGCCCACCTTTCCCAACGCCACCTACCTCATGCCGGCCGCCGACCACGCCCACTTCGGCCCGCGCGGCGCCGACGAGGAGAGCCGCGACCCGGTCTTCGCTGACAGTGTCGCGCCCGTGGACAGGGCGGGGCGGACGCTGCTGTGAAGCGGCACCCACCGCATCGACGCCCACCTCACCCTGGAGGCCGCCCCCGGCCACACCCCCGGCTCGTCCGTCCTGCGGCTCGCCTCGGGCGCCGACCGGGCCGTCTTCGTCGGCGACCTCCTGCACACCCCCGTGCAGATCCTCGAACCCGGCCACAGCAGCTGCCTCTGCGCCGACCCGCGCGAAGCCGCCGAGACCCGGGTCCGCGTCCTCGGGCGGGCCGCCGACGAACGGGAGCTGGTCGTGCCCGCGCACTTCCGCGGGGCGGGCGCGGCCCAAGTGCGGAGGCAGGGCGGGAAGTTCGCGGTCAGCCGGTGGGCTGCATGAGTGTCTGCGCGTAGGGGCCCCCGATGCCCCACGCCTGCGCCATCGCCTGCGCGAAGGCCTCCGCCAGCTTGTGTTCGCCGCTGGCGTTCGGATGCGTACCGTCGTAGGTGTCGATGTCGATGTCGTACGAGGGTGGCGGCGAGGCCAGGAGCAGCGGGGAGCGGCTCGTGTCCAGGTCCGCGACCGTCTTCGCGAGGAGGACGTTGAAGTGCGCGACCTCGGCGGCGAACGGCGCGTCCGAGGCGGCCCGGATGTTCGGGATCACCGGGAGCAGGACCATCCGGATGCGCGGGTTCGCCGTGCGGGCCCCGGCGATGAACGCCCGGACGTTCGCCGCGGTCTGCTCGGCGTTCGTGTAGAAGCCGAGGTCGATCAGGCCGAGGGAGATGAGGAGGACGTCCGCCTCGTCGCGGGCCAGCGCGCCCGCGATCCGGGGCGCCATGTGCAGCCAGCCCTCGCCCCAGCCCGCGAGGTGGTGGCGGGGGAAGTCGGGGGGCGCGTCGGCGTAGTCGTGGGAGAGGGGTTCCCCCGCCGCGTTGTCGTAGAGGGCGGTGCGCGGGCCCACCACGGCGACGCCCCCGGCGCCCAGGGTGTCGCGCAGGTGCCGCCACATCCGGTAGCGCCAGGTGTGTTCCCCGGCGCTTCCGATCGTCATCGAGTCGCCGACGAACATGAACCTGAGCATCCGCACATCATGGCGGATCACCGCCGCCACCTGCGATGTGAGGCTGAGCACCCCGCGCGGCCGCGCGGATGGCACGCTTGGGCCCATGCGTTCGCTTCGGGCTGTTCCTGCTGTCCTTCGGGCTGTTCCCTCCGTCCTCGCCGGTGCCGTGCTGCTCCTGACCGTGGCGGGGACCACCACGCCCGCCGTGGCCGACGACCACGAAGGGTTCACCATCAAGGACCCGCGGATCGTCGAGTCCAGCGGCCTGGCCGCGTCCCGCGCCCACCCCGGCGTCTACTGGACGCACAACGACCAGGACAAAGGTGCCTTCCTGTACGCCGTCGACTCCAGGACCGGCAGGACGGTCGCCACCGTCACGATGACCGGCGTCGGCGTGCCCCGTGACGTGGAGGCCGTCTCGGTCGGCGCCGACGGCAATCTCTACGTCGGCGACATCGGCGACAACCGCGGCGGCACCTGGTCGCACGTGTGGATCTACAAGCTGCCCGAGCCGAAGACGCTGAAGGACCAGCCCGTCCGTGCCACGCAGTACGTCGTGAAGTACGCGGACGGCGCGCGGGACGCGGAGGCGCTGATGGTGCATCCGAAGACCGGGCGGATCTACATCGCCGACAAGAAGGAGGAGGGCGGCAGCCTCTACGAAGGGCCCGCCGAGATGTCCGCCTCCCAGACGAACGTCTTCCGGCGCATCGCCGCCACCGACCTGTGGGTGACCGACGGCGCCTTCTCGCCCGACGGCGGACAGCTGGCCCTGCGCGGCTACTTCGGCGGGACCTCCTTCGCCTGGAAGGGCGAGGGGAGGAAGCCCGTGCGGGAAGGGCGGTTGAGCGTGCCCATCCAGCGGCAGGGCGAGTCGGTGACGTACACCCTGGACGGTACGAACCTGATGTACGGCACCGAGGGCGCGCAGAGCGCGGTCACGCCCGTGGAGGTGCGCGGCAAGGGCGGGGGCGGCGGCGACTCGTCGAACGGCGGCGGGAGTTCGGGCGGCGTGGGCGCCGGGTCGGGCGGCGTCGGCGGGGGTGTGGGGAAGGGCGCGGTCGTGGTCGCGGCCGTACTGCTCGCCTTCTTCGGGCTGAAGCGGCTGCTGCGCAAGCGCTGAGCGGAAGATCCGCCCGGGGCCCCGAGGGGTCATGCCCCCTGTTCGCGGCGGGCCACCAGGGCGTCCAGGCCGTCCAGGATCCGCTGCAGCCCGAACTCGAAGTGGTCGAAGTCCGAGCCGAACGCCTCCTCGGACAGCGCCGCGAGAGACGGGTAGTTGCCGCTCCGCATGATCTTGTCGAGGGCCGGCGCCTGCGCCTCCCAGAACGCCCGGTCCGACAGGCCGCTCTTCTGCACCGCCTCCATCTCGTGCACCTGGGTGCGGGCGACCCCGGTGACGTACCCCTCGACCATGACGATGACGCCGATCAGCTCGGGGTCGGTCAGGCCCATCGGCTTGATGCGCGACAGGGTGCGGTCCAGGCCGCCGACCGCGCCGGGGCCGAGCACCGGACGGGCCTGGTTGACGTGGAGCAGCCAGGGGTGGCGGCGGTAGAGGACGAGGGTCTCGCGCGCGTACTCCTCCACGCCCTCGCGCCAGCCGCCGGTCCAGGCGCCCTCCTCCTCCGGCGGCGTGAACACGCGGTCCAGCATCAGGTCCAGCAGGTCGCCCTTGCCGGGGACGTAGCGGTACAGGGACATCGTGCCCGTGCCCAGCTCCGTGGAGAGGCGGCGCATCGAGACCGCTGCGAGCCCCTCGGCGTCCGCGAGGCGCACCGCCTCGGTGACGATCCGGTCCAGGGTCAGGGCCGGCTTGGGCCCTCGCGTCGGGCGCGCGCTCTCGCCCCAGAGCAGCTCCAGACTGCGGGTGATGTCGCTGCCGGTGCGCCGGTCGTCGCTGCCGCTCGTGCTCGTCATGGCTTCACCCTAATCGCCCGGGAAGGAATTGGGTACGCCGTACCCAGGAATTGGGTACGGCGTACTTGCGTGGGACTGGGTACGGTGTACTCTCCACTGGGTACGACGTACTCAAAGGTGCGCGGCAGAGGGACCTGGAGGGGCAGGCAATGAACGGGAACGGCTTCGCGGTACGAGCCGAAGGGCTCCAGAAGCGGTACGGGGAGAAGTACGCCCTGAACGGCTTCGATCTGCACGTCGAGCAGGGCACGGTGCACGGACTGCTCGGACCCAACGGCGCGGGCAAGACCACCGCCGTACGCATCCTCTCCACGCTCGTACGGCTCGACGGCGGCCGCGCAGAGGTGGCCGGCGCCGACGTGGCGCGCGAACCCGCGCTCGTCCGCGGCCGCATCGGCCTGACCGGGCAGTACGCCGCCGTCGACGAGGTCCTCAGCGGGCGGCAGAACCTGGAGATGTTCGGCCGCCTCTTCCACCTCGGCGCCAAGCGGGCCAGGCGGCGCGCCCAGGAACTCCTGGAGCAGTTCCACTTGGCGGACGCGGCGGAGAAGAGCGCCGGTCAGTACAGCGGCGGCATGCGGCGCAGGCTCGACCTCGCCGCCTCCATGATCCTCGCGCCCGCCGTGCTCTTCCTGGACGAGCCGACCACCGGACTGGACCCGCGCGGCCGTCTCGAAGTCTGGGACAGCGTGCGCGACCTGGTGGCGCGCGGCACGACCGTGCTGCTCACCACCCAGTACCTGGAGGAGGCCGACCGGCTCGCCTCCCGCATCACCGTCCTCGACCGGGGCCGCGCCATCGCCGACGACACCCCCGACGGCCTGAAGAACACGGTCGGCGGCAGCCACCTCGACGTCGTGGTGCGCGAGCCCGCCGACCTGCCCGCAGCCGTCAAGGCCGTCAGCCGGGTCAGCGCGGGCGAACCCCTCGTCATCGACGCGGAGCGCCGCGTCCAGGCCGCCGTCACCGACCGGGTCGCCGCCCTCACCGACGTCGCACGGACCCTCCAGGACGCGGGCGTCGCCGTCGAGGACATCGGCCTGCGCAGGCCCAGCCTGGACGACGTGTTCCTGCGCCTCACGGGAGAGCCGTCCGACCCCACCACTGACGCCGTCGACACCGCCGGCACCACTGCCCACCTGGAGAAGGAGGCCGCGGCATGAGCGTCACCGTCACCCGCACCGCCCCCGAGCCGTACGGCACCTCGCGCGGACGGCTCTTCTGGGCCCTCGCCGACTGCTGGAACGTCACCCGCCGCTACCTCACGCACTTCCAGCGCCAGCCCATCACCATCGCCTGGCAGCTGGGCTTCCCCATCATCTCCGTACTCCTGTACGGCTTCGTCTTCGGCGAGGCCATGAAGGTGCCGGGCGGCGGGAACGACGGCGACTACAAGCAGTTCCTGATGCCCGGCATGTTCGTGATGACCATGGCCTTCGGCTTCATGAACACCGCCATGGCCGTCGCCACCGACGCCTCCAAGGGCGTCATCGACCGCTTCCGCTCCATGCCGATGGCCCCCTCGGCGGTGGCCTCCGGACGCGGCGTCGCCGACCTCGTCGTGGCCTGCGCGGAACTCGCCATCCTCGCGCTGACCGCCCTCGCCATCGGCTGGCGCTCCAGCGCCGGACTCCTCGACACCGCCCTCGCCTTCGCGCTGCTGCTGCTCCTGCGGTTCAGCCTGATCTGGGTCGGCGTCTACCTCGGCCTCGTCGTACCGACGCCGGAGGCCGCCGGCGGGCTGTACGCGGTGGCCTTCCCGCTCACGATGATCTCCAGCGTCTTCGTGGCGCCGTCCCTGATGCCGGGCTGGCTCGCCCCGATCGCCGCCTGGAACCCCGTCTCCTCGACGGGCACCGCCACGCGGGAGCTGTTCGGCAACCCCGGCGCGGGCGGCAGCAGCTGGGTCGAGCAGAACGCTGTTCTGATGGCCATGGTGTGGCCGGTGGTGCTCTCTCTGGTCTTCCTGCCGCTGGCGGTACGGAAGTTCAAGCAGCTGAGCCGCTGAGCCGCTGAGCGGTTGTCTCGCGGTACGTGAAAGGGGGCGCCTGCACTTGCACAGTGCCGGCGCCCCCTTTCACGTAGAGACGACTACAGCTTGTCGATCAGGTAGTCGACGCACTTCGTGAGCGCCTCGACGTCCGCCGGGTCGATCGCCGGGAACATCGCGACCCGCAGCTGGTTGCGGCCCAGCTTGCGGTACGGCTCCGTGTCCACGATGCCGTTGGCGCGCAGCGCCTTGGCGACCGCCGACGCGTCGATCTCGTCCGCGAAGTCGATCGTGCCGATGACCTGCGAGCGCTTGGCCGGGTCCGTGACGAACGGCGTCGCGTACTTCGACTCCTCCGCCCATCCGTACAGCGCCTTCGAGGACGCCGCCGTGCGGCCGGTCGTGAAGGCGAGACCGCCCTGGCCGTTCATCCACTCCAGCTGCTCGCCGAGCAGGAAGAGCGTGGCGAGCGCCGGGGTGTTGTACGTCTGGTTCTTGCGGGAGTTGTCGATCGCCGTGGGCAGGCTGAAGAACTCCGGGACGTGGCGGCCGGACGCGTGGACACGCTCGGCGCGCTCGATCGCCGCCGGGGAGAACACGGCGATCCACAGGCCGCCGTCCGAGGCGAACGACTTCTGCGGGGCGAAGTAGTAGACGTCCGTCTCGGCGATGTCGACCGGCAGGCCGCCCGCGCCGGACGTGGCGTCCACCAGGACGAGGGAGTTCGCGTCCGCGCCCGCGACCCGCTTGACGGGGGCCGCGACGCCGGTGGAGGTCTCGTTGTGCGTGAAGGCGTAGGCATCGACGCCCGCCTCCGCCTTCGGGTCCGGATGCGTGCCCGGGTCGCTCGTGATCACGGTCGGCTCGGCCAGCCACGGGGCGAGCTTCGCCGCCTTCGCGAACTTGGAGGAGAACTCGCCGAAGCTCAGGTGCTGCGACTTGTTCTCGATCAGACCGTGCGTCGCCACGTCCCAGAACGCGGTGGAGCCGCCGTTGCCGAGGACGACCTCGTACCCCTCGGGGAGGGAGAAGAGGTCCTTGACGCCCTCGCGCACGCGGCCCACCAGGTTCTTGACCGGGGCCTGGCGGTGGGACGTACCGAGGAGGGAGGTGCCGGTGGCGGCCAGGGCCTCCAGCGCCTCCGTACGCACCTTGGAGGGGCCCGCGCCGAAACGGCCGTCGGCGGGCTTCATGTCAGCGGGAATCTGGATCTCAGCCACGGGGGGAGCCTAGCGGCTCAGGGCGCGGGGTTCTTGTGGTGTCCGGCCGGTGAGATCCGCTCCCCGCGTCGGGGCGGGCGCCACGGGGCTCTGCCCCGGACCCCGCTCCTCAAACGCCGGAGGGGCTCAACCTGACGGGCAGGGCGTAGAGGTCGTTCTGTGTTACCACCGGCTTGTTGCGGAGTTTCTCGTGCGGGACCGCCAAGGTGAGGTTCGGGAAACGGCCGTACAGGGCCGGGAGGGCCACGCCCGCCTCCAGGCGGGAGAGTGCCGCTCCGGGGCACACGTGCGGGCCGTGGCCGAAGGAGATGTGGCGCGTGGCGGACGCGCGGGTGATGTCGAACTCGGCGGCCGTGGGGCCGTGCGCCGCCTCGTCGCGGCCGATCGCGCCGTACGAGACGATCAGCGCGTCCCCCTTGGGGATCACCTTGTCGCCCACCGGGACGTCCTCGGCGGCGAAGCGGATCAGGACGTGCGAGGTGGGGGTGGAGTGGCGCAGGGTCTCCTCCACCACCGCGTCCCAGCCGATCTCGCCCGAGAGGACCAGGGCGAGCTGCTCGGGGTGCTCGGAGAGGTTCACGACGGCGTTGACGATGAGGGAGATCGTCGTCTCGTGGCCCGCCGCGACCATCAGCTGAAGGGTGGAGACGATCTCGTCGTCGGTGAGGTGGTCGCCGTCCTCGGAGGCGGCGATCAGCGCGCTCGTCAGGTCGTCGCCCGGCTCCGCGCGGCGGGCGGCCACGGTCTTGCCCATCATCGCGGCCAGCTCGCCGAGCGTCGCCACGACCTCCTCCGGCGGCGTCTGCGTGGAGAAGAACTTGTCGAACAGGACCTTAAGGCGCGGGTGGTCGGCCTCGTCGATGCCCATCAGGTCACTGATGACGTACATCGGCAGCGGGTAGGCGAACTCCGCCTTCAGGTCGACCGCTTCGGAGCCCGACGCGGGCAGCTTGTCGAGCAGGCCGTGGGTCAGCTCCGCGATGCGCTCCCGCATCCGCTCCACCCGGCGCGGCGTCAGCGCCTGCGCGACCAGCGTCCGCATCCGGCGGTGCTCCTCGCCGTCCACCGTCAGCATGGAACGCCCGGGGTTCGCGAGGCCGATCAGCGGCCAGTCCGCCGGTATCTCGCCGCGCCGCCACGCGCCCCAGACCCCGATGTCCTTCACCAGGCGCTTGTCGGTGAGGAGTTGGCGGGCCTCCGCGTGGTGCGTGACCGCCCATACCGGCACCCCGCCCGGCAGCTCCACCTCGGCGAGCGGGCCCGCCGCGAGCAGCCGGGCGCTCTCGCCGTCCAGGTCGGTGACGAACGGGTCCAGGGCGATTCTGCCGGAGGGGGAGCCGGAGCCGGAGCTGGTCATCTGAGGTCTCCAAACGCTGAGGTCGGGGTCGGGGTGAAGCTCACCGGCAGATCGGTCAGGCCGCGCAGCCAGGGCGAAGGGCGGCGCGTCAGGTCCTGCGCCGGGACGGCCAGGTCGAGGTCGGGCAGGCGGTCCAGGAGCACCTCGATGCCCGTCCGCGCGATGACCTCCGCGACCTCCTGGGCGGGGAAGGGGCAGCGGTGCTCGCCGTGGCCGAACGCGAAGTGGGCGCTGTTGCCGCCGGTCAGGGCCGAACCGTCGGTGCGGACCAGCGGGTCGGCGTTGGCGGCGCCGAGGCCGAGCAGCAGCAGGTCACCGGCGTTGACGCGGCGCCCGCCGAGCCGGGTGTCGCGCGAGGCCCAGCGCCCGGCGACGTTCTGCGTGGGAGTGTCCTCCCACAGCACCTCGTTCATCGCCTCGGCGACGCTGTGCCGGCCGCCGAAGAGGGACGCGGCGAAACGGTCGTCGGTGAGCATCAGCCGCAGCGAGTTGCCGATCCAGTCGGCCGTCGGCTGGTGCCCGGCGGCCATCATCACCATCAGGTCCTGCGCGATCTCCTCGTCGCTGAAGCCGTCGTCCGCCGCCTCGGCCTCCGCGTCCTGCGACTCCAGCATGTACGAGGCGACATCGGCGCCCGGCTTCCCGTGCTTGTCGGCGATGAGCCGCGCCATCGAGGAGGCGAGGTGCTGCTGGCCCGCCAGCGCCCGCTCGCGGCCGTCGATCATGTCGTTCATGGCCGTGACGAGACCGGGGCCCTGCTCGTCGGAGAAGCCGTAGATACGGGCCAGGACGCGCACCGGAAGCAGCATCGCGTACTCGGCGATGATGTCCGTGGCGCCCTTGCCGCAGAACTGGTCGATCAGCTCGTCCGCGAACGTCTCCGCGTGCGCCTTCAGCTCGTACGGGTCGACCGCTTCGAGCGCGTGCGCGATCATCGCGGCGCGCCGGGTGTGCCGCTCGCCCACCGTGTAGAGGATCGACGGCTGCTTGTGGCCGATCATCGGCAGGAGGGGCCAGTCGGCGGGGATGTTCGGCCACTGGTTCCACAGGTCGGAGTCGCGGCTGAACAGCACCGGGTCGCCGGTGACCTGGTGCAGCTCGCGGTAGCCGAGCACCAGCCAGGCCGGCACGTCGCCGTCGAGCAGCACGGGCGCCACGGGGCCGTGGTCGCGGCGCATCTCCCGGTAGAGCTGCATGGGTTCGGTGGCGAAGCGGGGGCCGGAGAGCGGGACGGGGCCGGGGGCGGCGCCGGTCACGGGGCAGGTCACTGGGCGTTCTCCTGAGGGGCGTGCTGCTGACCGACGTTCTGTTGAGCGACGTACAAAGATTTCACGTGCTCCACGAGCGTGATCAGTACGTCCTTGCTGGACTGGCGCGAACGCGCGTCGCAGTCCACGAGCGGCACCCCCGGATCGAGGTCGAGCGCCTCGCGCAGCTCCTCGGAGGTGTGGGCGGGCCCGCCGAAGTCGTTGCGGGCCACGATGAACGGCGTGCCGTGGTGTTCCAGGCGGTCGATCGCGTACCAGGAGTCCTCCAGGCGGCGGGTGTCGACGAGGACGACCGCGCCGAGCGTGCCGGAGAAGAGGCGGTCCCACAGGAACCAGAAGCGTTCCTGGCCGGGCGCGCCGAAGAGGTAGAGGACGTTGCGCGCGTCGAGGGTGATGCGGCCGAAGTCGAAGGCGACCGTCGTGGACGTCTTGTCGCGCAGCCCGTCCAGGCCGCCGGTCTCGTCGATGCCCTTGCCGGCCTGCGTCATCGTCTCCTCGGTGCTGAGGGGACGGATCTCGCTGACCGAGCGGACCAGCGTCGTCTTGCCGACGCCGAAGCCGCCGACCACGACGATCTTCAGACCGTTGTCGGCGGTCGCGGTCAGCTCTCTTCGGCCGGCACCGGTCGCGCTGCGGTTCGCGCTGCGGTTCGCGCTGCGTTCAGAGATTGCGGAGTCCAACGAGCACCTGCTCCAGGAGTTCGAAATCGGGAAGAGTGTGGGCGGGGCCCGAGCGGGGGTGGCGGGCGCTGATCCGACCGGCGTCGAGCAGGTCGGACAGCAGGATGCGGGTGATGCTCACCGGCAGGCCCAGCTCCGCGGCGATCTCCACGACCGCCGTCGGCAGCCCGCACATCCGCAGGATCGCGGCGTGCTCCGACTGCATGCCGGGCACCGGAGCGGACTCGGCGACGATGAGCGTCACCAGGTCGAACGGGGCGTCGGGCGCCGACCGGCTGCGGCCTCCGGTGAGGGTGTACAGCCGGTCGGGGGAATCGTCCCGGCCGGGGCGGCGCACGCTCATGCGGTGGGCTGGGTGCGGGGGCCGGTGCCGGGGCCGGGGCCGTCGTCCGCGCGGGGCGCGGCACGCAGGTGCTCGCCGAGCTGCTCGACCAGCTCGCTCATGGTGTGCCCGACCAGGCCCGCGTCGGCGTCCTCGGCGGCGATGACGGCGAGGTGCGCGCCCTCGCCGGCCTCGACGATGAAGAGGATGCCGCCGTAGAACTCGGCCATCGCCGAGCGCACCCCGCCGCTGCCGTCACCGAACTCGGCGGACGCGCCGTGCGACAGGGACTGGATGCCGGCGGCTATCGCGGCGAGCTGGTCGGCCTGGTCGACGGAGAGCTCCGGGGTACGGCACAGCTTCAGCCCGTCCCGCGAGAGCACGAGGGCGTGGCGGGCGCCGGGGGTGCGCTCCAGGAGCCCCACGAGGAGCCAGGTCAGCTTCTCGTCGGTGGTGGAGGAGGAGGTGATGCCGGTGGTCATTGGGGGGTGTCGCCTTCCGGGTGCTGGGGAGTTGCGGGGTCGTCCGTGCCGCTCGGCGGACCGGAGGAATCCGGCGGAGTGGCACGAACGGCCTGACGGAAGCTGCTGAAACGGGCCGCGGTACTGGCCGCACCGGCGGCACGCGGCCGCGGATTCTCCCCGGTGTCACTATCGGCCCGGGCCCGCTCGGCGGCAGCGAGCGTACGGCCGCGGGGGCGCTTGGGGAGGGGGGCCTCGACGGGGGTCGGGGTGGGGGTGGTGCGGGGGGTGTGCGAGGCGGCGCTGGGGGACTCGGCTGTGGGGTCGTGCGGGGCGGCCGTGGACTCGTGGGTGGGCACGGGGTCGCGGTCGACGCGGTCGAGGCCGGGGTCGGGCGCGGATGCGGAGTCGGGGGTGTACGTGGTGAGGGGCGGGGCCTTTTGGGCGGGTGCCGGAGTCTGCGGGGCTTCGGCGGGTGTCGGCTCTGCCGGGGCATGTGGGGCTTCGGGGAGCACCGGGGCCCCCGAGGTGTGCGGGCCTCCGGGGAGCGGTGAGGCTGCCGGGGCGTGTGGGGTTCCGGGGAGCCCCGGGGTGGCCGTGGCGGGCCCGGCTTCAGGGAGCACCGGGGACGCCGATCCCTGCGGGACCCCAGTGCCCTGCCGGGGCTCAGGGAGCGTCGGGGCCGTCTGGGTGTTCGGGGTTTCGGTGAGTGCCCGGGCCGGTGGAGGCTGGGGGGTGTTCGGCGGCAGGGCGTGGGTCGGGGGCGGGGCCGGGAGGGCGGTCTGGGGCGGGGCCGTTTCCGTGGGGCCGGAGAGGAGCTCCTGCGGGATCAGCAGGAGTACGCCCGTGCCGCCGCGTGCCGAGGGGCGGAACGACACCGTCAGGCCGTGTTTGCGGGCCAGCCTGCCGACCACCGCGAGGCCGAGCCGCGTACCCGTGAGACCGCCGAGGCCCCTCGTCTCGCCGGATACGGCACGTTCGGCGCGGCGCTGCTGCACCGGGCCCATCACCAGGCCGCTGTCCTCGACGGAGATGATGACGCCCGCCGCGACCTCCTCGATGTAGACGTGCACCTCGGAGGTGGGCGGAGAGAAGTTCGCGGCGTTGTCGAGGAGTTCGGCGAGCGCGTGCATGACGCCCTCGGCGGCGTGACCCGCGACCGCGACCTCGCTGGCCGAGTGGACGCGTACACGCTGGTAGCCGCCGATGCGGCCCATCGCGCCGCGCAGGATCGACTCCATGACGATGGGTCGGGCCCAGCGACGGCCGGAGCGGGCGCCGGTGAGGACTGCCACGGAGTCGGCGATGCGGCCGGCCTGCGCGGTCCTGTGGTCCAGGTGGAGGAGGTCGGTGAGGACGTCCTCGTCGGCGTGCCTGCCCTCCATCTCACGCAGGTCGGCGAGCATGCCGGTGGCCAGGGCCTGCATGCGGCCCGCCGCGTTGGCGCACGCGGCGAGCGCGGCGGCACGCTCCGACTCGGCGGTGCGGACGCGCTCGGTCAGCTCGGTCCGTACGCGGGTGTTCTCGGCGGTCAGCTCCGCCTGTACGCGGGTGTTCTCGGTGGTGAGTTCGGCGCGCACACGGGCGTTTTCGGCGGTCAGTTCCGTGCGTACGCGGTCGCGTTCGGACGTGAGCTCCTCCCGCACCCGCGTGTTCTCGGCTCTCAGCTCGGCCAGCGCGCGGTCGTGATCGGCGGTGAGGCGGGCGTGCTCCTGCCCGAACTCGGCGGCTCGACGGGCCTGTTCCTGCTGGAGGCGGCCGGCCTCCTGGCGGGACGCGGCCAGCTGACGCCGCGACAGGGCGAGCCCGCGCAGGGCGTGGAAGGCGACGGTCACGGCGGCGCTGAGCGCGAGCGCCGCGGCGCCGGCGCCCCAGGCCAGGGGGGTCCGCGTGGACGCGGGCGCGAGGGCGACGGCCGTCCCGGCGAGCGCCGCGGTGACGAGGGCGCAGGCCAGCAGGACGTACGCGGCGGGACGCAGCGGAGGGCGCTCCGTCCCGGGGCGCGCTATGGGGGTTGGCGCGGTCATCAATCGGGGTCCTCGATCGGAAGCGACACACTCTGCTCGAACATGCTCGGGCTTGTCTCAAGCTCAGCTCAAGTTGTGGTCACTATAGGAGAGTTGGTGCGCGTGTTGGGAATGTTCCCTTCCGGATCGTGACATATTGGGTGAGGCGGGGTGTCTCCGGGGTGCCTCCGGAGTGCCCCTGGGTGCCTCCGGCGGGCCGCGGCGGGGGCATCCTGGACCGCATGAGCGACCTCGACGGCGACCTCGGCGACCTCGGAGACCTCGGAGACCTCGGCGGACTGGAGCGGGACCTTCGCGCGGCGGTGCGCGGCGCGGTGGACCTCTCCGTGACCGCGCGGGCCCTGCACACGATGGACGCCTCCAACTACCGCCGCGTGCCCGCCGCGGTGGTGGCCCCGCGCGACGCCGACGACGTGGCGGCGGTACTGGACGTCTGCCGGCGGCGCTCGGTGCCGGTGGTGGCGCGCGGCGCCGGCACCTCGATCGCCGGGCAGGCGACGGGCGTCGGGGTCGTCCTCGACTTCACCCGGCGGATGAACCGCGTCGTCTCCCTCGATCCGGAGGCGCGGACGGCCGTGGTGCAGCCGGGGGTCGTCCTGGACGACCTGCGGGCCGCGGCGGCGCCGCACGGTCTGACGTTCGGGCCCGATCCGTCCACGCACAGCCGGTGCACGCTGGGCGGGATGATCGGGAACAACTCGTGCGGATCGCACTCGGTGGCCTGGGGGACGACAGCCGACAATATCCGTCAGCTGTCGGTCATCAGCGGCCGGGGCGATGCCCTCCGCCTCGGCCAGGGCTGGGACGGCGCCCCCGCCGGCCTGCGCGCACTGGCGGACGCCCATCCGGCCCTCCTGCGCACCGGCTTCCCCGACCTTCCCCGCCGCATCTCCGGCTACGCCCTCGACGCCCTGCTCCCCGAGCGCGGCACCGACCTCGCCCGCGCCTTCTGCGGCTCGGAGGGCACCCTCGGCATCGTCACCGAAGCCGTCGTACGTCTCGTCGAGGCGCCCCGCGCCCGCGCCCTCGCCGTCCTCGGGTACGCCGACGAGAGCGCGGCGGCCGAAGCCGCGGCCGGCCTCCTCCCGTACGGCCCGCTGACGGTGGAGGGCATGGCCGCCGACCTCGTACGCCGCGACCCCCAGAGGAGCTCCCTGCCCCGGGGCGGGGCATGGCTCTTCGTCGAGACGGGCGGCACGGACCCGGCCGAGGCACGCGCGCGTGCCGAGACGATCGTGCGCGCGGCCGACGTCCTCGACGCCGTGGTCGTCGACGACCCCGCGCGGCAGCGGGCGCTGTGGCGGGTACGGGAGGACGCCAGCGGGACGGCCACGCGTATGCCGGACGACGGGGGAGAGGCCTGGCCGGGGTGGGAGGACTGCGCGGTGCCCCCGGCCCGCCTCGGCGCCTATCTGCGGGACTTCAGGGCGCTGCTCACCGGACACGGACTGCGCGGCACCCCGTACGGGCACTTCGGGGACGGCTGCATCCACGTACGCATCGACTTCGACCTGCTCGGCCCCGAGGGCGTGGCCCGTTTCCGGCGCTTCTCGGAGGAGCTGGCGGACGTGGTCGTGGCGCACGGCGGTTCGCTGTCCGGCGAGCACGGTGACGGGCAGGCCCGCGCGGAGCTCCTGCCGAAGATGTACGGGCCCGAACTCGTACGCCTCTTCGAGCGTGTGAAGGACGTATGGGACCCGGCGGGCCTGCTCAACCCGGGCATGCTGGTGCGGCCCGCGCCCCTCGACGCGAACCTGCGCTTCGCGCCCCTGCCGCGCGAGCCCGTCGACGTCGCCTTCGGCTACCCCCACGACGGCGGCGACTTCTCGGCGGCGGTCAGGCGGTGCGTGGGGGTCGCCAAATGCCGTACGGCGTCACCGTCCTCACCCAGCGGGGTCATGTGCCCGTCGTTCCGGGTGACCGGCGAGGAGGAGCACTCCACGCGCGGGCGGGCGCGCCTGCTGCACGAGATGCTGGCGGGCGAGGTGGTGACGGACGGCTGGCGTTCCACGGAGGTCAGGGACGCGCTCGACCTCTGTCTGTCCTGCAAGGGGTGCCGTTCGGACTGCCCGGTGGGCGTCGACATGGCCACGTACAAGGCGGAGTTCCTGCACCACCACTACGAAGGCCGCCGCAGGCCCGCGGCCCATTACGCGATGGGGTGGCTGCCGCGCTGGCTGCGGGCGGTCGCCGTGACGCGTACGGCCCGGGTGGTGAACGCCCTCGCCCGGGTCGGCCCCTTGGCGGCCGTCGCCAAGCGGCTCGGCGGGATCGCCCCGGAGCGATCGATTCCACGGGTGGCGCCGCGGACGTTGAGACAGTGGTGGCGCAGAAGGCCGGAGCCGGAGCCGGAGCCGGGGCTGACGCCGAAGCCGGAGCCGAGGTCGCAGGGCGGCATGCCCCGGCTCGTGCTCTGGCCGGACACCTTCACCGAGCACCTGTCGCCGTCCGTGGGCAGGGCCGCGGTACGGGTCATGGAGGCGGCCGGGCTGACCGTCGCGCTGCCGCCGACGGGCGTGTGCTGTGGGCTTACGTACGTCTCGACGGGGCAGCTGGAGCGGGCTCGCTCGGTGCTGCGCGCCACGCTGGACCGCATGGAACCGCTGCTGGAGGCGGACGTGCCGGTCGTCGTCCTGGAGCCGAGCTGCGCCGCGGCCCTCAAGACGGACCTCGTCGAGCTGCTGGGCGACGACCCGCGCGCCCACCGCCTCGCCGCGTCCGTCCGGACCTTCGCGCAGGCCCTGGAGGAACTGGCCCCGCACTGGCGACCGCCGCACGTCGGGCGCCCGGCGGTCGGCCAGACGCACTGCCATCAGCACGCGGTCCTCGGCGACGAGGCGGAGCGGCGGCTGCGGGCGAAGGCGGGGCTCGCGGGCGAGCTGAGCGGCGGGTGCTGCGGGCTGGCCGGGAACTTCGGGTTCGAGCGGGGGCATTACGAGGTGTCGGCGGCCTGCGCCGAGGAGCAGCTGCTGCCCTCGGTACGACAGGCGCCGGGCGACGCGGTGGTGCTGGCCGACGGATTCTCCTGCCGGACCCAGCTGGGGCAGCTGGCGGGGGTGCGGGGGCGGCATCTGGCGGAGGTGCTCGCGGAGGCGCTGAGCGCGCTGGAAGCGGAACGGGGTCATGTCAGCGGCGCATAACCGCCGCCCGATCGGCATTTCCCGCGCCTCGCACGGAGCCGTACCTTCGATATGTGGGCGGCGCCGTGGACGCGGTCGCCATGTGGACCGCGTACAGGAGCAAAACGGCTCCACAATCCTGACGTGGTCCATTACTGTGTACGGTGGAGTCCAGAACACTGAACTACCGTGAGCGGCGACAACGGCAGGAAGGCTCAGGCGTGAACGTCTCGCACAGCGATCAGGCGGCACCGGCGGCCCCTGCCAACCAGGTCACCCAGGCCACTGAAACCACCCAGGCCACTGAAACCACCCCGGCCACTGAAACCACTCAAGCCACCCAGGCCACCCAGGCCGTCCGAGCCGCCCAGGGCCTCCGCGCCCGGTTCGGGCCGGTCGGGCTCGTCCTCGCGGGCGGCATCTCCGTACAGTTCGGCGGCGCTGTGGCGGTGAGCGTGATGCCGCGAGCAGGGGCGCTCGGCATCGTGACGCTGCGGCTCGCCTTCGCCGCGCTCGTGCTGCTCGCCGTCTGCCGGCCGAAGGTGCGCGGGCACTCCCGCGCCGACTGGGGCACGGTCGTCGCGTTCGGCGTGGCCATGGCCGCGATGAACGGCCTCTTCTACCAGGCCCTGGCCCGTATCCCCATGGGCGCCGCCGTCACCCTCGAAGTCCTCGGACCGCTCGCGCTCTCCGTCATCGCCTCGCGCCGCGCGGTGAACCTGATCTGGGCCGGGCTCGCGCTCTGCGGCGTGTTCCTGCTCGGCGGAGGGGGCGGCTTCAGCGGCCTCGACCCGGTCGGTGTCGCCTACGCGCTCGGCGCGGGCGCGATGTGGGCCGCGTACATCGTCTTCAGCGCACGCACCGGGCGGCGCTTCCCGCAGGCCGACGGGCTCGCGCTGGCGATGGTGGTCGCGGCGGTGCTGTTCCTGCCGTTCGGGATCGCCGAGTCCGGGTCGAAGCTCGTCGATCCGGGCACGCTGGCCCTGGGCGCGGTGGTCGCCGTCCTGTCGTCCGTGCTGCCGTACACCCTCGAACTCCTCGCGCTGCGGCGGCTCCCCTCGCACACCTTCGCGGTCCTGATGAGCCTGGAGCCGGCCATCGCCTCCCTCGCGGGGTTCCTCGTACTCAGCCAGGCCCTGTCCCTGGCGGAGGCGCTGGCGGTCTCCCTGGTCATCGTGGCGAGCATGGGCGCGGTGCGGACGCAGGTGGGGCGGGGCAGGAAGACGGTGAGTGGTGAGGCGTGAGCCGTCACCGCGCGCCACGTATCGCGAGAACGTACGCAGCGGTGAGCGCGACGCCACGGTCCTCGTCGTGGGAGAGGTCCGCGAGGGCGCGTGACGCCGTGGCTCCGGGGATGTCCGCGAGCGCCTGCGCCAGCCGTCGACGCACGGACGGCGCAGACGGCGCAGACGGCGCAGACGACACGGACGTCGCATGCGTCGCGGGCGGCGCGGACGGTCCGGCTCCGCCGCCCTGCGCGAGGCGGTCCACGAGCCCGGCGGCGATCTGATCCGCCAGCGCCGGACAGCTCGCCAGCGCACTCAACGCGTCGGCCGCGTCGACGTCATTGGCCTCCTCGACGACCATGTCGATGAGCGTAGGGATCGCCTCGGCCACCCCACGTGCCCCGAGCGCCAGAGCCGCGCGCCTGCGGACCACGACGTCGGGGTTGGCGAGGGCGTCCCGCAGCAGCGCGGTCGCCTCGGCGTTCGTGATCTCGGCGAGGGACTGGACGGCACGTTCGCGCACCTCGGCCGCCGGTGAGGTGAGGCCCTCCGCCAGCAACGCCCATCCGCCGTCGCCGGATCGCGCCAGAGCCCACCGCAGGGCTCCGGCGACGTGCGGGTCCGTCTCGCTCAGCGCCGCCTCGACCAGTGCTTCCACCGGCACGGGAATCTCCTCGCCCGAGGACAGGGCCGCGCGCTGGCGCTTCCCGGCGCTCTTGGACCCCAGCGCCTGGAGCAGCGCGACGGTCTGGAGGACGTCCTCCCAGCCGGAGGGTTCCGCCGCGTCGATCCGACGGAGCCGGGTGAGCAGTTCCGTCTCGTCCGCGATGCGTTCCCGCGTCCGGCGGATGAGGTCGTCGACGAGCTCCGAGGGTGCGAAGCCGGGGTCGTCGAGCGCGCGCCCGACGTCACGCAGCGACATCCCCAGGGACCGCAGGCTCTCGATATGGAAGATCCGCCGGATGTCGTCGTCGGAGTACTCGCGGTAGCCGCCGTCGGTACGGCCCGTCGGCCGCACCAGGCCCAGCGAGTCGTAATGCCGGAGCATGCGGGCGCTGACCCCGGACCGCCGAGCCACCTCACCGATCAGCACGGCCGCTCACCCCTCCTGACCCCTTCCGCCCTCCTGGCCGGCCCCGCCGAGGGCGACGACGCGCTTCGCCTCCTCGACGGCGAACTCGAACCCGGCGTCCGGGTCGCGCAGCAGCCGTTCCGTGGCGAGCGCGTGTGTGCGTACGCGAGGATGGGGCCCCGGCGTACTCGCCGTACTCGCCGTACTCGCCGTACTTGTCGTCCCCGCCGTCCCCGCCGTCCCCGTCGTCCTCGTCGCGGCGCGCAGAGCCGGCAGGATCACCTCGCCGAGCGCGATCAGCGCCCGGCTGAGGCTCAGCTGCGTCTCCCGTCCGCCGCGCCCGAGCTGTGTCGCCAGTGCCGTGGCCAACCCGGGCTCCTCACCGTCGGGTACGAGCGCGACCGCCGCCCGCCAGGCGCTCCGCGCCACCTCGTCATCGGGGTCGGACAGCAGCGCCGGTGTGATCGCCGGCCACGCCCGGCGGTCGCCGATCTTGGACAGTGTGTGCAGTGCCTGGCTCCGTGCCTGCGCACGCTCCGAGCGCACTTGGCGGAGAAGCGCCGGGACCGTCGTCGACGCCGGGTGGCGGGTGAGCGCCCAGGTCAGCATCTCGCGTACGGAGAACTCGGGTTCGGTCGCGCAACGCTCGATGAGCTTGTCGATGAACCGCGGGTCGGGGGACGTGCCGAGCGCGAGCGCCGCGCGCAGCCGCACGGACGAGCGGCTGTCCTCCAGTCCCCGCAGAGCGCGAAGCGTGTCCTGTCCCGGCCCCTTTTTCGGGTCCTGTTCCGGGTCCTGCTCCGGCATGACCATCGGGATCACTGAGATCACCTCCTCGGCACAGTGAAGACCTTGTCACGGTGTCAAGGTCAAGCCCCCGCCGCCGCCACCGCCTCCGCCATCGCCCCCCAAACTCATGCAAGCACGCTTGCTTGTTTCTGTGTGCGCTGCCATGCTCCCAGGCACACCGCCGTCCCCCGAGGGGAGCGTTCCGTGCCCGACGCGTCCGATGCCCTGTCCGTGCTCGACGACCTGCGCGGCGAGAGCGAGGAACTCGACGGGCTCGTCGCGGGGTTGAGCGAGGAGCGCTGGGCCCTCGCGACGCCCGCGCCCGGCTGGACGATCGCCCACCAGATCGCCCACCTCGCCTGGACCGACCGGGCCGCCCTGCTCGCCGCCACCGACCCGGAGGCCTTCGCCGCCGAGGTCGAGAAGGCGGTCGCGGCTCCCGGCTCGTTCGTCGACGAGGGCGCCGAGGAGGGGGTCGCGCTGCCGCCCGCCGAACTGCTCGCCCGCTGGCGGGCCGTCCGCGGCGAGCTGGGGCGGGTCCTCGGCGAGGCCCCCGCCGGGACGCGTCTGCCCTGGTACGGGCCGCCGATGGCCGTGCCGTCCATGGCGAGCGCGCGGCTCATGGAGACCTGGGCGCACGGCCAGGACGTG
The DNA here is from genome assembly GCF_053589195.1 of Streptomyces sp. NPDC003379. Classification (NCBI taxonomy): domain Bacteria; kingdom Bacillati; phylum Actinomycetota; class Actinomycetes; order Kitasatosporales; family Streptomycetaceae; genus Streptomyces; species Streptomyces sp. NPDC003379. Next base: position 57,192 of record NZ_JBSFRK010000026.1, on the reverse strand, counting down.
GCGGACGCGCTCGGCGTGACGCGCGTGCCGACCGACAGGCTGCGGCACGTGGCGCGGATCGGCGTGCGGGCGCGGGACTTCGCGTTCGCCGTACGGGGGGAGAGCGCGCCCCGCGAGGAGTTCCGGGTCGAGCTGACCTCCCCTGTGACGGGGGAGGTGTGGACGTACGGCCCGACGGACGCCACCCAGCGCGTGACCGGGCCCGCGCTCGACTTCTGCCTCCTCGTCACCCAGCGCGCCCACCGCACGGACCTCGCGCTGCACGCGGAGGGCGCGTCCGCCGACCACTGGCTGGACATAGCCCAGGCCTTCGCAGGCCCACCGGGCGACGGCCGCGAGCCGCGTGCACCGCGTGAGCCTCGTGACCCGGGCGAGCCGCGTGCACTGCGTGACCCGCGCGAGCCGCGCGAGCCGCGCGAGCCGCGCAAGCCGCACGAGCGGCGCGACCCACGTGATTCGCGCGAGCCGAGCGGCCCGGGCGAGCCGCATGAGCCACGTGATTCGAGCGGGTCACGCGAGCCGCACGTGCCGCACGTGCCGCACGTGCCGCACGTGCCGCACGTGCCGCACGAGCCGCGTGAGCCGCGCGAGCTGCACGAGCCGCAGGACCCGCACGAGTCGCGTGCGCGGAGCGAGTCACGTGATTCGCGCGAGCCGCGCGATTCGAGAGGCCCGGGCGGGCCGCATGAGCCACCCGATTCGGGCGATCCGCGCGAGTCACGCGACCCATGCAAGCTACGCAACCCCCGCCAGGAAGCCGACCGATGACCCCACCCCCCCTCCGCATCGGCAACGCCTCCGGCTTCTACGGTGACCGCTTCGACGCGATGCGCGAGATGCTCAGCGGTGGCCCCCTCGACGTCCTCACCGGTGACTACCTCGCCGAGTTGACCATGCTCATCCTCGGTCGTGACCGGCTCAAGGACCCCACGCGCGGGTACGCCAAGACGTTTCTGCGGCAGCTGGAGGAGTGCCTCGGCACCGCCCACGAGCGGGGCGTGAAGATCGTCGTCAACGCGGGCGGGCTCAATCCGGCCGGGCTCGCCGACGCCGTGCGTGAGCTGGCCGCACGGCTCGGCGTCCCCGCGCGGGTCGCGCACGTCGAGGGCGACGACCTAGGGGGGCCGGACGGCCGCTTCCCCCGCGCCCTCACCGCCCACGCCTACCTCGGCGGCGCCGGAATCGCGGCGTGCCTGAGCGCGGGCGCCGACATCGTCGTCACCGGACGCGTGACCGACGCCGCCCTGGTCACCGGACCCGCCGCCGCCCACTTCGGGTGGGAGCCGACCGCGTACGACCGGCTCGCGGGCGCGGTCGTCGCCGGGCACGTCCTGGAGTGCGGGACGCAGGCCACCGGCGGCAACTACGCCTTCTTCGCCGAGTACGACCCCACGTCCGTACGCCGCCCCGGCTTCCCGCTCGCCGAGATCCACGAGGACGGCTCGGCCGTCATCACCAAGCACGACGGCACCGGCGGCTTCGTCGACGTCGGCACGGTCACCGCGCAGCTCCTCTACGAGACGGCGGGCGCCCGCTATGCGGGCCCGGACGTCACCGCCCGGCTCGACACGGCCGTCCTCACCCAGGAGGGCCCGGACCGCGTACGGATCGACGGCGTGCGCGGCGAGGCCCCGCCGCCCACCCTGAAGGCCGGGCTGACCCGGATCGGAGGCTTCCGCAACGAGGTCGTCCTCGTCCTCACGGGACTGGACACCGAGGCCAAGGCCGCGCTCGTCCGCGCCCAAATGGAGGACGCCCTCGACCGCGCCGAGTCCCGCCCCGCCGAGGTGCGGTGGGAGCTGGCCCGCACCGACCGCGCGGACGCGGCCACCGAGGAGACCGCGTCCGCCCTGCTGCGGCTCGTCGTGCGCGACCCGGACGCGGACACGGTGGGCCGCGCCCTCAGCGGCGCCGCCGTCGAACTCGCCCTCGGCAGCTACCCCGGCTTCCACGTGACCGCGCCGCCCGGCAGGGGCGCGCCCTACGGCGTCTTCGAGGCGGCGTACGTCGACCGGTCCGGCGTCGCGCACGTGGCCGTGCTGCCGGACGGGGAGCGGCGCCCCGTACCGTCCGGCGACGACACCCTCGTACCGGAGGAAGTGGAACCGCCACCGCTGCCCGAACCCCTGCCGCCCGTGCCCACCCGCCGCGTGCCCCTCGGCCTCGTCGCCGGGGCCCGCAGCGGCGACAAGGGCGGGGACGCCAACGTCGGCGTGTGGGCGCGCACCGACGACGCCTGGCGGTGGCTCGCCCACGAACTGACGGTCGACCGCTTCCGGGAACTCCTCCCGGAGACCGCCGACTTGACCGTCGTGCGCCATGACCTGCCCAATCTGCGCGCCCTGAACTTCGTCGTGGAGGGCCTGCTCGGCGAGGGCGTCGCCGCGCAGGCGCGCTTCGACCCGCAGGCCAAGGGCCTCGGCGAGTGGCTGCGCGCCCGCCACCTGGACATACCGGAGGTCCTGCTGTGACCGTCCTCGCCTCCGCGCTCGACCCCGCGAGCGCCGAGTACGCCGAGCACCGCGCCGCCATGCTGGAGAAGCTGGCCGCACTCGACGCCGAGCAGGCCAAGGCCCTGGAGGGCGGCGGCGAGAAGTACGTCCAACGGCATCGCGAACGAGGCAAGCTGCTGGTCCGGGAGCGGATCGAGCTGCTCCTCGACCCGGACACGCCGTTCCTGGAACTGTCCCCGCTGGCCGCGTGGGGCAGCGACTACCCCGTCGGCGCCTCCATGGTCACCGGCATCGGTGTCGTCGAGGGCGTCGAGTGTCTGATCACCGCCAACGACCCGACGGTCAGGGGCGGCGCCTCCAACCCCTGGACGCTGAAGAAGGCCTTCCGGGCGCATGAGATCGGGCACGCCAACCGGCTGCCGTCGATCCACCTCGTGGAGTCGGGAGGCGCGGACCTGCCCTCCCAGAAGGAGATCTTCATCCCGGGCGGCGCCCTGTTCAAGCACCTCACGCAGTCCTCGGCGGCCGGGATTCCGACGATCGCCGTCGTCTTCGGGAACTCGACCGCCGGCGGCGCCTACGTCCCCGGCATGAGCGACCACGTGATCATGGTGAAGGAGCGGGCGAAGGTCTTCCTCGGCGGGCCGCCGCTGGTGAGGATGGCGACCGGCGAGGAGAGCGACGACGAGTCGCTCGGCGGCGCCGAGATGCACGCCCGCACCTCCGGCCTCGCCGACTACCTCGCCGAGGACGAGCGCGACGCGCTGCGGCAGGCGCGCAGGGTCGTCTCCCGTCTCAACTGGCGCAAGGCGTACGCGGAACCGGGCACCGCCGAGCCGCCCATGTACGACGAGGACGAACTCCTCGGCATCGTGCCCGGCGACCTGAAGAAGCCCTTCGACCCCCGCGAGGTCATCGCCCGCATCGTCGACGGCTCCGACTTCGACGAGTTCAAACCGCTGTACGGCACGAGCCTCACCACGGGGTGGGCCGCCCTCCACGGCTACCCGGTCGGTGTCCTCGCCAACGCGCAGGGCGTGCTGTTCAGCGAGGAGTCCCAGAAGGCCGCCCAGTTCATCCAGCTGGCGAACCAGCGCGACATCCCGCTCCTCTTCCTGCACAACACCACCGGCTACATGGTCGGCAAGGAGTACGAGCAGGGCGGCATCATCAAACACGGCGCCATGATGATCAACGCGGTCAGCAACTCGCGCGTACCGCACCTGTCCGTCCTCATGGGCGCCTCGTACGGCGCCGGGCACTACGGCATGTGCGGGCGCGCCTACGACCCGCGCTTCCTCTTCGCCTGGCCCAGCGCGAAGTCCGCCGTCATGGGCCCGCAGCAGCTCGCCGGGGTCCTGTCGATCGTCGCCCGCGCGTCCGCCGCAGCCAAGGGGCAGCCCTACGACGACGAGGCCGACGCGGGGCTGCGCGCCATGGTGGAGCAGCAGATCGAAGCCGAGTCGCTGCCGATGTTCCTCTCCGGGCGGCTCTACGACGACGGGGTCATCGACCCGCGCGACACCCGCACCGTCCTCGGCCTGTGCCTGTCCGCGATCCATACGGCCCCCTACGAAGGCGCGCGCGGCGGCTTCGGCGTCTTCCGAATGTGAGGGTGTGAGGCAGTGACCATGATCAAGTCAGTACTGGTGGCCAACCGCGGCGAGATCGCCTGCCGCGTCTTCCGCACCTGCCGCGACCTCGGCATCGCCACGGTCGCCGTCCACTCCGACGCCGACGCGGGCGCCCTGCACGTGCGGGAGGCGGACACGGCGGTACGGCTGCCCGGCGCGGCGCCCTCCGAGACGTATCTGCGCGGCGACCTCGTCGTGAAGGCGGCGCAGGCCGCGGGCGCCGACGCCGTCCACCCCGGCTACGGCTTCCTCTCCGAGAACGCGGGCTTCGCGCGCGCCGTCCTGGACGCGGGCCTCGTCTGGATCGGCCCGCCCCCGGAGGCGATCGAGGCGATGGCGTCCAAGACGCGCGCCAAGGAGCTGATGGGCGTCGAGCCGCTCGGCGACGTCACCGAGGCCGATCTGCCGGTCCTGGTGAAGGCGGCGGCAGGGGGCGGCGGGCGCGGCATGCGCGTCGTACGGGACATGGCGGATCTGGCGGGGGAGCTGGCGGCGGCGCGCGCCGAGGCGGCCGGTGCCTTCGGTGACGGCGAGGTGTTCGTCGAGCCGTACGTCGAGGGCGGCCGGCACGTCGAGGTGCAGGTGATGGCCGACGCGCACGGCACCGTGTGGACGCTCGGCACCCGCGACTGCACCCTCCAGCGCAGGCACCAGAAGGTCATCGAGGAGTCCCCGGCGCCGGGCCTCGCCCCGGACCTGGTCGCCGAGCTGCACGCGCAGGCGGTACGGGCCGCGCGCGTGACCGGGTACCGGGGCGCGGGCACGGCCGAGTTCCTCGTCACGCGGGACGGGCGGGCGCACTTCCTGGAGATGAACACCCGCCTCCAGGTCGAACACCCCGTCACGGAGGCAGTGTTCGGGCTCGACCTCGTCGCGCTGCAGCTCCAGATCGCCGAGGGAATCGCCCTGGAGAAGGACCCGCCGCCCGCACGCGGGCACGCCGTCGAGGCCCGTCTGTACGCCGAGGACCCGGCGGCCGGCTGGGCTCCGCAGACCGGCACCCTGCACCGCCTGGACGTGCCGGGCGTCGTCCGCCTGGACACGGGCTACACGGACGGCGACACGATCGGCGTCCACTACGACCCGATGCTCGCCAAGGCCATCGCGTACGCGCCCACCCGCGCACAGGCCGTGCGCAAGCTGGCGGGCGCGCTGGAGCGGGCCGACGTCCACGGGCCGGTCACCAACCGCGACCTGCTCGTACGCTCCCTGCGCCACCCCGAGTTCACCGACGCCCGCATGGACACCGGCTTCTACGACCGGTACGCCACCGAACTCGCCGCCGCCCCGCCCGACCCACAGGCCCCGCTCGCCGCCGCCCTCGCCGACGCGCACGGCCGCTCCCGGTTCGGCGGCTGGCGCAACCTCCGCTCGCAGCCCCACCTCAAGCGCTACCGCACCGAGCCCGACGGCACCGAGCACGAGGTCCGCTACGACCACACCCGGGGCGGCCTGACCGCCGAGAGGGTGCGGGTCCTCACCGTGACGCCGACACTCGTCGAGCTCGAAGTGGACGGGGTACGCAGGAAGTTCGCGGTCGCGCGGTACGGGGAGCGCGTGTACGTGAGCACTCCGCGCGGCGACACCGTCCTCACCGCGCTGCCGCTGCTCCCCGAGCCCACCGCGCGCCGCGCACCCGGCTCGCTGCTCGCCCCGATGCCGGGCACCGTCGTCCGGGTCGCCGAAGGGCTCGTCGAGGGCGCGCCGGTCACGGCCGGGCAGCCCCTCGTCTGGCTGGAGGCCATGAAGATGGAGCACCGCGTCTGCGCTCCCGCCTCCGGCACGCTCACCGCGCTGCACGCCGTGCCCGGCCGCCAGGTCGAGGTAGGCGCGCTGCTCGCCGTCGTCCAGGCCGCTTCCCCGGAGGAGTCCGTATGAGCACCGCTCGCAGCACTGCACGCATTACCCCACGCAGCTCCGCTCGCACCGTCCTGGAAACCGAAGAGCACCGGGCCCTGCGCGCCGCCGTCGCGGCCCTCGGCAAGCGCTACGGCCGCGCCTACATGACCCGTGTCGTGGCGGGCGACGGCCACCCCGACGAGCTGTGGGCGGACGCCGCCAAGCTCGGCTACCTCGGCGTGAACCTGCCCGAGGAGTACGGCGGCGGGGGCGGCGGCATCTCCGAACTCTCCATCGTGCTCGAAGAGCTGGGCGCGGCGGGCTCCCCGCTTTTGATGATGGTCGTCTCGCCCGCGATCTGCGGCACCGTGATCGCCCGCTTCGGCACCGAGGAGCAGAAGCGGGCCTGGCTGCCCGGCCTCGCCGACGGCTCCCGCACCATGGCCTTCGGCATCACCGAGCCGGACGCGGGCTCCAACTCCCACCGCATCACCACCACGGCCCGCCGCGACCCCGACTCCGGCGACTGGCTCCTGACCGGCCGCAAGGTGTTCATCTCGGGCGTCGACATCGCCGACGCCACGCTCATCGTCGGCCGTACGTCGGACGCCCGCACCGGCAACCTCAAGCCGTGCCTGTTCATCGTCCCGCGCGACGCCCCCGGCTTCCAGCGGCATCGGATCGAGATGGAGCTCCAGGCCCCGGAGAAACAGTTCGAGCTGGTCCTGGACGACGTACGGCTGCCGCCCGACGCGCTCGTTGGTGACGAGGACGCGGGGCTGCTCCAGCTCTTCGCCGGGCTGAACCCCGAGCGGATCATGACGGCCGCCTTCTCGCTCGGCATGGCCCGCTACGCCCTGGACCGCGCCACCGCATACGCCCGTGAGCGCACCGTCTGGAAGACGCCCATCGGCGCCCACCAGGCCATCGCGCACCCCCTCGCCCAGTCCCACATCGACATCGAACTGGCCCGCCTGATGATGCAGAAGGCCGCCGCGCTCTACGACGAGGGCGACGACATGGCCGCGGGCGAGGCCGCCAACATGGCGAAGCTGGCCGCCGCCGACGCCTGTGTGAAGGCCGTCGACCAGGCCGTGCACACCCTCGGCGGCAACGGCCTCACCAAGGAGTTCGGGCTCGCCTCGCTCATCGTGGCCTCCCGGGTGGCACGGATCGCCCCCGTCAGCAGGGAGATGATCCTCAACTACGTCTCCCACCAGACGCTCGGCCTGCCCAAGTCGTACTGAGGAGCGCCCATGAGCCTTGTCGTCTCCTCCCCGGCGCGTGGCGTCACCACTGTCCGCCTGGACTTCCCCGAGCGTCGCAACGCGCTCTCGGCGGACCTGGTGGGCGCCCTCGCCGAGGCGCTCCACGACCTCGGCGAGGACCCCGGCGTACGCGCGATCGTCCTGGCCCACACCGGGACGACGTTCTGCGCCGGGGCCGACCTGCGCGAGCCACCGGACCCCCGGGACTTCGTACGGCTGCTCCGGCAGATCGTGGAGCTGCCGAAACCGGTGCTCGCCCGGGTGGACGGCCATGTCCGGGCGGGCGGGCTCGGGCTGCTCGGCGCGTGCGACCTGGCGGTCGCCGGGCCCGCCGCGTCGTTCGCGCTCACGGAGGTCCGCATCGGCGTCGCGCCCGCCGTGATCTCCCTGCCCCTCCTGCCCCGCCTCGATGCGAACGCCGCCTCCCGCTACTGCCTCACCGGGGAGCGCTTCGACGCGGCGGAGGCGGCGCGGATCGGCCTCGTCACGGCGTACGCGTCCGACGTGGACACGGGCCTCGAACCGATCCTGGACGGGCTGCGGCGGGCGGCGCCGGGCGCCCTGGCCGAGACGAAGAAGCTGCTCACGGCTAGGGTGCTCGACGCGTTCGACGACCATTCGGACGCCGTCCTCGCCCTGTCCGCGCGGCTCTTCGGTTCCCCCGAGGCGCGGGACGGCATGGGGGCGTTCCTCGAACGACGGGACCCCCCATGGGTGCTGCTGTGACCACCGCCGACCGGGCGCCCAAGCAGGACCGCAGCCGCGCGACCCGGCAGAAGCTCCTGGAGGCCGCGGTCTCCTGCCTCGCCGAGCACGGCTGGGCGGGCTCCACGGTCTCGGTGGTCGCCGAGCGCGCCGGGGTCTCGCGGGGCGCGGCACAGCACCACTTCCCGACCCGGGAGGACCTCTTCACCGCCGCCGTCGAGTACGTCGCCGAACAGCGCTCCACGGCCCTGCGCGGCCTGCGGGCGCAGGACCGGGCGGCGGTCGTCGAGGCCCTGGTCGATCTGTACCTCGGCCCCCTCTTCCGTGCCGCGCTGCACCTGTGGGTGGCCGCGTCCAACGAGCCCCAGCTCGGATCCCGGGTCACGGAGCTGGAGGCCCGCGTGGGCCGCGAGACGCACCGCATCGCGGTGGAGCTCCTGGGCGCCGACGAGTCCGTCCCCGGCGTCCGCGAGACCATCCAGGGCCTTCTGGACATGGCCCGGGGCCTGGGCCTCGCGAACCTCCTCACGGACGACCGCGCCCGCAGGGACCGGGTGATCGCCCAGTGGACGGTCCTGGTGGAGGGGGCGCTCACCGGAAAATTCAGCCCCTCCGGCGTTTGAGGAGCGGGGTCCGGGGCGGAGCCCCGAGGCGTCAGCGGGCGATGTCCGCGTACCCTTCGATGGCCTGCGGTCCCCGTGACCCGGGTCCCACATACCGAGCCGAGGGCCGGACCAGCCGCCCCGTCCGCTTCTGCTCAAGAATGTGCGCCGACCACCCGGCGGTCCTCGCACACGTGAACATGGACGTGAACATGTGCGCCGGCACCTCCGCGAAGTCGAGGACGATCGCCGCCCAGAACTCCACGTTCGTGGCGAGGACACGGTCGGGCCGGCGCGCGTGCAGCTCGTCCAGGGCGGCCTTCTCCAGTGCCTCCGCGACCTCGAAGCGAGGCGCCCCCAGCTCACGGGCGGTGCGGCGCAGCACCCGCGCACGGGGGTCCTCGGCCCGGTACACCCGGTGCCCGAAGCCCATCAGCCGCTCACCCTTGTCCAGCGCCTGCTTCACGTACGCCACCGCGTCACCCGTGCGCTCGATCTCCTCGATCATGCCGAGGACCCGGGACGGCGCCCCGCCGTGCAGCGGACCGGACATGGCGCCGACCGCGCCGGACAGCGCCGCCGCCACGTCCGCGCCGGTGGAGGCGATGACGCGGGCGGTGAAGGTGGAGGCGTTCATGCCGTGCTCGGCGGCCGACGTCCAGTACGCGTCGACGGCCTGGACGTGCTTGGGGTCGGGCTCCCCGCGCCACCGCTTCATGAACCGCTCGACGACGGTCTCCGCCTTGTCGATCTCCCGCTGCGGAACCATCGGCAGGCCCTGGCCGCGGGCCGACTGGGCGACGTAGGACAGGGCCATGACGGCGGCGCGCGCCAGGTCCTCGCGGGCCCGCTGCTCGCTGATGTCGAGGAGCGGACGCAGTCCCCACACGGGGGCGAGCATCGCGAGCGCGGACTGGACGTCGACGCGGATGTCCCCGGAGTGCACCGGGATCGGGAAGGGCTCGGCGGGCGGCAGACCGGGGTTGAACGCGCCGTCGACGAGCAGGCCCCACACGTTCCCGAAGGAGACGTGGCCGACCAGATCCTCGATGTCGACGCCGCGGTAGCGAAGCGCGCCGCCTTCCTTGTCCGGTTCGGCGATCTCCGTCTCGAACGCGACGACTCCTTCAAGTCCGGGTACGAAGTCGGACATCAGGCGGCTCCTCGTGATGGGTTCGACATGATGGTTCGCGGAGGGGTGGGTTGCGACCAGCTCATGACCATGTGTCAAAGATGGGCGATTACGATCCGGTTCCGCGGTCAATTGCGCCCTTGTCCGGCGAATTCGACGACTCGCGGTCCGAAGCGGTCATCCCGGTGATGCCCCGTGAGGCTGGTGGTCACCCAACCGATTCGGCAGCAGGACGATATCTCCTGGTGCCACCTTTGGCGATGGCATGCGGCACTCAGTGCCACAGGTCACCTCCCTCCTGTGTGATACGCCCCATCGGGCGCCCCTTCGTATACGGCAAGATGACCGTGTGACCGACTCCAGTGCCTCCTTCCCCGAATCTCTCCCCGAGCCGGCCGGCATGCGCGAGCAGTACGTCACCGAAGGCCTCGCCGAGAGTGAGCTGCCCGCCGATCCCATGGAACAGTTCGCGCGCTGGTTCAAGGAGGCGGCGCGCGACACGGACGCCGTGCACGAACCGAACGCCATGGTCGTCTCCACGGCCGACGCCGAGGGCAGGCCGAGCTCGCGCACGGTGCTCCTCAAGGGCTTCGACGAGCGGGGCTTCGTCTTCTTCACCAACTACGACTCCCGCAAGGCCCACGAGCTGGCCGCCAACGCGTACGTCTCACTGCTCTTCCCCTGGCACCCCATGGCCCGCCAGGTCATCGTCTCCGGCACCGCCGCGCGCGTCGGCCGCGAGGAGACGGTCGCCTACTTCCGCACCCGCCCGCACGGCTCCCAGCTCGGCGCCTGGGCCAGCGCCCAGTCCTCCGTGCTCACCTCACGGGACGAACTGGACCGCGCGTACGCCGACTTGGCGGCCCGCTACCCGGAGGGCGAACAGGTCCCCGCCCCGCCGAACTGGGGCGGATTCCGCGTGACGCCACAGTCGGTGGAGTTCTGGCAGGGCCGCAGGAACCGCCTGCACGACCGCCTGCGGTACACCCGGGACGGCAGGAGCTGGCGACTGGACCGCCTGAGCCCCTAGGTCAAGCCCGTCCGGTGTCACCCCCGCAGCACACCTTCCAGAAACGGTTCGATCGCCGCGCGCCAAGCGCCCGGCTGGTCGTAGTGGACGAGGTGCCCCGCGTCGACCACCTCCGCGTACTCCCCGCGGGGCAGCACACGGACCATCTCCTGGGACTCGGCCCGGCCCAGCTCGCCGTCCAGACCGCGGACGACGAGCGTGGGGCAGCGCACCTGGATCAGCTCCTCCCAGTGCGCGTCGTGCACCCACGGCTCGCGGGACTTGAGCATCTGGGCGCGGTCGAACACGGGCCGCCAGCCGTCCGGGCCCTCGGCCATCACCTCGGTGAAGAACTCGCCGCGCGCCGGATTGGGCCGCTCCACCCACGGGTCGTCCTCGCCGAACCACTTGCGTACGTCGGCGAGCGTCGCGAACGGCACGGGCCAGGACTTGAACCAGTTCTCCCACTCGCGCTGCGAGGCCGCGCCGAGCGCGGAGGCCCGCATGTCGCAGATGATCAGGCCCCGGACGAGGTCGGGGCGGCGCGCGGCGAGCTGCCAGGCGGTGAGCGCCCCCATGGAGTGGCCGATGAGGACGGCGGGCGCGAGACCGAGCTGGAGGAGGACGGCCTCGGCGTCGTCCACGTACGCCTCGCGGGTGTAGGGCCCCTCCGAGGGCTTCTCGCTCCGGCCGTGGCCGCGCTGGTCGAGGGCGATCGCGCGGTGCCGCTCGGAGAGCCAGCGGGCGGTGCCCGCCCAGTGGGACGCGCGCCCCATCAAGCCGTGCAGCAAGAGCACGCCGCCCGGCGCTCCCTCGGCCTCCCTCAGTTTGGGAGGATCGGCGAACTCCCAGGCGGCTAGGCGTACGCCACCCGCGCCCGTCACGTCGATGCGCCGCACCATGATTCCTGGCACCCCCCTTGATTCCGCTCGGGATCCACGCCTGGTCCTGCCCCGCACCCCCGCACGCTATCGAACTCCCTTTCGAAAGCGGGCGGATTGCCGGTAACACCCCTCGTTCGGGTGACCACGCTCAAGGATTGACGGGCGTGGCCGAGGGGAGATCTTCATCGGGAAGCGGGCCGCTCGGGGATATCGGCCCGTGGGGATCGACTCTGAGAGCTCGGGGCTCCGGGTCGGCACAGGGGAGGACAGGTCCCGGCGCCTTCGGGCGCCGGGACTCTCGCGTCCAGGACCACCAGACGGGCACATCCTCCCGCCCCCTCTCCGGCCGTGCGGCCAGACCCGGTGCCGACACGGTCAAGAGCCCTCAGGTCATATGCCTCTCGCGACAGCCTCGCACGCTAAACGCTCGCGCGCTGCGATTCCGCACACTGAATCTTGGATTCCGCAAGATCTCGTGGAGATCGTGTAGACCCGTCAACTACCCCTCCAGTAGCGGAAGTTGACGGAAGTGTCCGCACGCGGCGGCCTGCGCCCCGAACGGGGGCCGGCCACCGCGTGCGCGCGGTGGCTCAGCGCTTGGCGACGAAGACGTGCGAGGCGATCTCCGAGGACAGCTCCGCGGCCTCGCCGCTGCTGCCCACGAGCACGCCGCCCGCCGACTCCGTCACGCTCACCACGGAGCCCGGCTGCACACCGGCCCGCCGCAGCGTGTACATCAGCTGGGCGTCCGTCTGGATCGGCTCGCCGATGCGGCGCACGACGACCGTCTTGCCCTCGGTGCCCGGATCGAGGTCCGTGAGGGAGACCATGCCCTCGTCCAGGAACGGGTCCGCGCCGTCCTTCTCGCCCAGCTCCTCGAGGCCCGGGATCGGGTTGCCGTACGGAGACTCTGTGGGGTGACGCAGGAGCTCCAGGACGCGGCGCTCCACGGCCTCGCTCATCACATGCTCCCAGCGGCACGCCTCGGCGTGCACCTGCTCCCATTCGAGCCCGATCACATCGACGAGCAGGCACTCCGCCAGGCGGTGCTTGCGCATCACACGGGTGGCCAGGCGGCGGCCCTCCTCGGTGAGCTCCAGGTGCCGGTCGCTGGCGACCGCCACCAGACCGTCGCGCTCCATGCGCGCCACGGTCTGGCTCACCGTCGGTCCGCTCTGGTCGAGCCGCTCGGCGATCCGGGCGCGCATGGGGACGACACCTTCCTCCTCCAACTCGAGGATGGTGCGCAAATACATCTCAGTGGTGTCAATCAGCCCCGACATGGGTGCCCCTCAGAATTCGCTCGTGCGCTGGCCCTGCCCTCAAGTCTGACGCATACCACTGACAACCGTGCCGCGCCGTGGGAAAACCCGCCCCAGACCGTCCGGAGACAGTGTTGACAGGGCACTGGTCCAGACCGCAACGTGATGCGAATGAGCTCCAAGAGCGAGAGCAAGCTGGCAGGTCAGTATTTCGACGCCGCCATCGACCTGCTCCAGCGGGTCCGCGACGAGGAGTCCGGGAACATCGCGGAGGCCGGCACCCTGCTCGCCGACGCGGTCGCGTCCGGCGGCCGTCTTTTCGCCTTCGGCGCCGGACACTCCTCGCTCGCCGCGCAGGACGTCGTCTACCGCGCCGGCGGCCTCGCCCTGATGAACCTCCTGGCCGTGCCCGGCGTCGTCGGCGTCGACGTGATGCCCGCCACCCTGGGCTCCGCCCTGGAGCGCGTCGACGGCCTCGCGGGCGCCGTACTGGACTCCTCGCCGGCCCGCCCCGGCGACGTACTCGTGATCATCTCGCTCTCCGGGCGGAACTCCCTGCCGGTGGAGATGGCGATGAACGCCCGCGCGCTGGGCCTGAAGGTCGTCGGCGTGACCTCGGTGGCGTACGCGACCGAGACCAGGTCGCGGCACGTCTCCGGGAGCTTCCTGAGGGACCACTGCGACGTGGTGATCGACTCGAAGATCGCCGTGGGGGACGCGGAGCTGTCCCTCGACGGCGTCGACGCGCCGTTCGGCCCCGCGTCCAGCGTCGTCACCAACGCGCTGATGCAGGCGGTGACCGCCACCGCGGTGGAACAGCTCGCCGAGCGGGGCATCCAGCCGCCGCTGCTCCGTTCGGGGAACGTGGACGGCGGCCACGACTGGAACGGCCGGGTCTTCCAGCAGTACGCGGACCGGATCTTCTACCGCCACTGACCGTCTGCGGGGTCTGCGGGGGAGCGGCGGGTGGGTGGGAAAGGTCCTTGCGGAGGCGGATCAGGAACCGAGCACCTGGGCGAGGTCGAGCGAGGCCGCGACCCTCGCCGCGACGCTCTCCGCGTACGTCGCGTCCGCCCGCTCGAACTGACCCCGCCCCGGACCTCGTAGGAACGTCACGACCCCCCGCGTCCGCCCCCGGCTGCGCAGCACCGCGCACAGGGCGTGCACGGTGTCCTCCGGCCACTGCCGGGCGCACGCCCACTCCCGGGCCCGCTCCGGCGCCGCCGCCCCCGCGCTGGCCCGCACCGACCCGGCCCGCTCCACGCACTGCGGCGCCGGATGCCCCTCGGGGTAGCGGACCGGTATGCCCGCCATGGCCACCGGCAGGCACGGCCCCGGCACCCCCGTGGGCGTCGCCGCGACCCGCACGAGCCGCACCGGCTCCTCGCCGGTCACCAGGTCCACCAGGGCGTGGTCGGCGAACCCGGCGAGCGCGAAGTCGAGCTGGACGGTGGCCGCCTCCGTGGGGTCCTCGCACTCGGCGGCGGCCCGCGCCGCCCGGTGCAGCTGCTGGGAGCGGAAGCGGAGCTGCGAGGCCTCCTGCTCGGTGAGCTTCGCCTCCGTGACGTCCAGGAAGAGCCAGCCGACACCGAGCGGAACCGGCTCCTCCGCGAGCGGTGAGGCAAGCCGCAGAAAGCCGCTGCGCCAGCACCGCCGCTCGAACCCGTCTTCCTGCCCGCCGCCGGCCCGCACCGACACCCACAGCTCGGCCGGGGCGGGCGGCGCCCCCTCGGCGAGCACATGCGCCAGCGCGCTCTCCAGCTCCTCGACGCCCTGCCCGAGCAGATCGGCGAGGGGCCGTCCGAGGACCGCCGTACGCCCGAGTCCCAGGGCGCGGGCGGCGTGTTCGTTCACCACGGCGGGGCGGAGGTCCGCGTCGACGAGCACCACCCCCCAGGAGGCGTTCTCGAAGAGCGCCTCGCTCAGGGCGATGGACCGCTCCAGGTCGATCTGAGCGTGGACCTCGCTGAAGGCGCAGTACACCCCGGCGGGCTTGCCGTCGCCGCCGCGCACGGACGCGGACTGCATCCGTACGAGGACCCGCCCGCCGTCCTTGGTCACCAGGGCGAACTCGTGCACCTGCCGCCCCGGCGCGTCCATCGCCGACAGCAGCCGTCCCTCGATCTCCCCGGCGTCGGCGGCCCGCACGGCCCACCCGGAGAATCCCCGCCGCCCGACGGCCTCCGCCGCCGACCACCCGAGAATCCGCTCGGCCTCGCGGTTCCAGTGCGTCACCACGCCGTCGGCGTCGAACGCGCACAAGGCCGCGTCCATCCCGTCCAACAGCGCCGCGAGCAGCTCCGCCCCGCTGGGCTCGGGCTCCTCGGGGCCCAGTTCGTCAGTAGTTCCGCTCCGCCGCGAAGCACTCACCCGGAACCCCCTGCAGGCCGTGTCCTCGTTCTCAGATCATTCAACTCGACCGCGCCGCACCTCCACAGGGAGTTCCCGGAAGTCGGAGGTAAATCGTTGTGCGGGAAATTCGGTTGTGCGGCTTCCGGGGCGGTTCCTAGGGTGGTGCGCACACGAGAAGGGAGGTGGTTCGGCCGATGTATGGAAACCGGACGCGTGAGGTGACTGCGGGCTAGCGGCCCGTCGTCGCAACTCGAATTCGGCGCCGGACCAGCACGTGTGTTGTGCGTGCAGCCGGCCCTATTCCCAAGCAGTCACCCGACCCGCGAGCCGCCGGTACGTCCGGCCGGCTTCCTCCGCCCGGCTCCGCCGGTGCGGCAGGAACCACGGCTCGCGGGTCGTCTGCGTTCCCGGCCACCGCACCCGCCCGGGGCCGGAGTCGGGGCCGGGTCAGCGGACGACGTCGAAGACGTTCTTCTGCAGGCCGTTGGCGTACGCCTCGTGCTCGACGAGCCGCAGCTTCTGCGTGTCCTTGTCCGTGTCGCTGAACAGCCGCTTGCCCGCGCCGAGCAGCAGCGGGAAGACGAGCAGGTGGTAGCGGTCGATCAGCCCGGCGTCCGAGAGGCTCCGGTTGAGGGTGGCGCTGCCGTGGACGATGATCGGGCCGCCCTCTGTCTCCTTCAGCGCGGCCACCTCGTCGAGCGAGCGCAGGATCGTGGTCGGGCCCCAGTCCGACACCAGGTCGTCGTCGCCGAGGGTGCCGGAGACGACGTACTTGGGCATCGTCCTGTAACCGGCGAAGTCCTCCATGCCCGGCCAGACCGGGCTGAACGCCTCGTAGCTGACCCGGCCCAGCAGTATCGCGGTGGCTTCCTGCTGCTCCCGGCCCTTGATCTCGAAGGCCTCCGGGAGGAACTCCATGTCCTTGAAGGTCCACCCCGAGTTGCGGTAGCCCGGTTCGCCGCCGGGGGCCTCCACGACGCCGTCGAGCGAGACGAAGGCGGTGCTGATCAGGGTGCGCATCTTGGTTCTCCCGGTATCTCGTTCATCAACTGCTCACCACATCAGACCGTTGTTCGTCGGAAAAGTCATCGGTCGACGGCTATCCCTTGCTGACGGCCGTGAGGATCTCCGGGAGGCGGCGGGCCAGCCGAGGAGCCGCGAGGCGCAGGCCCGCCTCGGTGATCGCCCAGCCGTAGGCCGTGCCCAGGGGCAGCAGGAGCCAGGTCGAGGAGGCCGCGTCCGAGGCGTGCAGCCAGATCGTGAGGGCCAGGACGGGGGCGCAGAGCAGGGCCGCCGCGACCATGCCGCCGAAGATGGAGATCCAGGCGAGGCCCGCCTGGCCGGGGGCCACGTTCTTGTAGCCCTCCTGCGGGATCGAGTACGGGAAGCGGGTCGAGGACCAGGCGCCCGTGGCCAGCATCGCGCCGAGCAGCGCGAAGGAGAGGCCGATGACCTCCGGCAGGGCGGGCCAGTCGCCGAGCATGGCCGTGGTGATGACGGTGACCAGGGCGGCGTAGGGGAGGGTGATGACCAGGAGGGCCAGGGTGCGGCCCCGCAGCTCCACGTAGGCGTCGCGTGTCGAGGAGATCGTCATCGCCACCATCCAGAACGCCGAGGTGTCCTGGCCGAACTGGTTGTACGTCAGGACGCCGAGCATCCCCGCCGCGAAGCACGCGAAGTACACCGAGCCGGTGCCCTGGAGGGCGTTGAAGACCGGCACGATGAGGCCGATGGCCAGGGAGGTCACCCAGGCCGCCTTCGTCTTCGGGTCACGCCAGACGTAGCGCAGGCTGCGGTCCATGACGGTGCCGGTGCGGCCCGCGGGGAGCAGGCCGCCGAGGAGCCCGGAGGCGCGTGAGGTGCCCTTCTCCGGTTCCGCCGCCGCCAGGGTGGAGCCGTCCGGCGCCGTCATCAGACGGGTCAGGCTGCGCTGCCAGAGGGCGAGCAGCGCCAGCAAGGCGGCCGCCGACAGGGCGAGTTGGGCGGCCCCTGTCGCGTACGAGCCCTCGCTCACCGAGTCCACCGCGCCGAGCGCCGCGCCCGGCGGGATCCAGCGGACGGCGGCCGCCGCCGGGTCGAGGGTGGAGAGCCCGGACGAACCCAGCTTCTGCGCCCCGAAGTTCACGGCCTGCGCGCCGACCGCGATGACCAGACCGCTCAGGACAGCGAGGTCGCGGCCCTTGCGGCTGGTGAGGAGGCGGATGTTGGCGGCGGCGACCGCGCGGGCCAGGGCGACGCAGATGAGGAGGGTGAGGGCGCTCGCCAGGACGCCCGTGACGGCGGCCGCCGCGCCGCGCGCCAGCGCGATCGTCGCGCCGACGGCCAGGCAGAGCGTGAACAGCGG
This sequence comes from Streptomyces sp. NPDC003379, assembly GCF_053589195.1. Lineage (NCBI taxonomy): Bacteria > Bacillati > Actinomycetota > Actinomycetes > Kitasatosporales > Streptomycetaceae > Streptomyces > Streptomyces sp. NPDC003379. The sequence continues at coordinate 39,708 of NZ_JBSFRK010000026.1, read as the reverse complement.
GCCGATGCCGACCAGCGACGCCACGAGCAGCGCCCGCACCAGCGGGCGGGGGCGCAGCGGCAGCATCACCAGGCGGGTGGGGTCGAGGGTCTCGTCGCCGCTGGGGAAGAACAGCGGCATGACCGCCCAGCCGAGGGCGAGGACGCCGACGAGGAGCACGCAGAGAGTGGCGGCGTGCGTGTTGCCGCGCAGCACGATCAGGCCGAGGAGCTGGAGCGCGGCGACGAGGAGGGTGAGGGCGACCGACGCGATGTAGGCGGCCCGGCGTCCGGCCGACTGCCGTAGCCCGTTGCGCAGGAGCGACAGCTTCAGCCGTACGAAGACGGGGGTGATCGCCGCTGTGCCCGCGGAGGCCGTCATCGGGTCCCGCCGCCCAGCCAGTCGAGGTCGGAGGCCGTGTCGCGGCCGTTCGCGCCGACGAGTTCGAGGAACGCCCGCTGGAGGGAGGGCGCCGAGCCGCGCACCTCGGCGAGGGTGCCCTGCGCGCGGATGCGGCCGGCGGCCATCACGGCGACCCAGTCGCACAGCGACTCGACCAGCTCCATGACGTGGGAGGAGAAGACGACGGTGGCGCCGGAGGCGGTGTAGCGCTCCAGGACGCCGCGGATCGTCTGGGCCGAGACGGGGTCGACGCCCTCGAACGGCTCGTCGAGGAAGAGCACTTCGGGGTTGTGGAGCAGCGCCGCGGCCAGGCCGAGCTTCTTGCGCATGCCGGTGGAGTAGTCGACGACCAGCTTGTGCTGGGCACCGGCGAGATCGAGTACGTCGAGGAGCTGGGTGGCGCGCTTGTCGACCTCCGCGCCGGGCAGTCCGCGCAGCCGCCCGGTGTACGCGAGGAGTTCGCGCCCCGAGAGCCGCTCGAAGAGCCGCAGACCCTCGGGGAGTACGCCGATACGGGCCTTGACCTCGACGGGGTCGCGCCACACGTCGTGGCCGACGACCTCGACGGTGCCCTGGTCCGGCCTGAGCAGTCCGGTGACCATGGAGAGGGTGGTGGTCTTCCCGGCGCCGTTGGGCCCGACCAGACCGATGAACTTCCCCGCGGGCAGGGCCAGATCGATCCCGGCCACCGCGACCTGCTCGCCGAACCGCTTCCAGAGTCCCTGGACCCGTACCGCCGCCGCCTCGGTCACTGTGCCGCCCTTCGCCGCCTTCGCCGCCTTCGCCGTGTCAGCCGTGTCCGCACGATACGTCGGAGGCGGCCCACGGGTGCGGCGGACGGCTCAGCGGCGGGCTTCCCTGCCGCACGCGTACGCCAGCGGGGAGATGATCTCCTCCGCGTCCGGCAGCCAGCGGTTGGCGGCGGTCGGGCGGCAGGCCCACTGGACGGCGCCCGAGGCGCCGAAGCGGGTCGGGGGAGCGGCCACGTAGGCCCCCTCGCCGAGCGTGACCAGGTCGATGGCGGCCGGTGGCCAGCCCAGTTTGCGTACGAGGTCGGGGACCTTGGCGGTGGCCCCGGGGAGTACGAAGAACTGCATGCGCCGGTCCGGCGTGCACGTCACGGGGCCGAGCGTGAGCTCCATGCGCTCCATGCGGGCGAGCGCGAGGAACCCGGCGGTCTCCGGCACGTCGATCGCGTCGAACGTACGCCCCGTGGGCAGCAGGATCGACGCCCTGGGCTGCTTCTGCCACAGCCGCCGGGCCACGGTCGCGCTGCCGGTGGCCTGGGTCGGCCAGTCCTCGCGCGCCGGATGTGCGCCGGGGGAGGCGCACACGGCGCTGCCGCACGAGCACCGCTCGGTGCCCTCGGCATCCTCCAGCCATGTACCGGGGAAGATGTCCCAGTGACGCTCCTCCGCGTATCGCACGGCCGTGTCCAGCAAGGCTGCTCCGCGCTGCTTCGGGATCTGCGCGGCTGACGTGACTCCCATGGTCTCTTCCACGGAGTTCTCAACTCCCGCCGCCACCCCGGGTTACGGGCGCACGCGAGGGCGGGGGAGGGGCATCGATCCTGCGAACGGGCGCACGGGTGCACGGGTGGGGGCGCGCGGGGGAAATGGCATCCATGTGCGGGTAGCCAGGTCAAGGGCAACCGGAAGACGCCTCGGAGGGAGCCTCCGAGGAAGCCTCTGAGGAACTCCGAGCAGATCCGTACATCTTCTTACTTGTGGTTCTTCATGGCTTCTTATGCCTCTTTCGTGGCGCATCTTCGCCTTGCCCCAAGGGCATTGATCGTCGTGAGGCGGCCCCGGCGGCCGCCCCGTATCCGATGGTCCACGGTGCACACAGGGGGTACGCCATGGCCGCCAGGCCTCTCGTCGCGCGGCAGCCCAACGAACGGCTGCAAGCGCTCATCCAGGAAGCCGGCTGCTCCAACGCCGGCCTCGCCCGCAGGGTCAACATGTGCGGCGCGGAGCACGGTCTCGATCTGCGCTACGACAAGACGTCGGTGGCCCGCTGGCTGCGCGGGCAGCAGCCGCGCGGCCGGGCACCCGCCATCATCGCGGAGGCGCTCGGCCGCAAGCTGGGCCGCACCGTCACCATCGACGAGATCGGCATGGCGAACGGCAAGAACCTCGCCTCCGGTGTGGGACTGCAGTTCTCGCCGACCGTCCTCGGCGCCATCGAGCAGGTCTGCGAGCTGTGGCGCAGCGACGTGGGCCGCCGGGACTTCCTCTCCGGTTCGACCGTGGCCGCCTCCGCGCTCGTCGAGCCCAGCCGCGACTGGCTGATCTCCTCACCGGACCCGCAGGTCGGACGGACCGCCGGGCCGCGCGTCGGGATGGCGGACGTGGCGGCGGTCAAGGCGATGACGGAGGCACTGACCCGCCTCGACCACCAGTACGGGAGCGGTCATGTGCGGCCCGTCGTCGTGCACTACCTCAACTCCGTGGTCTCCGGGCTGCTCGCGGGCTCCTACCGGGAGGCGGTCGGGCGGGAACTGTTCGCGGCGGTCGCCCGGTTGACGGAGCTGGCGGGCTACATGGCCGTGGACACGGGCCAGCCGGGTCTCGCCCAGCGGTACTACATCCAGGCGCTGCGGCTCGCCCAGGCGGCCGGGGACCGGGGATACGGCGGGTACGTGCTGGCGGCGTCGATGAGCCATCTCGCCGCCCAGCTCGGGAACCCGCGCGAGATCGCGCAGTTGGCGCGGGCCGCGCAGGAGGGGACGCGCGGGCGGGTCACGCCCCGCGTGGAGTCGATGTTCTGCGCCGCCGAGGCACGCGGGCACGCGCTGCTCGGGGACGCGCGGGCCACGCAGGCGGTGGCGGGACGCGCGACCGAGGCGATGGACCGGGCGGCCGGCGAGGCTGACTCCGGTGACGACCCGGTGTGGATCCAGCACTTCGACCATGCGTATCTGGCCGATGAAATGGCGCATTGTCACCGGGACCTGGGGCAGGCCGAGGCGGCGGCGCGCAGCGCGCAGGAGTCTTTGGACGGACATCCGGAGACGCGGGCCCGGCGCCGCGCGATCGGCCTGGTCCTGCTCGCCACGGCGCAGGTGCAGCGGCGCGAGGTGGAACAGGCGTGCCACACGGGCATGAAGGCCGTGGAGCTCCTCGGCACGCTGCGGTCCAACCGCGGCGCGGACTACCTGGAGGACTTCCAGCAGCGCCTGGAGCCTTACCAGGAGGAGCCGGTGGTACGGGAGTTCGGAGCGCGGGTCGACGTGCAGGCGGCGTGAGGCGCGGGGGCGCGCCCTGTATCAGCGTACGCGTGAAAGGTTTTGTTACTCCCACCACTGGGCAGGAGACGCCGCCCCTGGCTGCGTGGCAGAGGGCTGCGGGGACCCGGTAGCGTGAGCCGACGGTTCCGTAGGTCCCCCATGTGTAGGAGTCCCGGTGACGCAGCAGAGCGGTCAGGGCGCTGCTTCCTCCGATCCGCGGCAGCCCGCGGACCGGCCCGCCCACGAGGGCGTCGTGCTGCCCGCGGACGGCAGCGAGCCACTGCTTCCCGGCACCGCGGGCCGGCAGACCACCCCGGCGGGCGGCACGCCGTGGGGCCAGCCGTGGGGCCCCGAGGACGGCCGCCCCCAGCCGTGGGACGGCCGACAGCCCCAGGCGATGCCCCTCCCCCCGGAGGACGCGAACGCCTCGTACGACGCCCAGCAGGCCTACGTCCCTCAGCCCGCCCAGGACCACGCCGCGCAGCCTGAGCAGGGCGGGCAGGGCTACGCCGCTCAGCCTGAGCAGGCCGCGCAGGGCTACGCTGCTCAGCCTGGGCAGTCGGCTGCGCAGGGCTACGCCGCTCAGCCTGAGCAGGGCGGGCAGGGATATGCCGCCCCGCCCGGGCAAGGCGTTCCTGCCGCGCAGCCCGCCCAGGGCGACGCTTCGTACGGCGGCCAGCAGGGGTATGGTGCCCAGCCCGGCTACGGCGCCCAGCCCGCGCATGGGCCCCAGCCTGGCCACGGCGTCCAACCCCCGCACGGTGTCCAGCCTGGATACGACCCTCAGCCCGCGCATGGGGCCCAGCCTGGCCACGGCGTCCAGCCCGCGCACGGTGCCCAGCCTGGGTTCGACCCTCAGCTCGGCCACGGTGCTCAGCCCGCGCATGGGGCCCAGCCTGGCCACAGCGTCCGGCCCGCGCGCGGTGCCCAGCCCGGGTACGGTCCTCAGCCCGGCGATGGCGCTCAGCCCGTGCAGGGAACCCAGCCCGGCCACAGCGTCCAGCCCGCGTACGACGTCCAGCCTGAGTACGACTCTCAGCCTGGCCATGGCGTCCAGCCCGCGCGCGGTGCCCAGCCTGGGTACGGTCCTCAGCCCGGCCATGGCGCTCAGCCCGTGCAGGGAACCCAGCCCGGCCACAGCGTCCAGCCCGCGTACGACGTCCAGCCTGAGTACGACTCTCAGCCTGGCCATGGCG
>NZ_JBSFRK010000026.1:0-34803 GCF_053589195.1 Streptomyces sp. NPDC003379 | reverse complement strand
GCCCAGCCTGCGCGCGGTGCCCAGCCTGGGTACGAGCCTCAGTCGGGCGATGGCGCTCAGCCCGGGCAGGGAACCCAGCCTGGCCACAGCGTCCAGCCCGCGCACGGCGCTCAGCTTGCGTACGCCCCTCAGCCTGGCCACGGCGCCCAGCCTGGCCACGGCGCCCAGCCTGGCCACGGCGCCCAGCCTGGCCACGGCGCCCAGCCTGCGCGCGGTGCCCAGCCTGGGTACGACCCTCAGCTCGGCCACGGTGCTCAGCCCCCGCAGGGGAGCCAGCCCGGCCACGGCGCTCAGCCTCCGCAGGGAAACCAGCCCGGCTCCAGCTCCCACCCCCCGCACGGCGCTCACCGCATGCCCTTGCCGCCGCTCGGGCAAGGTGGGGGGCCGTTGCCTCCCGTTGCCGTGCCGGGTTTTGGTGGGGGCGACGGTGATGCGACGCAGTACATCGCGCCCGTGCCCGGCGGGGGCGGTGGCGGTGGCGGTGGTGATGCCACTCAGTACATCGCGCCCGTTCCCGCCGCCGGGGGCGGTGATGAGGGGGCCACGCAGTACATACCCCCGGTGAGACCCGGGGCTCTGCCGCCCGAGGCGCCGGGTGGTGACGCCACGCAGTATCTGGGCCGCGCCCAGGCGGCCCCCGCGCCCGGCCCCGCGTCCGACAGTGAGCCCACGCAGTACATCGCGCCCGTCCCCGGCAGCACCCGCCCCGCCGGTCACGGCGCGCCGCCCGAGCCGGCCGCCGCGCCCTACGGCATCCGGCCCGGCGCCCCCGGCGACCGCCAGCCGCCCGCCGAGTTCGACAGCCTCTTCCGTACAGAGCAGCAGGAGGAGGGGCCCGCCTCCACCCAGCAGATGCCCCGCTTCGAGGCCCCGGCGTCGGCCCCGGCGCCGGCCGCGACCGGGAGCGGTCACGGCGGCGGCCGGCGCACCCGCACCCGCACCGGCTCGAAGGTGCCGCTCATCGCCGCGGTCGGCGTCGGCATCGCCGTGCTCGGCGTCGGCGCGGGCGCGCTCCTCAGCTCGGGGAGCGGGGACGACGAGGCGGACGACGGCAAGCCCGTCTCCGCGTCCGCTCCGGCCGACGAGCGCCCCTCTCCCTCCGCCGACCCGGCCAAGGCGCAGGCGGTCGCCCTGGACAAGCTGCTGGCCGACAGCAACAACAGCCGTGACATGGTCATCGCCGCCGTACGCAACGTCGGGAAGTGCCAGGACCTCACCCAGTCGGCGACCGACCTGCGCGCCGCAGCCAAGCAGCGCAACGGCCTGGTCACGCGCCTCGCCGGGCTGAAGGTCGACAAGCTCCCGGCCAACGACCTGCTCACCTCCTCCCTCAACAGGGCCTGGAAGGCGTCCGCGTCCGCCGACAACCACTACGCCGCGTGGGCGGACCAGATGGCCGGCAAGAAGGGGTGCAAGAAGGGCCACGCCCGCAGCACCCCGCAGCAGGGCGCGGGCAACCGCGCGAGCGGCGAGGCGACCACCGCCAAGGAGCAGGCGGCCAACCACTGGAACGCGATCGCCCGCAAGTACGGGCTGACCACACGCGAGAAGTCCCAGCTGTAGAGGGGTCCCGGCTGTAGAGGGGTCCCAGCTGTAGGGGTTACGCCGGTCGCGTCGGTTACGCCGACTGTTCCAGCGTCTGCTCCACGTTCACGAACCCCTCGCGCGCCGGGACGAGCCGTCCGTCCCGCACCACCTGGAACGTGACGCCCGAGTTGATCAGACGCGGGAACTCGCTGGCCGCGAGCAGGTCCTCGAAGCGCCAGCTCAGTGGCGGGGTGAGGCCGCCCGTCCCGACCCGCAGACCGCCGTCGAGGGCGCGGCGCAGGGTGCGGGCGGAGACCTCGCCGCCGTCCAGCGACTCGACGGCCTGCTTCAGGACGGTGTACGCGATCCACGTCGTCTGGACGCCCGCGTCGGCCGGGTCGACGCGGTTGTCGCCGAACGCCTGCTCGCGGATGACCTTGCGCATCTGGGACCAGCGGGGATCGCCCGACGCCGGGTACCAGCCGGTGACGTACGCCCCTTCGTAGGGGCCGCTCGCGCCGCCGGTGCGGTCGACGAGGGACTGGTCGACGCTGCCGAGCACGGAGGAGATCCGTACCGGCGGATAGTCGTCCCGGGTGCGCCGGAACGAGTCGTAGAAGGTGTCGGTGCGCGCCCCGAGCGCGGCCGTCACGCAGCCGTCCTTGGCGCCCGCGTGCTCCAGGGCCTGCTCTGCCTGCGGGGTGAGGTCGGTGCCGTCCTCGGGGGCCCGGATGTCGGCGACGGGCTTGTGGTGGCCGTCGCGCAGCCCGGAGTTGAGCAGCTTGGGCAGCTCGTCGCCGGCGAGGGTGTCGGGGCGTACGAGGGAGACGCGGTCGCAGCGGGCGGCGAGCTGGCGGCCGTTGCCCGCGAGGAGGGCCGGTTCGCCGCCGTTGACGGGGTAGGACAGGGGGCTGCTGAACTCGTCGTCGGTGATGCCGTAGCCGCCGATGTAGGGGATGCCCGCGACTTCCAGCGGGGCGAGGAAGGAGCTCCCGTGCTGGCTGTACGCGCCGACGACCGCCGCCACGTCCTGGTCGACCGCCGCGCGTGCGCAGTCGGCGGCACCCGCCGCGTCGTTGTGGTCGTTGCAGGTGATGACCTTCAGCTCGTGGCCGTCGATGCCGCCGTGCGCGTTGACCCAGCGGGCGTAGGCCTGTGCCATGGCGGGGACGCCCGGCTTGTTGGTGGCCTTGGTCTTCTCGGGGGCCCAGGTCATGACGGTGATGGGGTCGTCCCTGGAACCCCCCGAGGTACCAGGGATGACCCCGCATCCGGCGATCAGCGACGTGCACGCCGCCGCGGCGGCCGCGGAGAGGGCCGCGGTTCGGGAGGGGCGGGGGAGGAAGGTGCGTCGCCGGCCGGTCATGTCCCCGCACGATGCCGGTGGAGGGCCAACCGTGGAGTGACTCGTTCTCAACGGACAGTGACATCACGGTGAACGGGCGGGGGCCGATTCGAGTGCATGAAGTGGGAACGTACGATCGATGACCGTGCAAGGTTCGGAGAACACTTCCCGTCGCGGCCGTCGCTCCAGCACCATGGGGGGCATGCCGACCAACGACATGCCGTGGTGGCGCTGGCGCAGCAACGTGCGCTCGGCGCTGCACATGCTCTCCGACCCCGACTTCCAGCGCGCGTGCTGGCTCGCGGGGCGCGAGGAGTACGGGGACGTGACCGACGCCGTGTACCGGCTCGTCGAGGACACGTGGCTGGACAACTGGTCCGCGGAGAAGTACGTAGGGACGATCTTCCGGGACCCGCAGGAGGCGGCCCTCGTCGACACGGCCGTGCTGAGGGTCCTGCGGATCATGCACGAGGTCGGGCCCGACGCGATGGTCTCCGTCTACCTCCAGCACCCGGGCTGGCCGGACGCCGTGCGGGCGGCGCGCGACGCGCACGTACGCCTCGCGGCGGGGGACGGGGAGAGTCCCGACGAGGCGCCGCAGACGCTCGAGGTGCTGCGGATCCTGACCCGCTCGGCCTGAGCGGGGGGTGAGCCGGGGTGGACGCCTGCCCACGGCGGGCGGCGCGTATGGGAACCTTGGCCGCATGAACGAGCAGTCCGTCGCCCCCGCCGCGCCCGCTGAGCAGTACGTCCTCACCCTGTCCTGCCCCGACAAGCAGGGCATCGTGCACGCCGTGTCGAGCTATCTGTTCATGACCGGATGCAACATCGAGGACAGTCAGCAGTTCGGTGACCACGACACCGGGCTGTTCTTCATGCGCGTCCACTTCTCCGCCGAGGCCCCGGTGACCGTCGACAAGCTGCGGGCCAGCTTCGCCGCGATCGGCGACTCCTTCCACATGGAGTGGCAGATCCACCGTGCCGAGGAGAAGATGCGGGTCGTCCTGCTGGTGTCGAAGTTCGGGCACTGCCTGAACGACCTGCTGTTCCGCTCGCGGATCGGCGCGCTGCCGGTGGAGATCGCCGCGGTCGTCTCCAACCACACGGACTTCGCGGAGCTCGTCGCCTCGTACGACATTCCCTTCCACCACATTCCGGTGACCCGGGACAACAAGCCGCAGGCCGAGGCGCAGCTGCTTGAGGTCGTGCGCTCGGCGGACGTGGAGCTGGTCGTCCTCGCGCGCTATATGCAGGTGCTCTCGGACGACCTGTGCAAGGAGCTGAGCGGGCGGATCATCAACATCCACCACTCGTTCCTGCCGAGCTTCAAGGGCGCCAAGCCCTACCACCAGGCGCACGCGCGCGGCGTGAAGCTGATCGGTGCCACCGCGCACTATGTGACGGCCGACCTCGACGAGGGGCCGATCATCGAGCAGGAGGTCGAGCGGGTCGGCCACGACGTGACGCCCGACCAGCTGGTCGCGATCGGCCGTGACGTGGAGTGCCAGGCGCTGGCGCGGGCCGTGAAGTGGCATGCGGAACGCCGGATTCTGCTGAATGGGCGGCGGACGGTCGTCTTCGCCTGATCACGGGCCCTCGGGGCCCCGGGCTACAGCCTGCTCAGTGAAGCCGCCGCGAACAGGACGTCTCTGATCGCCTCGCGGTCGCCGTTCTGGCCCGCGGCCGCTTCCACCGGGGAGATGTGGCCCGCGGCCAGGCGGCAGAACTCGACGCCGTCCAGGGCCACATGGGCCACCTCGCGCTCGGCCGACGCCGTCGCGCCCGGTGAGTCGAGCGGGATGAACCACTCGCCGCCGCCCAGCCCCTCGATCTCCAGCCGCAGGCTGCGGCCCGGCGCGCCCGCCGCGACCAGGCCGCGGGACGGCGTGGCCAGCCCGGAGCGGCGGCGGTCGGCCAGCGTGCCGGGGAGCAGCCGCGCGGCGAGGTCGATCATGCGGTGGAGGTGCCGGGGCGCGGGCGGCTCGTAGGGGTAGTCGACGGCGTCGGCGATGTCGCCCGCGTGGATCCAGCATTCGAAGGCGCGGTCCACCATCGCGTCCCGCAGCGGCAGCTCGATCACCGTCCCCGTCCCCGTGCCCGTCCCCGGTCCAGGACCGACGGCGTCGCCGCCGTGCTCTGCCGGTGGCACCGTCCCGTACGGCACGGGGAGCCGCCCGGAGCCGTCGCCCGCGAAGGACACCGTGCGGATGACCTCGTGGGTCTGGTCCCGCCAGGGTCCCCGCACCGCGCGCGTCGGCGGGAAGCGCGCGGCGCGCCAGTACGCCTCGGTGCGGTGGGTCGGGAGCCGTGGGCCCGCGGTCCCGGGACCCAGCGGGTCGTCGAGGCCGACGGCGACCGCGACCAGGCCGTCGACGGCGAGGAGATGCGCGATGACGCCGGCCACGGTGGTCTTCCTGTTCGCCGGGGTGTCCCGCTCGAACCAGCGAAGGCGCACCGGAGCATGCCACTCCGAGTCGCCGATGTCCCGCAGCAGGGCGTCCAGGCGGGCGGTCTCCGCGTCGTAGGGCACGGCCCACTCGGGCACCGGGATGCGCGGTGGGCGGCGGCCGAGGCAGCTCTCCAGGACGCGCGTGCGCAGACCGGGGTCGAGGTCGAGGCTCTCCTCGGGGCGCAGCAGGCCGACGGCGTCGCGCAGCCGCAGCGCCTCCTCCGCGCAGGGCCCGCAGTCGCCCAGGTGCTCCTCGACGGCGAGGGCCTCCGCCGCGGAGCACGCGGAGAGCGCCCAGGCGCCGAGCAGGGATTTCAGGACGGGGTGCTCCAGGACGAGCGGCTCGGGCGGCGGCGGGTCGGGCAGGGGCTGTCCGGTGTCCTCCATGGAGGAGCGCGGCTGCGGTATGCGCGGGCCGCCGTGCGGGGCGGTGGCGCCGGTGCCGTCCGGCTCCTCGTGCGGCTCGGGGCGGTCGGAGCCGGTCACAGTGCTGTCCCGTACCCGGGCGAGGCGCCGGCGGAGGGGTCGGCGGTGTCGTTGGCCGTCGACAGGAGCTGGAGGCCGAGGCGGAGCCTGCGCCGGGCCTCGTCCTCCGTCACACCGAGGTCGGCCGCCGTCTGGCGGTAGTCGCGCCGCTGGAAGTACGCGAGCTCCAGGGCGGCCCGCAGCGGGGTCGGCATGGCCGTCACGATGTAGTCCGCGCGGGCCGCGACCGAGGCGCGGCGCACCTTGCGCTCCAGGTCCTCCCGGGTGCCCTCGCCGCCCCGGGCGAGGGCGGCGGACTCGGTCCGGCGGAGCATGCGGACGGCCCGCTCGTGGGTGAGCCCGGCTATCCAGGAGCGCAGGGGGCCCTGCTTGGGATCGTACGCGTCGGGGTTCTCCCAGATGTGGGCGAAGACCTCGCGGGTGATGCGGTCGGCGGCGCGCTCGTCGCCGAGGACGCGGTGGGCGAGGCTGTGCACGAGCGAGGCGAAGCGGTCGTACAGCTCGCCCAAGGCGGCGGCCTCCCCGTGCGCCAGCCGCTGTTGCATCCGGTGGTCCCAGCGCCGCGGCGCGTCCTTCGGCATGCGGCCCCCTCGTACGCTCGCCTTACTGTGTCTGCCCGTCCCGTTTCTGACTGTCCCTCGAATGTAGTCGGCGGCACTGACAGTGCACTCCTGTTTATGGCAAAGCGCGAACCCGGGCGGACACCGGATGATATTGACGGTGGGCCCCTGGTGTTTCATGGGAGGGCGGTGGGGCAGCCGAAGCAGAACGAAGCGTAAGGACCGCTTCCGGATTCTCCGGGCCGCGGGACGGGGCAGGCTAGCGAGAGGCGTGGCGCGTGACGCTCAAGGTGGTGGTGGGCGAGGAGTCCGGCTGGGCCGTGCTGCGCGTGTCGGGCGAGATGGACCTGCTGACCTCGCCCGTGCTGCGCCAGCGGGTGCACGACGCGGTGGCGGACGGCCGCCGCAGTGTCGTCCTCGACCTCTCCGACGTGCTGTTCTGCGACTCCAGCGGCGTCGGCGTGCTGATCGCCACGCGCCGCCTGATCCGCTCCTGCCAGGGCCGGCTGCGGCTGATCCTGCCCGCGCAGGGCGCCGTCGACGGCTCGCACGTCAACCGCGTCCTCGCGGCCCTCGGCGTCCGCAGGCTCTTCGAGGTCTTCCCCGACGTCGGCGCGGCCCTCGACGAGGCGGCGACACCGCTCTCCGCGTAGCCCTCAGACGTGCCGCTTGGCCGCCGCCACGAAGGAGTTGATGGCCTCGCGGGAGATACGGCGCCGCTCCGCCAGGCCGTCGCGGTCGTCCGTCCGGTGCACGTCGGCGACCTTGTCGAGGGTTTCCCAGGCCAGCTGGACCAGTGCGTCCTCGCTGGTGAGCAACTGCACCCGGAACAGCGCCTCCTGCGCCTCGGACCGCATCTCGTACGACCGGAAGCGCGACTCCTCGCCCTCCTCGACGCGGTCCCCGTGCCTGCTGAACCAGCGGTCCACCAGGACCCGCCGGTAGTTGACCAGCGCGCCCGCGTACGCGCAGTACGCGTCTATCCGCTCCTGGCGCAGCTTCTCGCGGCGGGTGAATTCCTCCGTCCGCTCGATCGCCCTGCGCTGGAACGCGTGGGTGACCCCCGCGCCCAGGAGGGTTCCCAACACCGCTATGACACTCGCCGCGACCACTTCCACACGGAACAGTGGAGCACATCGCGGCACATCACCCCTTCGACGACGTACGCTCGCTGCCGGGGTACCCACCCCCTGAAGTGCACCCAACCGCGGAAGTGAGGCGGCCCGAAGACCATGGACAGTGCCGAGTACGAGCGTAAGATCGCGGCCCGGTTCGCCATCTTCGACCAGGACGGCAACGAGTACATCTCCCGTGAGGACTTCAGCACGGCGGCGGCAGCCCTGTGCAAGGAGTTCGGCGCGACGGCGCGGTCCGACAAGGGGCAGGCCCTCTACATCGGAGCCGAGGCGTTCTGGCAGGGCATGGCCGGGATCGCGGACCGGGACGGGGACCAGCGGATCACCCGGGACGAATTCGTGGGCGGCGCGGTGAAGCGGCTGCGGGACAACTCCGGGCGGTTCGCCGAGATCGCCAGGCCCTTCCTGCACGCCGCGATCGGCATCGCCGACGCCGACGGCGACGGAGCGGTCGCCCCCGGCGAGGTCGAGCGCGCGCTCAAGGCGCTCGGCGTGCCCGACGGTATCGCCGCGGCGACGGCCACCGGGCTCGACGCGGACGGCGACGGCAAGGTCGCCGAGCAGGAGATCGTGACGGCCTTCGCGGAGTACTTCACGGTTCCCGAGTGAGTGCTTCCGAGACGGGCCGAAGCATTGCCGAAGCGTTACGGGGCCCGTGAGAAGCGCTCCCGCAGCTTGTACTTGAGCACCTTGCGCAGCGTCTCGTTGCGGGGAAGCGCCTCGACGACCTCCAGCTGTTCCGGCAGCTTGTAGGTGGAGAGGCCTTCCCCGCGCAGATACGAGGTGACCGCGTCCAGGGTCGGTCGCGCGGCGCCTTCGCGCTGTTCGACCACCGCGCAGACCCGCTCCCCGCGTTCGGGGTCGGGCAGCCCGATGACCGCCACGTCACCGACGGCCGGATGCCGGTGGAGGAGGTCCTCGATCTCCTTGGCGGAGATGTTCTCGCCCTTGCGGATGATGATGTCCTTCGCCCGCCCGGTGAGGACCAGGTGGCCCGTCTTCGTGAGGTGGCCGAGGTCCCCGGTGATCAGGAACCCGTCGGCGTCGAAGACGGCCGCGCTCTGCTCCGGGTCGACGTAGCCCCGGCAGACGGCCTCCCCGCGCAGCCGCACCTCGCCGTCCGTCTCCGGGGGCAGCACCTCGCCGTCGGCGCCGGTGATACGGATGTCCATGCCGGCCGGGGGCCTGCCTTCCGTGGTCGCCAGGTTCTCGGCCGTGTCGTCCGGATCGCCCATGGTGATCATCGGGACCTCGGTCATGCCGTAGCCGTGCGTGAGCCGGCAGCCCATCTCGCGTACGACGGCGTGGTAGATCTCCGGCGGTTTGGGCGCCCCGCCGCCCGCCAGGAGCCGCAGCGTCGGGATGACCTTCCGGCCCGGCGGCAGCTTCCGCTGCTCGGTGAGGAACATCGAGTAGAAGGCCGTGGACCCGCCCGCCACGGTCACGCCGTGCCGCCGGTAGCCGTCGAGCGCGTCCGGCAGCGCGAAGTGCTCGAACATGACCGCGGGGAAGCCGTACAGGAGCAGCATCACGGTGTAGTCGGGGCCCGCTATGTGCGCGTAGGGGAACGCCATCGAGCCGACGTCCGACGCCTTCAGGCGCAGCGCGTGGGCCAGGCAGGAGCCGCCCGCGATCAGCGAACGGTCGGTGTGCAGGACGCCCTTGGGGTCGGACGTGGTGCCCGACGTCCAGTAGATCCAGCGCACCGACGTGCCGTCGGAGGGCGGCGGGGGCAGTACGGACGGGTCGCCGTCGGGCAGCTCGTCGTACGCCTCGAAGACGCCTCGGGCGCCGAGCCGCCGCGCCATCTCCGCGTGGTCGAAGCCGCGCCACACGCCGGGCACCGCGAAGAACTCCGCCCGGGACTCGCGCAGCGCGAAGCCGACCTCGCGGTCGCGGTGGAAGGGGATGACCGGGGACTGGACGGCGCCGACGCGGGCGAGCGCGAAGGAGAGCAGGGCCGTCTCGACGCGGGTGGGCAGCTGCCAGGCGACGACGGTGCCGGGGCGCACGCCCATGCCGTACAGCCCGGCGGCGACGCCTTCGGCGCGCTCCCGCAGCGCGCCGAAGGTGAGGGTGCGGTCGTCGGCGGGGTCGGCGGCGGCCTGGATGAGGACGGGTGCGTCCGGGGTGAGGGCGGCGCGGCGCTCGACCAGCTCCCAGAGCGTGCGCGAGGCGCCCAGTCCGTACGCGGTGGCGTCGCGCCCGTACCGGGCCTCGTCGCCGTCGTACGGGGTCTCGTTCTGCGAGGTCCTCATGTATTCCCCTCGGACACGGACGCTAACTGATGGCCAGTCAGATGCTGCCGAGAGCGTAGAGCCCGGCGCCTTGTCGGTCCATAGGTGCGGGGCTAGCCTGCGTTCTGACGGGTCATCAGATAGTCCGGAGGGGCCGGAGAGATGACCGGAGGAGACACCATGACCGAGCTTCCTCGGATCGTCAGCGTCGACGACCATGTGATCGAACCCGCGCATCTCTTCGAGACCTGGCTGCCCGCCAAGTACCGCGACCGAGGACCCAGGCCCCTGACGGCCGGCATCGGCGAACTCGCCTACGTGGGCGGCAAATACCAGATCACCATGGACCCGGACGGGCCGCCCACCGACTGGTGGATCTATGAAGACCTCAAGTTCCCGTACAAGCGCAACATCGCCGCCGTCGGCTTCGACCGGGACGACATGACCCTGGAGGGCATCACGCGCGCGGAGATGCGGCGCGGCTGCTGGGACCCCGTCGCCCGCCTCAAGGACATGGACCTCAACCATGTCGAGGCGTCCCTGTGCTTCCCGACCTTTCCGCGCTTCTGCGGCCAGACCTTCGCCGAGGCCGCCGACAAGGAGGTCGCCCTCGCCTGCGTACGCGCGTACAACGACTGGATGGTCGAGGAGTGGTGCGGCGACAGCGGCGGCCGCCTCATCCCGCTCTGCCTCATCCCGCTGTGGGACATCGGCCTGGCGGTCGCCGAGGTCCGGCGGAACGCCGCGCGGGGCGTGCGGGCCGTCACCTTCTCCGAGATCCCGACCCACCTGGGGCTGCCGTCGATCCACTCCGGCTACTGGGACCCCTTCTTCGCCGTCTGCCAGGAGACCGGCACCGTCGTGAACATGCACATCGGGTCCTCCTCCCAGATGCCCGCCGCGTCCCCCGACGCCCCGCCCGCCGTACAGGCCTCGCTCTCCTTCAACAACGCCATGGCGTCGATGATGGACTTCCTCTTCAGCGGCGTCCTCGTGAAGTTCCCGACGCTCGGACTCGCGTACTCCGAAGGGCAGATGGGCTGGATCCCGTACGCCCTTGAGCGCGCCGACGACGTATGGGAGGAGCACCGCGCGTGGGGCGGCGTGAAGGACCTGATCCCCGAGCCGCCCTCCACCTACTACTACCGGCAGATGTTCTGCTGCTTCTTCCGTGACAAGCACGGGATCGCCTCCCTGGACGTCGTCGGCCGGGACAACGCCACCTTCGAGACCGACTACCCGCACGTCGACTCCACCTTCCCGCACACCAAGGAGGTCGCGCTCGACCACGTCAAGGGACTCGACGACGAGACGGTCCACAAGCTGATGCGCGGCAACGCCATCCGCATGCTCGGCCTGGACCTGGACAAGTAGGCCGCGCGTGGACCTCACCTGCACCGAGGAGGAGGAAGCCTTCCGGGCCGGCCTGCGCGCGTGGCTCGCGACGGTGCTCCCCGAGCTCCCCGCCAAGCCCTCCCCGCGGGACTGGCCGGGACGGCGCGCGTACGACACGGCATGGCAGCGCACGCTGTACGACGCGGGCTACGGCCACGTGCACTGGGACGCCTCCCCCACGCAGCGGCTGATCTTCCTGGAGGAGACGGAGCGAGCGGGCGCCCCCTATGTGGGCGCCAACTTCGTGGGGCTGCTGCACGCGGGACCCACCATCGCCTCCGAAGGCACCCCGGAACAGCGCGCGCGCTGGCTGGCGCCCGTGCTGCGCGGCGACGAGGTGTGGTGCCAGGGCTTCAGCGAACCGGACGCGGGCTCCGACCTCGCGTCGCTGCGCACGCGCGCGTGGCGGGACGGCGACCACTACGTAGTGAGCGGGTCCAAGATCTGGACCTCGCACGCGGAGGTCGCCGACTGGTGCGAACTCCTTGTCCGTACGACACCGGTGAGCGAGGCCGTGCCCAAGCACCGGGGCATCTCCTGGCTCGCGATGCCGATGGACGCCCCGGGGATCACCGTGCGCCCGCTGCGGACCCTCGCCGGGTCGACCGAGTTCGCCGAGATGTTCCTCGACGAGGTGCGGGTGCCCGTGTCCCACCGCGTCGGCGACGAGAACGACGGCTGGCGCGTGACCATGGTGACCCTCTCCTACGAGCGGGGCACCGCCTTCGTGGGGGAGGTGGTGGCCTGCCGCCGGGTCCTCGGCGAGCTCGCCCGCGAGGCCCGCGGGAACGGCCGCTGGGACGACGCGGCGCTGCGCCGCAGGCTCGGGCGGCTCTCCGCCGAGTTCTCGGCGCTGTGGCGCCTCACGCAGTGGAACGTGAGCGAGTCCCAGCGCTCCGGCGGAGTGCCGGGGGTGGGCGGCTCGGTCTTCAAGCTGCGGTACTCGCACGCGCGGCAGGAGCTGTACGACGCCGCCGCCGAGGTGCTCGGGGCGGGCGCGCTGGACCTCCGGCACGAGTGGACCCTCGACCGGCTGTCCTCGCTGTCGTACACGATCGCCGCGGGGACCTCGCAGATCCAGCAGAACATCGTGGCCGAACGGATCCTCGGCCTCCCCAAGGGACGGTGAGAGCGCGTATGGATTTCCAACTGACGGATGACCAGCGGGCCTTGCGGTCCGGGGTGCGGGAAGTCATGGAGGGGCGGTTCTATCGGCGGTTCTCGTCGGAGGTCTCCGCGCGGGACGCCGCCGGGGACCGGATCGACCGGGGACTTTGGCGGCAGCTCGGGGAGGCGGGCTTCTTCTCCCTGGCGCTGCCCGAGGAGCGGGGCGGCGTCGGGCTCGGGCCACCGGAGGCCGTGCTGGCCTTCGAGGAGGCGGGGCGGGTGCTGCTGCCCGGCCCGGCGGTGGCGTCGTTCCTGGCGGCGGGCGAGGTGGAGGGCGCCGCCACGGGGGATGTCGTCGTGACGGCCGTCGACGGGACGCTGGTGCCGTGGCTGGAGGAGGCGGACGTCGTCCAGGGGGACGCGACGGGAGCCGTCGCGCTGCGGTCGGTCGATCCGTTGACGCCGCTGCACCGCGTGCCGGGCCCGCCCGCCCCCGGCCGGGGGACGCTCCTCCACGCCGCCGAGCAGCTCGGCAGCGCCGCACGGACCTGTGGGATGGCCGTCCGACATGCCCGCGAGCGCGAACAGTTCGGGCGGCCCATCGGCGCGTTCCAGGCCGTGAAGCACCTCTGCGCGCGGATGCTCGTACGCGCGGAGGTCGCCCGCGCCGCCGTGTACGCCGCCGCCGTCACCCGGGACCCGCTGGAGATCTCCGGCGCCAAGCTGCTGGCCGACGACGCCGCCGTACGCAACGCGCGCGACTGCCTCCAGGTGCACGGCGGCATGGGGTTCACCTGGGAGGCCGAGGTGCATCTGCACCTGAAGCGGGCCTGGGTGCGCTCGGAGCTGGGCCAGAGATCCACCGAGGCCGAGGAAGCGCTTGCCGATGCGCTGTGACAGCGCTCCGTGACACTACGGAGCGTTGATATCGGGTTGTGTCCTACGCGTGACTCGTCACGGCGCGGAGTCGGCGCCCGGCTCGGGTACCTTGTGTGAGATGCGAGTGGTTCTGAGGCTGAGCCATCCCGGTGGCGCCCCTGTGGCGGCGCCGGACCCGGCGATGCGCGCCGCTCGCGGCGCGGGCCGGGGTCTCATGCCCGCCTGTTCGACCCCCCGCGGTACGCGTCGCACAGTATGCAGCACGCGTACTCCTTCGCGCTGGAATATGCCTGAAGCGCTTGTTGGGGTAACTGAACGTCAATCATGCTGTCTCCTAAGGGGATCACGTTCCGTGACCCCGTGGAGTCGCGAGGCGATGTGTCCGCCGGTTCGGATGGTGTGAGCGGTGCAGGTGCTTCAAGTTCAGCTGGAGGTCGGGGCCGACCCCGCGGAGGTGGGGCGGGCCAGGCGATGGGCCCGTTCGCGTCTGGCGGGGTCGGGTATAGAGATCGACGAGCCGGTGGCCGAGACGCTGATCCTGCTGATCTCGGAGCTCGTCACCAACGCCGTTGTGCACACGGGCTGTCCGGCCGTGCTGCGCATGCTGGTGTCCGGCGTCCCCGACGACGCGCCGGGGACGGTCCGGGTGGAGGTGGCCGACCGCAGCACCCGCCCGCCCAAGCAGCGGCACGCGGAGGGCGACGACACCAACGGCCGCGGCCTCGAGCTGGTCGACGGCCTCGCGGACCGCTGGGGCTGGCAGCCCGAGGGCGGCGGCAAGAGCATCTGGTGCGAGGTGGACCGGTGCGAACCGGGCGTCCCCGCCGCGACCTTCGACGGGGTGTCCCACGGGGACACCGACGCCGCTGTCGATGCCGAAGTCGACCTCGCCGCCGACCTCGCTGTCGACATCAGTGTCGCCGTCGACGCGGACGCCGATGCCGACGTGGCGTACGAGTCCGTCTGACCCTGAGCCCTTGTGCGCCGTCGTGTGCCACGATGCGCGCACCCATGCGCGGCACGACAAAACGGGCATAATCCATTAATCCCCGGCAGGGTGTTGACGTAGCGTGTCCGATTGATCACGCTTGTGTGCAGCGATTCGCCGCGAGGGGACGTCGAGGGTGCTCGGTGACGGAAATCCTTGAGCCGTGGTCCTTGACGAGACGTGGGTCGCGATTTCGGCGTCGGTCCCCTCGGGGCGCGAGGGGCAGTGTCGAGCGCCGAGCCGGATGGCGGCGCGCGGCATCGCGCTCGGGGCGGAAGCCGACGCGCCGCCGTCCGAGAAGCGCGCTCACGGCACCGCGCTCACAGCACCGCGACCGGAGCCACGGGCGCCCCCGTGCCGCCGACGAACGGCTCCGGCGTCGCGGAGAGCAGGAAGGCGTAGCGGGAAACTTCTGCACAGGCTGTGGACAACTTCTCCAGGTTCCAGTTCTGGCCCTGCGGCATCCCCATCTCGACCAGGTCGAGCGCGTGGACCGGCAGCCACAGGTTCTCGATCTCGGGCGGGAAGATCTCGAAGGTCAGGGTGTCATTGGCGACCGCGGCCACGTCCCGCGCGTGGAACCACTCGGGGGTACGCAGCGAGAGGCCGGGTGACGGATGGCCGTACGCGTGTCTGTCACCCGCCAGATAGACCTGGACCTGTCCCGTGCGTACGAGGACGATGTCGCCCGCGCGGACCGTGACGCCCCCGAACCCCTCGGCCTCGTCCAGGTCTTCGGGCGTGACGGCGTGGCCACCGGGCAGCCGGTCGAGACCCTTGGCGGCCGCGATGTCGAGCAGGACGCCGCGCGAGACGATGTACGGGACTTTGTCGATGCCGCTGAACCGTGCGCCCGTATGGGCGGTGATGCTGTCCGCGGGGCGGCCGTTGTAGATCTTCCCGGAGTGTGACGCGTGGGTGAGCGCGTCCCAGTGGGTGGCGGTCTGCAACCCCATCGTCACGGCGTCGTCGCTGGTGGCGACCGTGCCGGGGCCGAACAGCTCCTGGTTGATCTGGACCATGGTGTGCAGGGGGTTCACCCGGCCCGGGATCAGTCCCGTCTGGACGCCGTCCTCCTTGAGGGGCAGCGCGAGCGGGACGCGGCGCCCGGAGCGGACCTCGGCGGCGGCCGCCCGTACGACGCCGTCGGTGATGAGGTTGAGCGTGCCGGTCTCGTCGTCGGCGCCCCAACGCCCCCAGTTGTTCACGCGCTTGGCGATGTCGTGGAACTCGGGCGGCAGTGACATGAATCCTCCGCGGGGCTTGTCTTTCGGCGTCGGCCGGGCCATAGAATCTAACGGTCCGTCAGAAACCGCGGGAAGGGGCCGTCGTGGGGAACTTCTTGGCAGGCAAGGTGGTGGCCGTCACCGGTGCCGGGCGCGGCATCGGCAGGGCCGTCGCGCTCGCCGCGGCGGCCGAGGGCGCGAAGGTCGTCGTCAACGACTACGGCGTCTCCATGGAGGGCGCCGAGCCGGCCGGCGAGATAGCCGACGCCGTGGTCAAGGAGATCCAGGCGGCGGGCGGCGAGGCCGTCGCCGTCGCGGACGACATCTCGACCATGGCCGGCGGACAGCGGATCGTCGACACCGCGCTCGCCGAGTACGGGCGCGTCGACGGGGTGGTGTGCGTCGCGGGGATCCTGCGCGAGCGGATGCTGTTCAACATGTCGGAGGACGAGTGGGACCCGGTCGTCGCCACCCATCTGAAGGGCACCTTCACCGTCTTCCGCGCCGCCTCGGCGGTGATGCGGAAGCAGGGCTCGGGCACCCTCATCGGGTTCACCAGCGGCAACCACCAGGGCTCCGTCGCACAGGCCAACTACAGCGCGGCCAAAGGCGGAATCATCTCGCTGGTACGCAGTGCCGCACTCGGCCTGCACAAGTACGGGGTGACGGCCAACGCCGTGGCGCCCATCGCCCGTACGCGGATGTCGGCGAACGTCCCGATGGAGCTGAAGGAGATCGGGGAGCCGGAGGACGTCGCGGCCCTGGTCGTCTACTTGCTGAGTGAACGGGCCCGCGAGGAGCGCATCACCGGGCAGGTCTATACGATCGCCGGCCCCAAGATCGCCGTATGGGCGCAGCCGCGCGAGCTGCGCGCCGGGTACGCGGACGGCGCCTGGACCCCGGAGAAGATCGCCGACTTCCTGCCCGGGACGGTCGGCACCGACCCCATGCCGATGCTGGCGCAGCTGGAGGCCATGGCCAAGGCGGCGGCCGACAAGGCGCGCCCGAACGCGTAGGCGGCGGATGAGGGCGAGCGGGGCAGGGGAGGGGCGACTGTGGATTTCGGCTTCGGGCCCGAGGACGAGGCGTTCCGGGAGGAGGCGCGCGGCTGGCTCGCGGAGCACCTCGCCGGCGGGCATGCGGGGGTGCGCGGACGCGGCGGCCCCGGCAGCGAGCACGAGGGCGGCCCGGAACGGCGTATGTGGGAGAGGGAGTTGGGCCGCGGCGGCTGGATCGGCATCGGCTGGGACACCGACGCGTACGGCAACCGGCGCGCCACGCTCACCCAGCAGGTCGTCTGGGCCGAGGAGTACGCCCGCGCGCGGGCGCCCGGCCGCTGGGGTCACATCGGCGAGAACCTCCTCGCGCCGACGCTCCTGGCCTACGGCAGTCAGGAGCAGCGGGACGAGTTCCTGCCGCCGATCGCGCGGGGCGAGGCGCTGTGGTGCCAGGGGTACAGCGAGCCGGGCGCCGGTTCCGATCTGGCGGCGGTGCGGACGCGGGCCGTGCGGGACGGGGCGGGCTATGTCGTCACCGGCCAGAAGATCTGGACGTCTCTCGCGCGGGAGGCCGACTGGTGCTTCGTGCTGGCGCGGACGGAGGAGGCGTCCCGGGGACATCGGGGACTTTCGCTGTTGCTGCTGCCCATGGACCAGGCCGGGCGCATCGATGTGCGGCCCATTCGGCAGCTGACCGGCACGAGTGAGTTCAACGAGGTCTTCTTCGACGGCGCACGCGCGCGTGCCGCGCATGTGGTGGGCGGCGTCGGCGACGGTTGGCGGGTCGCCATGGGGCTGCTCGGCTTCGAGCGCGGCGTCTCCACGCTCACGCAACAGATCGGCTTCGCCGAGGAGTTGGCGGGCGTGGTGCGGGATGCGGTCGCCTCCGGGGCGGTCCGGGACGCCGTGGTACGGGAGCGGCTGGTCCGGCAGTGGGCCGAGCTGCGGGTCATGCGGTGGAACGCGTTGCGGACGCTCGGGGGCGCGGGGGCGGACGTTCTGCCGGGCGCTCCCAGTGTGGCCAAGTTGCTGTGGGGCCGGTGGCATCAGCGGCTCGGGGAGCTGGCCATGGAGGTGCGGGGGGCGGCGGGCGCCGTCGGCCCCTCGGACTGGCGACCGGACGCGCCGTACGAACTGGACGCGGCGCAGCGGCTCTCGCTCTTCACCCGTGCCGACACGGTCTACGGCGGCTCGGACGAGGTTCAGCGCAACATCATCGCCGAGCGGGTGCTCGGTCTGCCGAGAGAGGCGAGGGGGCCTCGGTGAGGGGTGCGTCGTGTGGAGTGGGTGCGTAGTGAGGGGTGTGACATGAGGGGTGTCGTTTTTGACGGGAAGCGCGTCGAGGTCGTGCGGGACCTGGAGATCCGTGACCCGGGGCCGGGCGAGGTGCTGGTCGCGGTGGCCGCCGCCGGGCTGTGCCACAGCGACCTGTCGGTGATCGACGGAACCATTCCGTTCCCGCTGCCCGTGGTGCTCGGGCACGAAGGCGCGGGCGTCGTGGAAGCGGTGGGGCCCGGCGTCACGCATGTGGCTCCCGGGGACCACGTGGCGCTGTCCACCATCGCGAACTGCGGCCTCTGCGCCGAGTGCGGGCGGGGGCGGCCGACCATGTGCCGCAAGGCCATCGGGATGCCGGCCCAGCCGTTCTCGCGGGGCGGTGAGCCGGTGTACCAGTTCGCGGCCAACTCCGCCTTCGCCGAGCGCACACTCGTGGCCGCGGTGCAGGCCGTGAGGATTCCGGAGGACGTCCCGCTGACCTCCGCCGCGTTGATCGGCTGTGCGGTGGTGACGGGAGTGGGGGCGGTCCTGAACCGGGCCGAGGTCGGGCCGGGGGACTCCGTGGCCGTCATCGGGACCGGGGGCATCGGGCTCAATGTGCTGCAGGGCGCGCGGATCGCGGGCGCCGCGACGATCGTCGCCGTCGACGCGAACCCCGCGAAGGAGGCGGTGGCCCGGCAGTTCGGCGCCACGCACTTCTTCCCGTCCACGGAGGGGGTCAGGGAGGTGCTGCCCCACGGCGTCGACCACGCGTTTGAGTGTGTGGGGCGGGTGTCGCTGGTACGGGAGGCGGTGGATCTGCTGGACCGGCACGGGCAGGCGGTGCTGCTCGGGATGCCCGGGCCGACGGCGGAGGCGTCATTCGTGGTGGCCTCGCTGTTCCTGGACAAGTCGGTACTCGGCTGCCGGTACGGGAGTTCGCAGCCGCAGAGGGACTTCGCGTTGTACGCGGAGATGTACCGGGGCGGCCGCTTGCTGCTGGACGAGCTGGTGACGGCCACGTACGCGGTGGAGGACTTCGACAAGGCGGCGGAGGATGCGGGGGCGGGGAGGGTGGCGAGGGCGGTTCTTACGTTCTGAGGGCGCGGGGTAATGGGTGTGTGGGTGGGAAAGGTTCTGGCGGTGCGCACAGTGCGGGGAGGGCCCGTTAGGTTCTGGGGATGAGTTATCGCGAGGTCATATCCGGGGGCGTCATCCGGTGGGGAACCGTGGCGGTGGCGGCCCGGATGCCCGTGGCCGCCGCGCCTCTCGCCCTGGTCTTCCTGGTCCGGGAGCGGCCAGGGGGATACGCCCTGGGCGCGGTACTCGCCGCGGTGTACGTGTTCGGTGAGATCCTGGGAGCCCCGCTCCTGGGCATGCGGATGCGCGCCGAACGGGCCAGACCGCAGCTGGCCGCGGGCCTGGCGGTGGGAGCGCTGGCGTTCCTCGCGCTGGGCGCCCTGCCGCACGCGCACCCCGCCGCACTCGGCGCACTGGCGTTCACCGCCGGAGCCGCCCCCGCCGCCGCCCCCGGCGCCCTGCGCGCGCTGCTGACGAGTGTCGTGCCGGAGAAGGCCGTCGCGCAGGCACTGTCCGTCGAGGCCATGCTGACCTTCGCGATCTGGGCGGTCGCGCCCGCCGCCGTGACGGGGCTCGCGCTCGGCGCCTCACCGGTGCTGCCGCCGCTGCTGGCGGGCGCGCTGATGGCGGCCTCCGTCGCCGGGCTGTGGATGCTGCCCGTGGGCTGGCGGTCGGATGCGGACGACCGCGGCGGGGAGTCCATGGTGCGGATCCTGTTGCGGGCCTGGCCGATCTTCGTGACGGGCGCGGCCAGCCTGTCGATGCTCGCCCTCGCCGAACTGGTGCTGCCCGCGCTTCTTGAGCAGCGCGGCATCGAGGTGGGCTGGGCGGGTCCGCTGCTGGCCGGGCTCGCGATCGGCTCCGCGGTCGGGTCGTTCGTCTACGGACTGCGGACCTGGCCGGGGCGGCTGCGTACGCAGAGCATGGTGCTGATGTTCGCCGTCTCGGGGTGCCTGGCGACTGTCGCCGTGCTGCCCGATGTGGGCTGGCTGCTCGCCGTCCTCGGGGTGGCGGGCGTACTGCAGGCCGGGGCCATGCTCACCCGGAACCTGTCGCTCCGCGAGGTGCTGCCGCCGAGCGCCCTGGCCGCGGGTTACTCGGTGATGTACGCGGCCGTGGGCGCCGGTTATGCGGCGAGCGGGTCGCTGGCGGGCGGCCTGCTGAGCGTCGTATCGCCGTCGACGGCCATCCTGGCGGGCGTCGGGCTCGGGGTGCTGCTGACGGTGATCGGCGTGCTCGGGGAGGTGAGGCCGCCGGTGTCCGAGGGCGCCGAGGACGCGGACTCCTCTGAGTCCTCTGAGTTCTCTGAGGGCGCTCCCTCATCCGGCGGTGACATCACGGAACGTACGGCGATACGCGGTGGGTGTGACCCCGAGCGCGGCCTGTAGGTGCTGCCGCATCGACTGGGCCGTGCCGAAACCGGCCTCCCGCGCCACCTGGTCGACGGAGAGGCCGCTGGACTCCAGCAGGTGACGCGCCCGCTCCACGCGTTGCTGCGTCAGCCACTGCCCCGGGCTGATGCCGACCTCCTCGCGGAAGCGGCGCGTGAACGTACGTACCGACATGGACTCCTGCGCGGCCATGTCACGCAGTTGCAGCGGCTCGTCGAGGCGGCCGAGCGCCCAGGCCCTGGCCGTCCGCGTGGTCGCCAACTGCGGCTCGGGCACGGGGCGGTGGATGTACTGCGCCTGGCCGCCGTCGCGGTGGGGCGGTACGACGGTGCGGCGGGCCACGTCGTTGGCGACCGCGGCGCCCTGGTCACGGCGTACGAGATGCAGACAGAGGTCGAGGCCCGCGGCCACGCCCGCCGACGTCAGTACGTCGCCGTCGTCGATGAAGAGCACGTCGGCGTCGACCTTGATCCGCGGGAAGAGTTCCTGGAAGTGGGCCGCGGAGGCCCAGTGCGTGGTCGCCGGGCGGCCGTCGAGGAGGCCGGCGGCGGCCAGGACGTACCCGCCCGTGCAGATCGAGACCAGGCGGGTGCCCGGCCGGATGTGACGGAGCGCGGCGGCCAGCTCGTCGGTGAGGCGCCCCTCCTCGTACACGGGGCCCAGTTCGTACGACGCCGGGACCACGACCGTGTCCGCGGTGGCCAGTGCCTCGGGGCCGTGTTCGACCAGGATCGCGAAGTCGGCGTCCGAGCGGACGGGCCCCGGCGGCCGCACCGAGCAGGTCACGACCTCGTACAGCCGACGCATGTCGGCGTCACGGGCGAGCCCGAAGATCCGCTGTGGGATACCGAGTTCAAAGGGGATCACCCCGTCCAGAGCGAGCACGACGACACGGTGCCGGGGCACTGCCCGGGTGCGGGATCCCACAGAATCGGCCATGGCCCGATCCTAGCGAACCATGTCCCCCGGGCCACTCGTTCCGGCCGACCCGGACGCCGATCCTGTATGACGTGAACCAGACAACGGAGCCGCCCGCGGGGACCGCCGGGCCGAGTGACCCGAGTGACCGAAGTGACCTGAGTGGTTCGAGTGCACGCGGTGCGTCGAGCGCGTCGAGCGACGTGAGCGGCGTGGATGGTGTGGGTGGCGTCGGTGACGTGAGTGGCGTGAGCGGACCGGACGGGCCGAGTCGCCGCGCTCCCCGTATTCACCGCGCGTGGTTCGTCGCCGCCGTCACCTTCGTGACGATCATCGGCGCCGCCGCGTTCCGCTCCCTGCCCAGCCTGCTCATCGACCCCCTGCACGACGATTTCGGCTGGTCGCGCGGGACCATTGGGCTGGCGGTCTCCATCAACTTCACGCTGTACGGGCTCACCGCGCCGTTCGCCGCCGCGCTGATGGACCGCTTCGGCATCCGCAAGGTCGTCGCGGTCGCCCTGACCGTGATCGCCCTCGGATCCGGGCTCACCGTGTGGATGAACTCCGTCTGGCAACTGCTGCTCTGCTGGGGGCTGCTCGTCGGGCTCGGATCCGGCTCGATGGCGCTCGCCTTCGCCGCCACTGTCACCAACCGGTGGTTCACCGAGCGGCGCGGCCTGGTCACCGGCATCCTCACGGCCGCCTCCGCCTCCGGCCAGCTGATCTTCCTGCCGCTGCTCGCCTGGATCGTCGAGAACCATCAGTGGCGTCCCGCGGCCGTGACGGTCGCGCTCGCCGCGCTGACGGTCGTCCCCTTCGTATGGCTGCTGCTGCGCGACCACCCGGCGGACGTCGGCCTGAAGCCGTACGGGGCCAAGGAGCTCGTCGCGAAACCCCCGCCCGTCAAGGGCGCCGCCCGACGCACGATGACCGTGCTCTTCAAGGCGGCCCGCACCGGCCCGTTCTGGCTGCTCGCGGGATCCTTCGCGATCTGCGGGGCCTCGACGAACGGCCTGATCCAGACCCACTTCGTGCCCGCCGCGCACGACCACGGCATGTCCGTCCCGACCGCCGCCTGGCTGCTCGCCGTCATCGGCGTCTTCGACATCGTCGGAACGATCGCCTCCGGCTGGCTCACGGACCGCTTCGACGCGCGGCGCCTGCTCGCCGTGTACTACGCGCTGCGCGGCGCCTCGCTGCTCTTCCTGCCGATCCTGCTCGCCCCGGACGTCAACCCGCCGATGCTCTTCTTCATCGTCTTCTACGGCCTCGACTGGGTGGCGACCGTCCCGCCGACCCTCGCCCTCTGCCGCGAGCAGTACGGCGACGACAGCGCGATCGTCTTCGGCTGGGTCCTTGCCTCGCACCAGATCGGCGCCGCGCTCGTCGCGTTCCTCGGCGGTGTCGTACGGGACGCCTTCGGGTCGTACGACGTGATCTGGTACGCCTCCGGGGCGCTGTGCGCGGCGGCGGCGCTGATGGCGCTGGTGATCCGGAGGAGGTCCGAGGACACCACCCCGGCGGTCGGAGCTTGAAGCGCCGGGGTGGTCAGAGGGTGGGGGCAGGTGTCAGGGGGTGAAGCGGCCGAACGTGCCCCGGTGGAAGAGCAGCGGCTCCGTGTCGCCGTCCGCGGTGCCGAGCGCGTCCACCCGGCCCACCACGATGAGGTGGTCGCCGCCGGTGTGCACGGCGTGGACCGTGCAGTCGATCCAGGCGGGGGCGCCGGCCAGCCGCGGCGACCCGGACACGGGCGCCGCGTCGTGGACGACCCCGGCGAACTTGTCGCCCCCGCTCACCGCGAAGCCCCGGCAGAGCTCGCCTTGATCGGCGCCCAGGACGTTCACGCAGAAGACGCCCGCGCGGGCGATGCGGGGCCATGTCGTCGACGTACGCGCCACCATGAAGGAGACGAGGGGCGGGTCGAGGGAGAGCGACGAGAAGGACTGGCAGGCGAAACCGGCGGGGCCCCCTCCGTCCTCGCCGGTGGCCGGCGCCGTGATCACGGTGACCCCGGTCGCGAAGTTCCCCAGTACGCGCCGGAACTCGGCCGGATCCAGCGGCGCCCGCTCGTCGTCGCCGACCGCCCGCAGCTGCGGGCGCGGCAGTGCTTCGACGGGGCCCGTGGTGGGCGCCCCGACCGACCTGAGGTATCGAACGGCGGTGGCCGCCATTCCTGCGTGTCCCATCACACCGTCCATTGAAGGTGACGGAGCGTCAGTTGGGAAGGGTGCGGGGGGTCCCGTCCGGTCTCGCACATATCTTCGGGCTCATGAGGTGGGGAAACGTCCCCTGTTCGTGCTGTTCGGTGACGCGGACTCGCCGGACCTGAAGTATCTGCTCAGCGGCCTCGGTACGAGGGTGAGCGGCGCTCCACGAAGGAGGTGACGCCCTCGTTCGCGTCGGCCGTGGTCATGTTGACCTCCTGGGCGTCGGCCTCCGCCGCGAAGGCCGTGGCGCGGTCCGACTCCAGGGAGGCGTTGACCAGCCGCTTGGTCAGAGCGAGGGCGCGGGTCGGCCCGGCGGCGAGGCGCTCGGCCCACTCCCGCGCCGTCTTCTCCAATTCGTCAGCCGGTACGACGCGATTGACGAGGCCGAGCCGTTCGGCGTCGGCGGCGGAGACCGAGTCCCCGAAGAACATCAGCTCCTTGGCCCGCTGCGGCCCGACCAGACGCGGCAGCAGATACGCGCCGCCGCCGTCCGGTACGAGGCCGCGACGCACGAACACCTCGATGAACGTGGCGGAACGGGCGGCGACCACCAGATCGCAGGCGAACGCGAGGTGGGCGCCGATGCCGGCCGCGGTGCCGTTCACCGCGGCGATCACCGGTTTCTCGCAGTCCAGGACCGCGGAGACCAGCCGCTGGGCGCCCCGCCTGATGGTCCGGGCCACATCACCGGCCACCCGCTCGCCCGCGACGGGCGCGCCCCGCAGATCGGCGCCCGCGCAGAACCCCTTGCCGACCGCGGTGATCACGACGGCCCGCACGGCGGGGTCCCCGGAGGCCTCATCGAGCAGCGCGATGACGCGTTCGCGCTGGTCCCAGGTGAGGGCGTTCATGGCCTCGGGCCGATTGAACGTGATCCACGAGACGCCGTTGTCAGTGGCGTGAAGTATCAATGAGGGGACGGGATCGGGGGAGGTAGTCATGGGGGAGTGGCTCCATTTCGTGGGACGGCGCGTGATGCTGGCGGGGAGACTCGCCGCGAAGCGGCGTCCCGAACACCCTTCAACGGCAGACGGCGAACGCGTCAAGCGCGACAGCCCCCTGCCCCCGTGGCAACACCATCAACGGGTTGATGTCCAGCTCCGCAAGCTCCGCCCCCAGCTCAAGCGCCACCCGCTGCACGCGGAGCACGACCTCGACGAGCCCGTCGACATCGGCCGCCGCCGCCCCCCGGACCCCGTCGAGCAAGGCACGCCCCCGCAGCTCGGCCAGCATCGCCTTCGCCTGGTCCTCCCCGAAGGGCGGCACCCGCACGGCCACGTCCTGGAGGACCTCGACGAGTACGCCGCCGAGCCCGACCGTCACGGTCGGCCCGAAGAGGGGGTCGTGCGTGACGCCGACGACCATCTCGACGCCCCGCTCCACCATCTGGCAGACCAGGACACCGTCCAGCGCCACACCTTCGTAGCGGGCGATGTCGGTCAGCTCGCGATAGGCGTCCCGTACCTGACTGGCGGAGGTCAGCCCGATCTTCACCAGCCCCAGTTCGGTCTTGTGCGCGAGCTGCGCGCCGGAGGCCTTCATGACGACGGGGTAGCCGACGAGCCCGGCGGCACGGACGGCCGCCGCCGCGCTGGTCACCAACTGCTCGCGGGGTACGCGAATCCCGTACGCGCGCAGCAGCTGCTTCGCCGCGTGCTCGCTGAGCTGCTGGCCGGGCCGCATCAGGGCCTGCGCCTTGCGGAAGGAGGGCGACGGAGTGCGCGGCGCCTCGTCGAAGGGGGAGCGGTAGCCGGCGGTGAAGCGGTGGTGGTCCAGATAGGCGCGCACCGCCGTGATGCAGTTGGCGAAGGTGCGGAACGTGGCCACGCGCGAGGAGCCGAGCAGCGTCCGGCGGTAGGCGTCCTCGGTGCCGACGGGCGAGCCCCACACCACGCACACCAGCTTGTCCGTCCGCTCCGCCGCGTCCACCAGGTCCTGCGCGAGCTTGTCGCTCATCGGCGGGAAGGGCCCGGTGATGGGGCAGATGAACACCCCCACCTGAGGGTCGTCGAGGATCGCGTCGATGATTTTCCGGCCGCGCCAGTCGCCCACGGGGTGCCCGCCGTTGTCGACGGGGTTGGCGACGTTCAGGTACCGCGGTATCCACTGGTGCAGCTCCGTCTGCTTGGCGTCGGAGAGCGTGGGCAGCCGGAGCCCCGCCTCGGTCGCCAGGTCCGAGAAGTGCGCGCCCGTGCCGCCCGAGATCGAATACACGGCGACGCCGTCGGCCCGCGGAGGACGGGCCCGCGCCAACAGGGCGGAGGTGTCCTGGAGTTCGTCGAGCCCGTCGACGCGGATCACGCCGAACTGCCGCATCGCCGCGTCCACCACCGCGTCGGCGCCGGTCAGTTTGCCGGTGTGTGAGGCGGCCATGCGGGCGCCGGTCTCGGTGCGGCCGACCTTGACGGCGACGACGGGCACGCCGCGCCGGGCCGCCCGGTCGGCGGCGAGCAGGAAGGCGCGGCCGTCCTTGAGGCCCTCGACGTAACAGGCGATGGCGCCGACCTCGGGGCGTTCGGCGAAGTAGGAGATGAAGTCGGAGGTCTCCAGGTCGGCCTCGTTGCCGGTGGGCGCCCAGTGGGAGAGGCGTATGCCGAGCTGCTGGAGGGTGAAGACGGGGCGGCCCTGGTGGCCGGACTGGGTGATCAGCGCGATGGCGGGGCCTTCGAGATCCTCGCGGAACTCCTCGAAGGCGTTGAGGTTGGTGTTCGGCCCGAGCAGCCTGAGGCCGGAGCGGCGTACGGCGGCGGCGAGGCGGGCCTGGGCGGCCGCGCCCTCCTCGCCGGTCTCGGCGAATCCGGAGGCGAAGGCGACGGCGAACCGCACCTTCTCCTCGGCGAGCTGCTCGATGACGGGCAGCGGGTCGGCGACGAGGAGCACGGCCAGATCGACCTGTTCGGGCAGGTCGGCGACGGAAGGGGAGCAGGGGATGCCGAAGACCGACTGACGGGTGGGGTGCACGGGGCGCAGCCGCGCGCCGACCCGCTCGGCCCAGGTGATGAGCTGGCGGGTGATGCCGGTGTTGGGCCGTCCCTCGGCGTCCGACGCGCCGATGACGGCGACGGACTCGGGACGGAAGAAGCGGTCCAGATCGGGTACGTCGGCGTGCAGCGGCCGACCGCTGACGTCCAGGTCGTCCGCCGTGACGGCCCTGCCGTGGACGGCTGTGGGAGGGAGTTCGCCGCAGGCCACAACATGCGCGCGGCGGGGGTCGGTGGTGAAGGTGCCGTGAGTCGATCCAAGCATCGGTCCGCCCGCTCCTGTGTGACAGCACTTACCTGACGCATAGTCAGATTACTGAACTGACGCGACGTCAGGAATGGGGCTGCAGGCAAAGCCTGGCGCTGCGCTGTGCGGGGGCGCTGCGCTGTGCTGTGCGTGGGGTGGAAGGGGCGTGCGTGCATGGGCCTTCCACGGAAGCGTAGAAACTGGGTGGTGCCAAGGTCGTGAATCGGCCGGGGTGCGGTTGTTCTTTGGCCGCGGGCCGGATGTGGCTGGTCGCGCAGTTCCCCGCGCCCCTGTCGGGGCGGATTTTTGGCCGCGGGCCGGTGGGGGGGCGCGGGGTTCCCGCGCTCCTGTCGGGGTGGTTCTTTGGCCGCGGGACGGTCGGGGGCGGTCGCGGGGTTTCCCGCGGCGCTATCGGGGTTCGCCTTGCCGCGCTTTCGTGATCGCCTTTGCGATCTTGTCGGCGTCCAGGGCCAGTTCGCGGAGCATGCCGCTGATGGGGTTGGTGAAGCCGGTGAAGTACAGGCCAGGGGCCTGCTTCGGGGGGCGGCGGCCGTGGGCCGTGGGGCGGCCGCGTTCGTCGAGGACGCCGAGGCCGCCGACCAGGCCTTCCAGGGCGCGGTGGTACCCGGTCGCCGCGATGAGCGCGTCCGGGTCGATCCGGCTGCCGTCCGCCAGGACGACCTTGCCGTCCTCGAAGGACTCCACGGCGGCGACGGGCTCGACCCGCCCCTTGCGCACGGCGTCGATCAGACCCACATCCTGAACCGGGATCGCCCCCTCCTTGACCCGTGAGCAGAGCCCGGTGTCGGGCCGAGGCAGCCCCTTCGCCGACAGGTCGGGCACGCCGGCCCTGGTGACCGGTACCGCGATCCGGTCGACCAGGGCGACCGGCAGCCTGCGGCAGAGGATGCCGGTGAACTGCGCGGGCCACCCGGCAGTGGAGCGGCGCACGATGTGCGGGGCGGTGCGCACCGCGAGGCGGACCCGGGCGGCGCCGCCTTCGGCCAGGTCGACGGCGATCTCCGCGCCGGTGTTGCCGACGCCGACGACCAGGACGTCCTTGCCGGTGAAGGGGCTCGGCCGGCGGTAGTCGGCGGCGTGCAGGAGTTCGCCGGAGTACGTGTCGCGGCCGGGCCAGTCCGGGAGACGGGGTGTGTGGTTGTAGCCGGTGGCGATCACCACCGCGCTGCCGGTCAGCTCCCGCCCGCCGGTGGCGCGCAGCAGCCAGCCGGCGCCGTCGGCGGTGCGTTCCAGGCCGGTCACCTCGACGCCGGTGACGACGTCGAGGCGGTGGTGCTCCGCGTACTTCTCCAGGTAGCGGACCACGTCGTCACGTGACACCCACCGGCCGCACGCCCGTGGGAACGCCAGCCCCGGCAGGGCGGAGAGGCGGCGCGTCGTATGCAGGTGAAGGCGGTCGTAGTGGCCGCGCCACGAGGCGCCGACGCGTTCGGACTTCTCCAGGACGACCGTGCGGACGCCGCGTGCGCGCAGGGCCGCCGCGGTGGCGAGACCGCCGGGTCCGCCGCCGATCACGTATACGGGGCGCTCCTGTTGGAACGTGGGCAGGGCTGTCGGGACGGCTGTCGAGTCGGCCATGACTGGAGAGTAACCGCGCGATTACTTGACGGGTGACAGTCAAGTCCGGAATCGGTTGCGAATCGATCACGGGGTCTCGTGGCGTGTGCGGGTGCGTGCGGCGGACGCAGCCCCTTGCGCTCGCGTCGCCGGTGCGCTGAACTGACGTACCGTCAGAATCGCTTATCCGCCCGCCGAAGTGGGAGAGGCCACGGCATGGACTCGATCTGGCTCACCGGGGCCGAATGGCTCGCCGTGCTTCGCGTAGGCCTTGGCCTGTGGTGGCTGGAGAGCTGGCGCCACAAGGACAAGAAAGGCTGGTTCCAGCGGGGGACGGGGATCGCGTGGGCGTCCGACGTGGCCGCCAAGCACAAGTGGAACGCGGTCCGCAGCGGCTTCACCACCGTCGTCGCGCCGCGCCCCAGGACGATCGCGTACGTCGTCGTCTACGCCGAACTCGCCCTCGGACTCGGCCTGATCGTCGGCTTCCTGACGCCGATCGCTCTGGTCGGCGGGCTGCTCCTCAATGTGCTGTACCTCGTCCTCATGATCCATGACTGGGCCGAGCAGGGGCAGAACGCGATGATGGCGCTCATCTCGCTGGTCGCCCTCTTCGCCATGTCCTGGCAGACCTGGTCCCTCGACGACGCGATCGGGCTCTTCTGATGGGCGGCAGGGGTGTGGGCGCGGGCGTGGCCGGCGGTGTGGGCGCCGGTGTGCGTTTTGACCTTCCGGAGCCCGACGCCTTCACCCGCCCCTACTGGGACGCGGCGGCCGCGGGCCTGCTGCTGATCCGCCGCTGCGGGGCGTGCGGCGCGGCGCACCACTATCCGCGCGAGTTCTGTCCGCGCTGCTGGAGCGAGGACGTCACCTGGGAGCGGGCGAGTGGGCGCGCCACGCTCTACACCTGGTCGGTGGTGCACAGGAACGACCTGCCACCGTTCGGCGCGCGCGTCCCCTACGTCGCCGCGGTCGTCGACCTCGCCGAGGGCCCGCGGATGATGACGGAGGTCGTCGACCAGGATGCCGACGGGCTGTGGATCGGGATGGCGCTGGAGGTGACGTTCCGGGAGGTGAGGGTGGAGGCGGAGGCGGAGGCGGAGGCGGAGGCAGAGGCAGAGGTGGGGCGGGACGAGGGGCACGGGGAGTACCGGGAGAGAGGGGGGTTCGCGGTTCCGGTGTTCAGGACGCGGGTGGGTGTTTAGTGCTGGGGCGTGCGGGGGCCGTCGTCTGGGCTGAGTCAGCGGCTCGTCCCGGCTGAGCACGCGGCCAGTGCTGGCTGAGGGTGCGGTCGTCGGGGTCGAGTGGGCGGGTCGGCCGGGTGCCGAGGCTGCGGGTCGTCGGGGTCGAGTGGGCGGGTCGGCTGGTCTGAGGCTGCGGGCCAGACGGGCCGAGAGTGTGGGTCGGCCCGGCCGAGTGTGCGGGGCGGGCCCGTGATGAAAATTCTTTGTGTCCCGTCCGCAGCGCACGCGATCATGGCTCATGTCCACCGACCCGTACCCCCACTGGCAGCTGACCGGCGACCTCGACCGCTTTCTCGTTCGTGCCGAGGAGTTCCTGCACTCCGCACCCGCCCTGCACACCGCCCTCCTCACCGTCACCGACACCCTGCGCGTCACAGGGCTCCATGCGTACGGGGAAGGGGCGCCCCTCTTTGGTACGTACGCCGATGAGGCCGGCCGCGTCCAGGGTGCCTTCGTACGTACGCCGCCGCACCGCCTGGCCTTGAGCCCCGTCACCCCCGAAGCCGCCGACGCCCTCGCCCGGCAGCTCGCCGACGTCACGCCGGACCTGCCCGGCATCGCCGCCGACCGGGATACGGCGGAGGCCTTCGGCCAGGCCTGGGAGAAGCACGCCGGGGCCACCGCCACGCGCGGCTACCGGCAGCGGCTCTACCGGCTCGGCGCCCTCACGCCGCCCGAGCCCACCCCGCCCGGCCGGGCCCGCGTCGCCGACGGCGGTGACCGTGCGCTGTTGGCGCGCTGGCACCGGGAGTTCGGGGAAGCCGTCGGGGAGCCGCCCGCCATGGACTCCGGCGACTGGGTGTCCGCCCGCCTCGCCTACGGCGGCGTCACCCTCTGGGAGACGCCCGACGGCACGCCCGCCGCGATGGCCGGCGCCACCCGCCGCGTCGCCGGGCAGGTCCGCGTCGCGCCCGTGTACACCCCGGCCGACCTGCGCGGCCGCGGCTACGGTGGTGCCGCCACCGTTGCCGTCACCCGCGCCGCGCTCGACGCGGGCGCCGACGAGGTGCTGCTCTTCACGGACCTCGCCAATCCGACCAGCAATGGCCTGTATCAGCGGATCGGTTATCTGCCGGTCCGGGACTTCGCCCAGTACGACTTCATCCGCTGAGCCGTGGGGGGTTGAGGGTTCAGGGCCAGAGCAGTTCCCGGGTCCAGGTCTCGTCCGCCTGTCCCTTCCGGTACCGCAGTCGTACGTGCCGCCGCCGTGCGTCGCCCTGGAAGAACTCCGCCTCCAGGGGGTCCAGCACGTACAGCGTCCACGTCGGCGCGTCCGCGTGGGGCTCGGCCTGGGCGCGGTCCCAGGCGGCGGCCGACGACCGCTCCAACTCCTCGTACGCGGGCAGGACTTCGCTCTGCCTTCCCACCAGCGCGGCGGCCAGCGCACCCGTCGACCGTGCGTGCAGGTCGGCGAGGCTCTCGGAGTGCGGGGCTGTGGTGATGCGGCCCCGGAGACGGATCTGCCGGCCCTGAGACGCCCAGTAGAAGTGCAGGGCGGCCTCCGGGCGTGCGGTCAGTTGGCGGCCCTTCCTGCTGCTCGCGTGCGAGGCGAAGTGCCAGCCGCGGTCGTCGGCGTCGTGCAGCATCACGGTCCGTACGTCGGGGCCGCCGTCCTCGGCGACCGTCGCCAGGCCCATGGTGTGCGGCTCGGTCTGTCCCGCGGCCACCGCCTCCGCGAACCACGTGTGGAAGAGGGGTAGGGGGGTGGCGGGCGCCGCGGCCGGGTCGAAGTCGGGCAGCTCGATGTCCCAGACGCGTTGCGCCCTCAGCAGCTCCTGGAACTCGGACGCGGGGGGCGCGGAGGGGGCGAGGGGCGGCACAGAGGGCTCTGTGGGGGGCTGTGCGGAGGACTGCGTGGAGGGCTGTGTGGTGGGCTGTGCGGTGGGGCGCGGTGAGCCGGGAGTCGTCATGCGCCGATTGTGGCCGAGGGGAGGGTGGGGACGCCGTCATCTTGGGCCGAGCGGAAGGGCGGGCACGCCACACCCCGGGTCGAGAGGCCCTCACTCTGGGCCGAGGCGCCCTCACCCTGGGCCGAGGCGTTCTAACCCTGGGCCGAGGCGCCCTCACTCTGGGCCGAGGCGTTCTAACCCTGGGCCGAGACGCCCTCACCCTGCGCCGAGGCGCCCTCACCCTGGGCCGAGCGGCAAGGCGAGGCCCCCCTCACCCCCGTCCCAGCACCACCGTCCCCGACGAGCAGAACCACCCGCCCGTACCCGACGCCACCGCCACCTCCGGCAGGCCGCCGTCCGGGCGTCTGACCTGGCCGTCGCCCGCCGCACCGCGCAGCTGCCGTACCGCCTCCACCAGCAGGAACAGACCCCGCATACCAGGGTGCTGGGCGGACAGACCGCCGCCGTCCGTGTTGGTCGGCAGGTCACCCGTGCGCAGCAGGCGGCCCTTCTCCACGAACGCGCCGCCCTCGCCCTTCCCGCAGAAACCGAGGTCCTCCAGCGTCACCAGCGTCATATAGGTGAAGGCGTCGTAGATCTCGGCCACGTCCACGTCCTGTGGCCGCACCCCCGCCCGGTCGAAGGCGAGACGGCCGCTCACCGCCGCCGGGGAGACCGTGAAGTCGTCCCACTCCGACATCGTCGTGTGCGAGACGTGTTCGCCGGCGCCGAGGACCCACACCGGCTCGGACGCGCAGTCCGCCACGTACTCCTCCGCGGCGAGCAGCACGGCGCAACCGCCGTCGGAACGTATGCAGCAGTGCAGCTTGGTGAAGGGGTCCGCGATCATCGGGCCGTCCAGGACGTCGTCCACCGTGATCGGGTCGCGGAACATCGCGTCCGGGTTGGTCGCCGCGTTGGCCCGGGCCTGTACGGCGACGGAGGCGAGCTGTTCCAGTGTCGTGCCGTACTCGTGCATGTGGCGGCGCGCGGCCATCGCGTACTTGGCGATCAGGGAGTGCCCGTAGGGGACCTCGAACTGCAGCGGGCCCCGCGCGCCGAAGGAGAGGTTGGACGTGCGCCGCCTCGCCTTGATGTCCGCGCGGGCGGTCGAACCGTAT
The DNA here is from genome assembly GCF_053589195.1 of Streptomyces sp. NPDC003379. Taxonomy (NCBI): domain Bacteria; kingdom Bacillati; phylum Actinomycetota; class Actinomycetes; order Kitasatosporales; family Streptomycetaceae; genus Streptomyces; species Streptomyces sp. NPDC003379. The sequence goes on along the minus strand of NZ_JBSFRK010000026.1, from coordinate 2,557 downwards.
ACGAGGAGTACGACGTTGGCCCGTCCCGCCGCTATCGCGTCCGCCGCGTGCGCCGCCATGACCTCCCAGGTGGCGCCGCCGACCGAGGTGGAGTCCACCCAGCGGGGCGCGAGGCCGAGGTACTCGGCGACCTCGACGGGCGCCAGCGTGCCGAGCCCCGCCGACGCGACGCCGTCGATGGCGTCCCGCCCGAGCCCGCAGTCGGCGAGCGCACGGCGGGCGGCCTGGGCGTGCAGGGCATAAGGGGTGGCCTCGTCGACCCGACCACAATCCGAGAGGGCGACACCGACGACGGCGACCTTGCGGGGGGTGGAGCGGGGGGTACAGGGCATGGAACTGACGGTACATCAGATGACGGTGACGCGAGGAAGGGTGCGGAGATGCGCAAGACGTGCACCGCAAGGAGAGGTGCGGCGCGAGGGCCAGGCGCCGGGCGCGGAGAAGTGCGCCGCGGGCAGAGGCGTCGCCCGCTTACGTCCCGTCCCCACTCTGTGCATCTCGTCGCCCCCGCCCTAACATGACGGCCCGTCAGTACCGGGCCCGGTCGCCGGGCTCGGGGGAGGAGCCCGCCGATGGACGCCGCCTTCAGTGCGGAGCAGGACGAGATGCGCCGCACCCTCCGCGAACTCATCACCAAACGCTGCGGCCCCGACGACGTCAAGGCCGCGGCGCGCACCCCCTCCGGCCACGACGCCGCCCTGTGGACCGCGCTCGCCGAACAGCTCGGCCTGCCCGGTCTCGCCCTTCCCGAGGCGTACGGAGGCGTGGGCTGCACCGCTGCGGAAGTGACTCTCAGCTGTGAGGAGTTGGGGCGTGCCCTTGTCCCCTCCCCGCTCTTCGCCACCGCCGTCCTCGCCGCCCCGTTGATCCTCGCCCTCGGCACCGACGAGCAGCGTGCCGCGCACCTGCCCCGGATCGCCGCCGGGGAGCTGACCGCCGCGCTCGCCGTACCCGGCACCGGGCTCGCCACCGCGCTCGGTCTCGTCAGCGACAACTCCGGTGACTGGGCGGGCGGCGGGCGCGCGGGCGGCGTACAGGCCAGGATCCGTGACGGGGCCTGGCGGCTGTACGGGCAGGCCGAGCAGGTGCTCGACGGGCACAGTGCGGGGCTGCTGGTCGTCGCCGCGCACGCGGGAGGCTTCGCCCGCTCCCGTACGCTCCTCTTCCTCGTGCGCGAGGGGGCGCCCGGCATGGCGCGGGCCCGGCAGACCTCGCTCGACGAGACCCGTACCCAGGCCCGCGTCGAATTGCGGGATGTGGAAGGCGAGTTGCTCGGCAGTGACGCCTCCGATGTGCCTGGCGCACTCGCCGCCGTCGGGGACGTCGCCGCCACCGTCCTGGCCGCCGAGGCAGTGGGCGCCGCCGACCGGGCGCTCGAAAGGACCCTCGACCACGTCCGCCGACGCGAGCAGTTCGGGCGGGCGATCGGCTCCTTCCAGGCGGTGAAGCATCGCCTCGCCGAGGTGTACGTGCAGGTGCAGGCCGCCCGCTCGGCCGCCTACTACGCGGCGTGGGCCGCGGGCGCCGAGGCCGCCGGGTTCGGCGGGCAGGGCGCCGAACGCGCCGGGGGTCTCGCGCTCGCGCAGGGGCTCGACGCGCTGCGGACCGCCGCGTCCGAGGCCGTACAGCTGCACGGCGGCATCGGCTTCACCTGGGAGCACGAGGCGCACCTCTACTACAAGCGGGCGTCCGGCGACGACCTGCTCTTCGGACCTGCGCACCGGCTCCGGGCACGGGCGGCCGAACGCGCCGGATTGTTCACCGGCGAGCGCGGCACCGAGGCCCAGGTCGCCGTCTCTGGGTCCGGTGACGCCGAGGCCCCGGCCGCCGCCGCTGGGTCCGGCAGCGCCGAGGCCCTGGTCGCCGTCTCTGGGTCCGGCGACGCCCAGGCCCCGGCCGCCACGGCTGGACCCGGCGACGCCCAGGTCCCGGTCGCCGCCGCCAGGTCCGGGAAGGTCGGCTGATGTCGTCGCCCGGGCTGCGTCTGATGCAGAAGGTGTCGGCCACCCGGACCTTCGCGAGGATCGCCCCGCACTGCGTGCCCGCGATGGACCGCGCCGTCCACCGTCTGACCCGCGGCAAGGTGCTGCTCAGTGCGACGATGCTGCCCGGCGTCATCCTGACGGCGCGCGGCGCGAAGAGCGGGCTTCGGCGGCGTACGCCGTTGGCGTGCATGCCCGACGAGGAGACCGGGGGCTGGGTGCTGATCGGGTCCAACTTCGGGCGGCCCGGGCACCCCGCCTGGACCGCGAACCTGCTCGCCCACCCGGACGCGGAGGTCAACTGGCGCGGCGCTGACGTACCGGTGCGGGCGCGGCTGTTGACGGGGGAGGAGCGGGCGGCCGTCTGGGCGGCGGCGCTGGAGTTCTGGCCGCCTTATGCCACGTATCAATCCCGGGTGGACCGGGAGATAAGGCTCTTCCGCCTGGAGCGGAGACTGGAGCGGAGATAGGCGGGACAGGTGCAGGTACGGCGCACGCCCGTCGAGGACGGCTCCGTGGAGTGGGCGGAGTCCGTCGCGCCCGCGCTGCCCGTCGCCACGCTCACCGTGCCGAGC
>NZ_JBSFRK010000025.1:0-121933 GCF_053589195.1 Streptomyces sp. NPDC003379 | reverse complement strand
GCGTTTGAACCAGTCGGGATGCCGGTCCTTGGTGGGCGTGTCCTCGAAGGTGTCCTGCACGGGCTCATTGACGATCATGGTGTGGGTGACCCTCCGATCGACGGTGAGGACGGTCGCAGGACGCGGAAGATGTGCGCGGGCGCGTGGCCCGGCTCCAGGCGCACATAGTTGGTCCTGCCCCAGTGGTAGGTCTCGCCGGTGAGCTCGTCGCGCACCGGCACGGACTCGTGCCGTTCGAGGCCGAGCTGCGGCATGTCCAACGAGACCGTTGCCTCCTGGGTGTGGTGGGGGTCGAGGTTGGCCACCACCAGAACCGTGTTCGAACCGTGCGTGCCCTCGGCGGACTTCGAGTAGGCGATCACCGCGTCTTTGTCCGTGGGGTGGAAGTGCAGGTCCCGCAGTTGCTGGAGGGCGGGGTTGGCCCGCCGGACACGGTTCAGCTCGGTGATGAGCGGGGCGATCGTGTCGCCGCTGCGGGCCGCGGATTCCCAGTCGCGCGGCCGTAGTTGGTACTTCTCCGAGTCCAGGTACTCCTCGCTGCCCGGCCGCACGGGGGTGTTCTCGCACAGCTCGAAGCCCGCGTAGACGCCCCAGGCGGGCGACAGCGTCGCGGCGAGCACGGCGCGCGTCTCGAAGGCGGGCCGGCCGCCGTCCTGGAGGTAGGCGTGCAGGATGTCCGGGGTGTTCACGAAGAAGTTCGGACGCAGGAAGTGCGCGGTCTCTCCCGACAACTCCCGGAGGTAGTCGGTGAGTTCCTCCTTGGTGTTGCGCCAGGTGAAGTACGTGTACGACTGCTGGAAGCCGATGGCCGCGAGGGTGTGCAGCATCGCGGGGCGGGTGAAGGCCTCGGCGAGGAAGATCACGTCCGGGTCGGTGCCGTTGATCTTGGCGATCACCTCCTCCCAGAACACGACGGGCTTGGTGTGGGGGTTGTCGACGCGGAAGATCCGCACCCCGTGCCCCATCCAGAACCGCAGCAGACGCACCGTCTCGGTGATCAGCCCCGGCATGTCCCGGTCGAAGGCCAGGGGATAGATGTCCTGGTACTTCTTCGGCGGGTTCTCCGCGTACGCGATGGAGCCGTCCGCCCGGTGCCGGAACCAATCCGGGTGCTTGTCCACCCACGGATGATCCGGCGAACACTGCAACGCGAAGTCCAGCGCGACCTCCAGACCCAGCTCGCCCGCGCGCCGCACGAACGCGTCGAAGTCGTCGAGGGTCCCCAGGTCCGGATGGACGGCGTCATGGCCGCCCTCCGGCGAACCGATCGCCCACGGCACGCCCACGTCGTACGGGCCGGGGGAGAGGGAGTTGTTCGGGCCCTTGCGGAACGTGGTGCCGATCGGGTGGATCGGCGGCAGGTAGACCACGTCGAAACCCATGTCGGCGACCGCGGGCAGCCGCTCGGCCGCCGTGCGGAACGTCCCCGACACCGGCGCCGCCCCCTCACGGACGACGGCACCCTCCGAACGGGGGAAGAACTCGTACCAGGACCCGAAAAGCGCCCGCCGCCGCTCCACGACGAGGGGGAACTCCGGTGAGGAAGTCGTGAGTTCGCGCAAGGGGTGGCGGGCGAGCACCGACTCGACCTCGGGGGTGAGGGCCGCGGCGAGCCGGGCCGCCGGTGGGCGGCCCGGGTCGCGCAGCGCCTCGGCCGCGCCGAGCACGGCGGCCCGCTGGGCCTCGGGGACCCCGGCGGCGGCCCGTTCGTGGAGGCGGGCGCCCTCCTCCAGGACCAGGTCCGTGTCGAGGCCCGCCGGTATCTTGATCCGCGCGTGGTGCCGCCAGGTCGAGACGGGGTCGCCCCACGCCTCCACGGCGTACGTCCAGCGTCCCTCGGCGTCCGGTGTGACGTCCGCGCCCCACCGGTCGGTGCCGGGCGCCAGCTCCCGCATCGGGGTCCAGGGCCCCGGGCGCCCCTCGGGATCACGCAGGACGACGTTGGCGGCGACCGCTTCATGGCCTTCGCGGAAGACCGTGGCGCTCACCTGGAACGTCTCGCCCGGCACCGCCTTCGCCGGTTTTCGGCCGCAGTGGACGGCCGGCCGGACGTCCAGAACGGGGATGGTCGGTTGCGGGGTCGAGCCAAGTGGCATGTCTGACCGCTCCTGTCCGCGTGCACGGATACGGGGGTGTGGAGAGGTTCCGTGGTGCGTGCCGACCGCGGCGGGCCGGAGTGCGTACCGCTGGAGCCTTCCCACCCGCTCCGGGTGGGCAATCCGGCGCTTTGTTAACTACTAGTGCGTAACGGCACATGCAAGACCGGCCCCGCCGCGGAGGGCGTGGCCGGTCCGAAAATGCACTGTTTGGTACGGGCCAGGCGCATATGCCCCGCGGGCCCGGGAGGAGCGCGGGCCGCGGACCGCCGCGCCGAGCCGGGAAGGGCGGAGCCGCCGGGGCTCGGGCGTGGAGCCCCGGCCGGAGCGGTGGGCGCGGTGCCGTGATGGCCGAAAGCGGCCGGGGTGGCCGCGGCCCCCCGGTGGTCAGGCACGTCAGGGCGCGTACCCCGAGATGATCCTGCCGTCGTCGGTGGCGGCGAAGAGGGCGCCGCCCGCGTACAGGGCGGCGCCGAGCGGCCGGCGGTCGTCGTACTCCGTCCCGCCGTCGGGGAGGGGGATGTTCTTCCTGCGGTACGAGTCCAGGTCGTCGGCCGTGGAGCGGCCCCACATCTCGTACAGGCCCACGGCGAGGACCCGCTTGCCCGCCAGGGCCACCGTCGCGGTGTCCTGTGGGGCGCCGTACCGCCACAAGCGCCCGCCCGTGCGCCAGTCGAAGGCCGACATGTAGTGCGTGACGGGGTCGTCGGGGTCGGCGTTGCGGGTCGTCACGACGAGGACGCCCGCCTCGCCCACGACCGGCGGGAGCGCGGGTTCCAGGCCAGGGGCCAGGGTGCGGCGCGTGGCCAGCGTGCGGGGGTCCAGCTCGCGGACCCCGGGGGCGTCCTCGCCCCAGCACAGGAGGGACGCGCGGTACGCGAGAAGGCCGGAACAGGGCTGCCGCGGGGCGCTACGGACGACCTTGCCGTCCTTGGCGGAGAGGGTCAGGACACCCTTGCCCTCGATCGCCGCGTACAGCCGGCCGCCCTTGACCAGGAGCGCGTGCTGCACCTTGGCGGGCAGGCGCGGCGACTTCCACAGCTCCCGGCCGTCGCTCGCCCGGCGGGCGCGGACATGTGCCTTCCCTACGCCCGTCACCTCGTCCGAGAAGCCGAACTCCGCGGTGTAGACGACTCCGTCGGCGTAGGTGAGCGCCATGACCGCCGCGTCGCTGGACATCGGCTCGCGCCAGCGTTCGGTGCCCGAGGAGAGGTCGACCGCGATCACGCCCCGCTCGCTGGGGACGTACACCCGCTCGCCGTCGCTCTCGGGCGGCAGCGTCTGGACGCCCTGCAGATCGGCGCCGCTCACCGGGAAGCCGCGTGACGTCCAGCGGTGGCCGCCGGTCGCCGCGTCCAGGGCCGTCGCGGCGCCCTTGCCGTCCCGGCACACCAGCGTCGACGCCACCAGGACACAGCCGGTGCCCTGGTCGTCCAGGCTCTTCGGGCGCGCCACCGACCAGGGCTTCCAGCCCTCGGGGCGGGCGGAGGCGCGGGTCGTCGCGGCGCCGAAGTCGCCGGTGCGGCCAGGGTTTCCGTACTCGGTGACGACGCGGGGCGCGTTCGCCTTGCCTTTGCCCTGGCCCTTGTCCTGGCCCTTGCCGCCCTTGCCGCCCTTGCCGTCCGGGCTGCGGGCCGCCTCGGTGCCGCCGCTGCTTCCGCCGCCCCCGTCGTTCCTGTCGTTCCCGTCGTTCCCGGGGAGCAGCACCGCCGCCAGGGTCACCGTGACGGCTGCCAATGCCGCCGCGAGGATCCAGGGCCGGCGGCGACGGGCGGCCGAGGGGTGCGGGACGGGACCGCCCGTGCCCGTCCCCGTCCCCGTGCCTGTAACCGTGTCCGCCGCCGCGAACGACTCCCGCGCCACCGCCCGTTCGCAGCGAGCCACCGCCTCCCGGTGCTCGGCGAAGAGGGAGAGCACCGGGGCCGGCCAGGGCACACCGGCCTCCGCGGCATCCGCCAGACGGTCGGCGAGGCCCGCCGCGGTGGGCCGGTCGCCGGGCGCCGGGCGAAGGCAGTCGGTGACGACCTCACGTACGCCCTCGGGCACGGCGGAGACATCCGCGTCGCCCTGCGCGATGCGGAAGATCACCGAGGCCAGTTCCGGGTCGTCGAACGGGCCGTGCCCCGTCGCCGCGAAGCACAGCACCGCGCCCAGCGTGAACACGTCGGATGCGGGCACCACCGCGTGGCTGCCCTCGATCTGCTCGGGCGCCATGAAACCGGGCGTGCCCACGACCATCCCGGCGGTCGTCAGCGCCGTCGCGTCGAAGGCCTGCGCGATGCCGAAGTCGATGAGGGTCGGACCCTCGGGGGTGAGGAGGACGTTGCCGGGCTTCAGGTCGCGGTGCAGGACCTGCGCGGCGTGCACCGCGGCGAGCGCGCGGGCCAGACCGGCGCCGAGCGCGCGCACCGCGTCGGCCGGCAGCGGCCCGCACCGGCGCACCGTCTCCGCGAGCGAGGGCCCCGCGACGTACTCCGTCGCCAGCCACGGGATCTCGGCGTCCGCGTCCGCGTCGAGCAGCTCGGCCGTGCCCGGCCCGGACACCGCGCGCACCGCCGCGATCTCCCGGCGGAAACGCGTCCGGAACTCCCGGTCGATGTCGAGGTCGGGCCGCACCGTCTTGACCGCGACGAGCGGCGCGCCGGGCCGTGGCTCGCGGGCGAGGTAGACCTCGCCCATGCCACCCGCGCCGATGAGGGCGATCAGCCGGTACGGGCCGACGTGGCGCGGCGGCCCGGACAGGGGGTCGAGCACGGCTCCTCCAAGGGGCGTCGTACGTAGGGAGGGTGGCTGCGGGGCGCGGGGTGCGGGGCGTGGGGCTCAGGAGGGCAGCTCGACCGAGACGACCGTGCCCTGGTCGTAGACGATCGTGGCGACTCCGCCCAGCGGCAGGACCGTCGGCGGCTTCGGCTGGTCCGCGACGACCGTGCCGGTGTCCTCGGGCGGCTTCGGGTCGCGGTTGCCGGGAGCGCCGGGGACCGCGACCTCGCGTACCTCGCCGGACGCGGTCAACGGCACCGCGCGCAGGGTGGTGTTGTCGGCGGTCACGGCACGGTCGCCGATGATCAGTGCTCCGGAGGAGACCGGGCGCTTGATGAGGTGGTCGACGACGGTGAGCGGTTCCTCGCGGGTGATCCGGCCGTTCCTCGGGTCGGCGACGAGGAGCTTGCCGCCCGTCGTGTCGTACGCGAGGGCGGCGCGGGGGCCGACCGCGCTCACCACGATGTCCAGGCCCGGGTGGCCGTCGGCGCCGATCGGCGGGGCCTTGAAGCCGAACTTCCCCTCGACGGCGAGCGTGCGGGGGTCCAGCTCGGTCACGCGGGTCTGGGGATCGGCGGTCGGGTCGTCGAAGTCGCCGCTGTCGCCGATGACCTGGGAGCACAGGAGCCGGTCCGACGCCGTGTCGGCCATGAGGGCGCGGCACTGGCCGTCGTCGTGGACGCCGCCCACGCGGTCGCCCTTCTTCTCGTCGATCGCGATGACGCCGGCCTTGGAATCCGCGTAGACGACGCCGTCGTACGCCAGTTCCGCCGTGTAGTTGCCCTGCTCGGCCTTGGCCAGGGACTCGGTGGCGAGGTCGTACGTCCATACGGCGGCACCGCCGCGCTCGCGCGGGAACGCCTGGACCGTGGCGCCCGTCGGGCCGTCCGCGCTGTCCGGTGTGCCCTCCGAGGAGACGATCAGATGGTCGTCGGTGAGCAGAGCCGAGGTGACCTTCTTGCCGGCGGGCGCGCCGACGGTCCACCGCACGTCGCCGGTCCGCGAGTCGCGGACCTGGACACGCCCCTTGTACGTGATGACGGCCGTCCCGCCGCGCACCACGGGTCTCAGGCCGTCACCCGGCATGAAGAACGCCCCGGTCGGGCCGATGTACGCCTCGCCGTTCCTGTCCCGCTCCCGCGCCGAGCGGCCGTCCGACGTCCACAGGCGGTGCCCGTCCGCGGCGTCCCGCGCCTCGTACGTGCCGTTGGTCAGCAGACAGACGAGAGCTCCGGTGTCGGCCGCGCAACTCATCGGCGCGTGCCCGAACTCGGCCCGCCACGGCTTCCAGCCCTGGGGGCGCTGCTCCTCGTACTGCGGGACCTGGCCGCTGCGGTCGGCGGTGCCGGACGCGTCGACGCCCGCGCGGGCGATGAGCTGGGCGGGGGACAGGGAGGGCTTGTCGGCGCCCGGACTCCGGGCGCCGGGCGCCTCGCCCCCACCACTGGCGGAGCCACTCCCCGCGCCGCCCTCCCCGGAACCCGGGTCACCCCCGCGCAGGGCGAGCAGCGCACCGACAGCGGCGCCCGCGACGGCCACGGCGAGAACGGTGACGATGGCGCCGCGTCGCCCGACGCCACGGCGGGACGGCGGCACGGGTGGCGCGGGCGGTGCGGAACTCATGGTGGGCAGCCCGTGCAGCCCGTGCAGTCCGTGCAGCCCGTGCAGCCCGTGCAGCTCCGGGCCGCCGGGCGCGGCCGGGGTCTGAGTGGGCGTCTGCGTCGGCGGGTGCGCGGGCCCGGCCGGCGGCGCGGGCAGGGGCAGCAGAGGCCGCCCCGAGGCACACAGTTGCTCGGCGTCACGCCGCACGCCGGCGATGTCGACGAGCACGGCACCGGGCCACGGCGCCGCCCCTTCGGGGCCGCTGCCGGGTTCCACGCCACCACCCCCGCTCCCCAGCGCAGCCAACCGTGACGCCACCTCCCCCGGCTCCGGCCGCTGGGCCGGGTCCCGTGCCAGGCAGGAGGCGATGAGGTCGCGCAACTGCTCCGGCACTGAGGACAGTTCCGCCTCGGCGCGGGACACGCGGTACAGGACCGCCGCCACCGGGCCGCCCCCGAACGGGTCGCTGCCGGACGCCGCGTAGGCCAGGAGCGAGCCGAGGCAGAACACGTCGGAGGCGGCCACCACATGGCGGCCGCCCGCCACGTGCTCGGGGGACATGAAGCCGGGCGTGCCCACGAGCAGGCCCGTCGACGTCATGGTGGTCGCGCCGAGCGCCCGCGCCACGCCGAAGTCGATGAGCTTGGGCCCCGCCGCGCCGAGCAGCACGTTCGCGGGCTTCAGGTCACGGTGCAGGGCGCCCGCCGCGTGCACGGCCGCCAGCGCGCGGGCCACCCCGGCGCCGAGCGCGGCGACGGACGCGACGGGCAGCGCGCCGTGCCGCCGTACGGCTTCGGCGAGGTCCGGCCCGGGGACGTACTCCGTGGCGAGCCACGGCTGTGCCGCGTCGGCGTCACCCGCGACGAGGCGCGCGACACAGGGGCTGTCGACGGACGCCGCCACCGCTGTCTCGCGCCGAAAACGGGCCCGGAAGGCGGCGTCGCCCGCGATGTCCTCGCGGATCGCCTTCACGGCGACGAGCGCGTCCGTTTCGTACGGCCCCGGCGTGGCCAGGAAGACCTCGCCCATGCCGCCCGAACCGAGCCGGGCCAGCGTCTCGTACGGCCCCACCCGCAGCGGCGAGGACTCCCGCAACCGGCCGATCATGAGCCCCGCCCCCCGTGTTTCCGTTGTCAATTCGCGTGACGCGACGGCAGTTCACAGAGCACAGAGATTACAGCCGGGCCGCCGGACCGATGGACGTGCGCCCTGTGCGCCGTGGTGGCGGGAGGCGGGCCGCCGCTACCTTCGTGTCGCGTAGGTCGATATGTGCTGCATCCCCGTGAATCCCCGCGAATCCCCGCGAAGGTGGAGACCGTGAAGGCAATCCGTCGTTTCACCGTACGTCCCGCCCTTCCCGACCCCCTCGGTCAGCTCGCCGAGCTGGCCCGCAACCTGCGCTGGTCCTGGCATCCGCGCACCCGCGAACTCTTCCGGTCCGTCGACCCCGGCCTGTGGGAGGCGTCCGGCTGCGACCCGGTGCGGCTGCTCGGCGGCGTGCCGTCCGCACGCCTCGCCGAGCTGGCCCGTGACGAGGACTTCCTGCGGCGCCTCGGCGAGGCCGCCGACGACCTGCGCGAGTACGTCACCGGAGAGCGCTGGTACCAGGAGCAGGCAGGGGGGCACGGGCAGCCGCCGCGCGCCGTCGCGTACTTCTCGCCGGAGTTCGGCATCACCGCCGCCCTGCCGCAGTACTCCGGCGGCCTCGGCATCCTCGCCGGGGACCATCTGAAGGCCGCAAGCGACCTCGGCGTGCCGCTCATCGGCGTCGGGCTGCTCTACCGGCACGGCTACTTCCGCCAGTCGCTGTCCCGCGACGCCTGGCAGCAGGAGCACTATCCGGTCCTGGACCCGAACGAACTCCCCGTCGCCCTGCTCCGCGAGCCCGACGGCACGCCCGCCCGGGTGGCGCTCGCCCTGCCCGGCGGGCGCTCGCTGCGCGCCCACGTGTGGCAGGCGCAGGTCGGCCGCGTGCCGCTGCTCCTGCTCGACTCCGACGTCGAGGAGAACGACCCCGGCGAGCGCGACGTCACCGACCGCCTCTACGGCGGCGGCAGCGAGCACCGGCTGCTCCAGGAGATGCTCCTCGGCATCGGAGGCATCCGCGCCGTACGCACGTACTGCCGACTGACCGGCCACCCAGAACCGGAGGTCTTCCACACCAACGAGGGCCATGCCGGCTTCCAGGGACTCGAACGCATTCACGAACTGGCCTTCGAGGGCGTCGACTACGACGCCGCCCTCGAAGCGGTCCGCGCCGGGACCGTCTTCACCACCCACACCCCCGTCCCCGCCGGCATCGATCGCTTCGACCGCGAACTGGTCGCCCACCACTTCGGGCCCGCCGCAGAGCTGCCCCGCATCGACGTCGGCGACATCCTGCGGCTCGGCATGGAGACGTACCCGGGAGGCGAGCCCAACCTCTTCAACATGGCGGTGATGGGCCTGCGCCTCGGCAGCCGCGCCAACGGCGTCTCCACGCTGCACGGCGCGGTGAGCCGCGAGATGTTCGCGGGCCTGTGGCCGGGCTTCGACCCCGAGGAGGTCCCGATCACCTCCGTCACCAACGGCGTGCACGCCCCCACCTGGGTCGCCCCCGAGGTCCTCGCGCTCGGCGCCCGCCAGATCGGCGAGCGGCGCACCGAACACGCCCTGTCGGTGGGCGGCTCCGACCGCTGGGACGCGGTGGCCGACATCCAGGACACCGACATCTGGGAGCTGCGCCGCACCCTGCGCGGCCAGCTGGTCGACGAGGTCAGGCGGCGCCTGCACGCCTCCTGGCGCCAGCGCGGCGCCGCCACCGCCGAGCTGGGCTGGATCGACGAGGTCCTCGACCCCGACGTCCTCACCGTCGGCTTCGCGCGCCGCGTCCCCTCGTACAAGAGGCTTACGCTCATGCTGCGCGACCGGGACCGGCTCATGGAGCTGCTCACCCACCCGGAGCGGCCCCTCCAGATCGTCGTCGCGGGCAAGGCCCACCCGGCGGACGACGGCGGCAAGCGGCTCATCCAGGAGCTGGTGCGCTTCACCGACGACCCACGGGTGCGCCACCGCGTGGTGTTCCTGCCGGACTACGGCATGGCGATGGCGCAGAAGCTCTACCCGGGGTGCGACGTCTGGCTGAACAATCCGCTCAGGCCCCTGGAGGCGTGCGGCACGAGTGGCATGAAGGCGGCCCTCAACGGCTGCCTCAACCTGTCCGTCCTCGACGGCTGGTGGGACGAGTGGTTCGAGCCCGACTTCGGCTGGGCCATCCCCACGGCGGACGGCGCCGCCACCGACGACGACCGCCGCGACGACCTGGAGGCCGCCGCACTCTACGACCTCCTGGAGCGCCGCATCGCCCCCCGCTTCTACGAGCGGGGCCCCGGCGGCCTGCCCGACCGGTGGATCGAGATGGTCCGCAGGACCCTGACCCGGCTCGGCCCGAAGGTCCTCGCGGGCCGTATGGTCCGCGAGTACGTCGAGGAGCTGTACGTCCCCGCCGCCCACGCCCATCGCGCGCTCGACGTCACGGCCGCCGTCGAACTGGCCGCCTGGAAGGCCCGCGTCCGCGCCGCCTGGCCGCGTGTCGCCGTCGACCACGTGGAGGCGTCGGCGACCGGCGCCACCGCCGAACTGGGTGCCACGCTGTCCGTGCGTGTGCGGGTGCATCTGGGGGAGCTGACGCCGGACGACGTGGAGGTGCAGGCCGTCGCGGGGCGGGTGGATCCTGAGGATCACCTCGCCGATGCCTCTCCGGTGCCGCTGAAGCCGGTCAGTGGGCCCGACCAGGAGGGGCGCCGGGTGTACGAGGGGCCGCTCGCCCTGGACCGGACGGGGCCGTTCGGCTACACGGTACGGATTCTGCCCTCGCACCGGCTGCTGAGCGGCGGGGCCGAGCTGGGGCTGGTGGCGGGCCCTTCGGAGGCCACGGGGGAAGAGGCGGGGGTGCTGATGCGGTGACCCTTCCGCGGGCCGCCTGCGGCTGAGCGCGCGGCTCCCCGCGCCCCTCGCGGGGCACGGGGAGCCGCCCGTTTGCTACTTGACTACGTGACTACTTGACGTTGACGCCGGCCCAGGCCGCCGCCACACGCTTGTACTCGGTGGAGTTCGCGCCGTAAAGGTCCTTCGCGGCGCGCAGCGTGCCCTTACGGGCCGCCTTGTAGTTGGTGGTCGACGTGAAGTACCGCGTCAGGGCCCTGAACCAGATCTTCTCGGCCTTGCCGCGCCCGATGCCGAGGACCTTGGAGCCGTCGGCGGTCGGCGAGTTGTACTGGACGCCGTTGATCCGCTTCTTGCCGCTGCCCTCGGACAGCAGGTAGAAGAAGTGGTTGGCGATGCCCGAGGAGTAGTGGACGTCGACGTTCCCGGCGCCGGCGCGCCACTTGTCCAGGGAGGCGCCGTCCTTGCTCGGCTTGTCCATGTAGCGCAGCGGGGAGCCGTCGCCGTTGATGTCGATCTTCTCGCCGATGAGGTAGTCGCCGACGTCCTTGGAGTTCTTGGCCCTGAACTCCACGGCGGCGGCGAAGATGTCCGAGGTGGCCTCGTTGAGGCCGCCGGACTCACCGCTGTACTCCATGTTGCCGGTCGCCGAGGTGACGCCGTGCGTCATCTCGTGCGCCGCGACGTCGATCGAGGTGAGGGGCTTCTTGTTGCCCGCGCCGTCGCCGTACGTCATGCAGAAGCAGCTGTCGTCCCAGAAGGCGTTGACGAAGTTGTTGCCGAAGTGGACCCGCGAGGTCGCGCCCTTGCCGTCGCCGTTGATGCCCTTGCGGCCGTGCACCGACTTGTAGTAGTCCCAGGTGAGCTGGGCGCCGTAGGCGGCGTCGACGGCGGCGGTCTGCACGTTTGAGGGCTTGCCGTTGCCCCAGACGTCGTTGGCGTCCTTGAAGAGCTTGCCCGAACCGCTCTCCGCGTGCTTCATGTCGAAGGTGCGGTGGCCACCGCGAGTCTTGTCGGTCAGCTCGTAGCCGCTTCCGACCTTCTTCGAGCCGACCTTGACCTTGCCGCTGTACTGGCTGTTGCCGGTGCCGGTCTCGATGTCCTGGTGCTGGAAGAGCTTCTTGCCGGTCGCGGCGTCCGTGATGACGTGCAGCCTGCTCGGCGTGCCGTCCTTCTGTACGCCGGTGACGACCGTCTCGTACGCGAGGACGGGCTTGCCGGAGGCGGCCCAGATCACCTTGCGCGGGGTCCGCGCGTCGGCCTGCGCGGTCTTCGCCTTCGCGGCGGTCGACTCGGCGGACTTCGCGACGGAGGACTTGGCCAGCTTCGCGTCGGTGGAGGGGACCTTCACGGACGCCTCGGTCGCCTTGGTGACGCCCTTCACCTCGCCGCTCTTCGCGGTGTGCACGACGAGGTCGCCGCCGAGGACGGGCAGGCCGTCGTAGGTGCGCTCGTAGCGGGTGTGGGTGGTGCCGTCGGCGTCCTTGACGACGTCGCGGACGACGAGCTTCTCCTTGGCGTCGAGACCGATCCGGTCGGCGGTCGCCGATCTGTCGGCGTTCGCGTCCTGGAGGAGGGCCGCGCGGGCCGACGTCGACAGGGCGTCGGGCGCGCCGGAGGCGGCGGCGTTCTTGTCCGGCTGGGCGGAGGCGCCGGTGGTCAGTCCGGCGGTGAGCAGCGCTCCGGCGGCGACGGCGGTGGCGATCACGAGCGTCGAACGCTTACGGGATATCTGGGGGGTCACGCGGGCTCCTTTTGCGAGGGGTGCGGGGAAGCGTGTCATTCGAGCCAGGTGCATGTCAGGGTTCTGACGCGTTATTGGCCGGAAATGAACCGTTGAGCGGTGGTCAACATACGAAATGCGAACGGGGCCTGAACGGGCGGGTCCCTGGAAGCCTGAACGGGCGGGTCCCCCGGAACGCGCGCACCGCCCCGGGGATTTGATCACCCGGGGCGGTGGCGTGTCTCGGTGCTGATCAGAACTTCCGTGCTGGGCGGGGCCTACGGGAAGGTGACTTACGGGAAGGTGACCTTCCAGCTGTTGATGTAACCGGTGTCCTGCGCGGCCTTGTCCTGGACCTTCAGCTTCCAGGCGCCGTTGGCCACCTCGGAGGAGGCGTCGACCGTGTAGGTCTCCTTGACGTTGTCCGCCGAGTCCGAGGAACTGGTGCTCTTCAGGCGGTACGCCGTGCCGTCCGGGGCCACCAGATCGACCTGGAGGTCACCGCGCCAGGTGTGCACGATGTCGACGCCGACCTTCAGGGCGCTGGGCGCGTTGCCGGTGCGGCCGGTGACGTTGACAGGAGAGGTGACCGCGGCGCCGTTGTCCGGAATGGAGACGTCCGTGGTGTTCTCGAAGGAGGTGCCACCGGGCTCCTCGCCACCGGGGCGGGCGCCGACGTTCACCGCGGCCCAGGCGTGGGCGACGGCCTTGTACTCGGTGCTCGTCGTGCCGTACAGCTCACCGGCCACCGCGAGCGTCCCGGTGCGGGCAGCCGCGTAGTTGGTCGTGGTCGTGAACTTCGTGGTGAGCGCCTTGAACCAGATCAGCGACGCCTTGTCCCGGCCGATGCCGGTCACCGGCAGGCCGTCGGAGGTCGGCGAGTCGTACGGGACGCCGTTGATCTCCTTCTTGCCGCTGCCCTCGCTCAGCAGGTAGTAGAAGTGGTTGGCGACACCCGACGAGTGGTGCACGTCTATGTTGCCGATGCCCGAGTACCACGAGTCCTTGGACGAGCCGTCCTTGCTCGGCTTGTCCATGTAGCGCAGCGGGGTGCCGTCGCTGTTGATGTCGATCTTCTCGCCGACGAGGTAGTCGCCCTTGTCCTGGGCGTTGTTGGCGCCGAACTCGACGGCCGCCGCGAAGATGTCCGAGGTGGCCTCGTTCAGGCCGCCGGACTCGCCGCTGTAGGTCATGTTGCCGGTCGCGGCCGTCACGCCGTGCGTCATCTCGTGGGCCGCCACGTCGATGGAGGTCAGCGGCTTGGCGTTGCCCGCGCCGTCGCCGTACGTCATGCAGAAGCAGCCGTCCGACCAGAAGGCGTTGACGTAGTTGTTGCCGTAGTGGACCCGCGAGGACGCGCCGACGCCGTCACCGCGGATGCCGCTGCGGCCATGCACGTTCTTGTAGTAGTCCCACGTCAGCGCGGCGCCGTAGTGGGCGTCGGCGCCCGCGGTCTCCAGGTTGGCGGGCAGGCCGTTGCCCCACACGTCGTCGGCGCCCGAGAAGAGGGTGCCGGTGCCGGACGTGGCGCGGTTCAGGTTGTACGTCTTGTGGTTGCCGCGGGTGGTGTCGGTGAGGGTGTAGTTCGAGCCCGACTGGGCAGTCCCCAGGGGCACTTGGCCGCTGTACTGCGTGTTGCCCGTGCCGTTCTCGATGCCCTGCCATTGGAAGAGCTTCTTGCCGGTGGCGGCGTCGGTGACGACGTGCAGCTCGTTCGGCGTGCCGTCGTGCTGGAGACCGCCGACCACGGTCTCGTACGCGAGGACCGGCCGGCCCTTGGCCATCCACACGACCTTGCGCGGCGCCCGGTCCGCGTCGGTCTTCTTCGAGCCCTCGGCCTTCGCGGCGCCCAGCGCCTGCTTCTCCGCGGCCGACGCCTTGACCTCGGCGCTCATGTCGATGCCCTTGAGCCGCGCCTTGGCGGCCTTGGTGACGCCCTCGGTCCTTCCCGACTTCGCGGTGTCGACGACCAGGTCGCCGCCGAGGACGGGCAGACCGTCGTAGGTGCGCTCGTAGCGGGTGTGGACCGTGCCGTCACGGTCCTTGGTGACGTCGCGGACGACGAGCTTCTCCTTGGCGCCCAGGCCCAGGTCCTCGGCGGTGTCCGCCTTGGTGGCGTTGGCGTCGCGGATGAGCTCCGCGCGCTGGGCGGGGGAGAGCTTGGCGGCGAGCGCCCCGGGGTCGACCTTGCCGAGCTTCTGGGCCGCGGCGGGGGCGGCCTTCGCCGCGGGGCCGTCGGCCGACGCGGGGGCCGCCTGGACGGCGACGGCCAGCAGGGCGGCGACTGCGGAGAGGGCGCCGGCGGCGGCGACACGTCTGTGGGAGGTGCTTCTCAACACGGACTCCTTCTGCGCGGCCGCGGCGGTGCGCGGCCAGAGCTACCGGACGGCTGGATCGCTGTCCGGGCAGAGCAAGGCGGTACGCAGAACTGGGCGGTGCACAACGGGTCTTGCGGGTGTCGCGGGCGTTGCGGGTGTCGCAGGCATGACAGGCAGTGCACGAGAAACCGTCGCGTTGTTGAAAACCGTGCGGCGGTCGAGGGGAAGAGTGACACCGGAGGACTGTTCCTGTCAGGAGCGCATCAAGAGTTGGCCGGAATCAGTCCGTTGGCCGGTGGCGCACGTTCGGTATCCGGAGGTCGCCCGCACATGGCTCCAGGGGCTGCCTCCGGCTGACCGCTCAGCTCACCACGCTCTCCCGCCACGCACGGTGCAGGTCCGCGAACGACCCTGTGTCCGCGACGAGTTGGGCCGGGCTGCCGTCCTCCACGACGCGGCCGTGCTCCATGACGAGCACCCGGTCGGCGATCTCCACCGTGGAGAGGCGGTGGGCGATCACCACGGCGGTGCGGCCGTGCAGGACCGTGTGCATGGCGCGCTGCACGGCCCGCTCCCCGGGGATGTCCAGGGAGCTGGTCGCCTCGTCGAGGATCAGGACCGCCGGGTCGGCGAGGAGCGCCCGTGCGAAGGCCACCAGCTGGCGCTGGCCCGCCGAGATCCGGCCACCGCGCTTGCGTACGTCCGTGTCGTACCCGTCCGGCAGCGACGCGATGAAGTCGTGGGCGCCGATGGCCTCGGCGGCGCGTTCGATCTCCTCGCGGGTGGCGTCGGGGCGGCCGATCGCGATGTTCTCGGCGACGGTCCCGGAGAACAGGAACGCCTCCTGCGTCACCATGACGACCCCGCGCCGCAGCTCGGCGACCGCCAGCTCCCGCAGGTCGACGCCGTCGAGCAGGACGCGGCCCTCCGTGGGGTCGTAGAAGCGGGCGAGCAGCTTGGCCAGCGTGGACTTGCCCGCGCCGGTCGAGCCGACCACGGCGACGGTCTGCCCGGCCGGCAGCGTGAGATCGAAGCGGGGCAGCACCTCACCGCCCGTGCGGTACGCGAACCGCACCCCGTCGAACCGCACCTCGCGGCCCGGGTGCGCCGCATCCGACGCGGGCAGCGGACGCGCGGCGGCCGCCTCCGGCTCGGGCACGGTCGGGGTCTGGGCGAGCAGCCCCGCGATCTTCTCCAGGGACGCCGCCGCCGACTGGTAGGAGTTGAGGAACATGCCGAGCCGGTCGATCGGGTCGTACAGCCGCCGCAGATAGAGCACGGCGGCGGCCAGCACGCCGAGCGCGAGCCCGCCGTCCGCCACGCGGTGCGCGCCCCACAGGACGATGGCGGCGACGGCGACATTCGCGACGAGCCGCGAGCCGACCACATAGCGGGCCATCTCCAGCATCGCGGCACCGTTGACCCGCTCGTGCCGGCGGTTGAGCACGGCGAACTCCGCGTCGTTCGTCCGCTCCCTGCGGAAGGCCCGCACCGGCCGGATGCCGTTCATGGTCTCCGCGAACTTCACGATGACGGCGGCGATCGCGGTCGAGCGGTCGCGAAACATCGCCCCGGCGCGCCGCTGGTAGAGGCGTACGAGGAGATAGAGCGGCACGAAGGATGCCACCGCCAGCGCGCCGAGGCCCATGTCGAGCCAGAGCAGCATCGCCGAGATGCAGACGAAGGAGAGCAGGACGGTGATGAGTTCCTGGAGGCCCTCGCTGAGCAGTTCGCGCAGCGACTCCACGTCGGTGGTGGAGCGGGAGATCAGCCGTCCCGAGGTGTACCGCTCGTGGAAGTCGACGCTGAGCGCCTGCGCGTGCCGGAAGATGCGGCCGCGCAGATCGAGCAGCACGTCCTGGTTGACGCGCGCGGAGGCGACGATGAAGGCGTACTGCAGGGCGCCCGCCGCCCCCGCGCAGAGCAGATAGCCGACGGCGACCGCGATCAGCGGGCCGTAGTCGTCGGCGCGTACGGCGGGCACGCCCCGGTCGATGGCGTACGCGACGAGCAGCGGTCCGGCCTGCACGACGGCCTGCTGCACGAGCAGCAGCACGGCGGCCAGGACGACGCGGGCGCGCAGCGGCGAGAGCAGCGAGCGCAGAAGCGCGCGGGTGGCGCCGGGCGGCGTGGGCAGATCGTCCTTGTCGAACGGGTCTTCGGGGCCGACCGGCTTGTGGAGTACGGCATCCGGGGCACGGTCGTCGGCAGGCTCCGGCCGCTGCGGTTCCGCGGTCCGTGACGTGGACGTCGACGAGGTGGTCATCGGGCAGCCTCCTCGGCAGTGTGGTGGGTGTCGGCTCCGGACATCAGCCAGGCGTACTCCGCGTTCTCCCGCAGCAGTTCCTGGTGGGTGCCGACGGCGGTGACGCGGCCGCCGGAGAGCAGCGCGACACGGTCGGCGAGCTGCACCGTGGAGGGGCGGTGGGCGACGATCAGCGCGGTCGTGTCCGCGAGGACCCGCCGCAGCGCCGCCTCCACCAGTGCCTCCGTGTGGACGTCGAGCGCGGAGAGCGGGTCGTCCAGGACCAGGAAGCGGGGGCGGCCCACGACCGCGCGGGCCAGCGCGAGGCGCTGGCGCTGGCCGCCGGACAGGCTCAGGCCCTGCTCGCCGACCTGCGTGCCGGTGCCCTGGGGCAGGGCGTGCGCGAAGTCGGCCTGCGCGACGTCCAGGGCGCGGCCCAACTCGGCGCCGTCGGCGCCCTCTTCGGCGCCCATCAGGACGTTCTCGCCGACCGTCGCCGAGAACAGCGTGGGCTCCTCGAAGGCGACCGCCACCAGCGTGCGCAGGCGCTCGCGGTCCATCGCCGCGATGTCCTCGCCGTCCAGGGTGATGCGCCCGCCGGTCACCTCGTGCAGCCGTGGCACCAGCGCGGTGAGCGTCGTCTTGCCGCTGCCGGTCGAGCCGACCAAGGCCATGGTCTCGCCGGGGCGGATATGGAGGTCGATACGGCTCAGGACCGGGGGCGCGCCCGGCGGGGCGTCGGGATAGGCGAACTCCACGCCGTGGAACCGGAGCCCGCCGTCTCCCGCGGCGGCGGAGGGGGCGGGGGCGAGGGAGGCGGCGGAGGTGGCGAGCGGCGAGGCGGTGGAGGCGGAGGAGGCGGAGGAGGAGGTGGCGAGGGACGAGGCGGCGGAGGCGGAGGAGGAGGCAGTGGCGGCAGCGGCAGCGGTGGCGGCAGCGGTGGCGGCGGCCCCGGCAACGGCGGGTTCCTCCGGCTCCGCGTCCATCACCTCGAAGTACCGCTCCGTGGCCGTCGCCGACTCCTGGCTCATCGCCAGCAGGAAGCCGATCGACTCCACCGGCCAGCGCAGCGCCAGTGCCGTCGACAGGAAGGCGACCAGCGTGCCCGCCGACAGGTCGCCGTCAGCGACCCGCACCGTGCCGAGGACGAGCGCCGCCCCGATCGCGGCCTCCGGAAGTGCCATGATCACGGCGTTGACCGCCGCGAGGATCCGCGCCTTGGCCAGCTCCGTGCCCCGCAGGGTGTGCGACAGCTCGCGGAACGCCCGTGCCTGGCTGCGGTGGCGGCCGAAGCCCTTGATGATGCGGATGCCGAGCACGCTCTCCTCGACGACCGTCGTCAGATCGCCGACCTGGTCCTGCGCGCGCCGCGCCACCGCGGTGTACCGCCCTTCGTAGTACGCGCACACGATCACCATCGGCGCCACGGGCGCGAGCAGCACCAGGCCGAGCGTGAAGTCCTGCCCGAGCAGGATGGCCACGCCGACCACGATCGTCGCCCCATTGACCAGCAGGAACGTCAGCGGGAACGCGAGGAACATACGCAGCAGCATCAGATCCGTGGTGCCGCGCGAGAGCAACTGCCCCGACGCCCACCGGTCGTGGAAGGCCACCGGCAGCCGTTGCAGATGGCGGAAGAGATCCGCCCGCATCGACGCCTCCACGCTCGCCAGCGGCCGCGCGACGAGCCACCGCCGCAGCCCGAAGAGCAGCGCCTCCGTCACACCCAGCAGAAGCAGCAGGAGCGCCCCGAGCCACACCCCCGCCCCGTCCCCGTCGGCCACCGGGCCGTCCACCATCCACTTCAGTACGAGGGGGAGGACCAGCCCCGTGCAGGACGCGACGACCGCGACAACCGCCGCCACGATCAGGCGGGTTCGGACCGGCCGCACATACGGCCACAGACGCAGCAGTACCCGTACGGTGGACCGATCCTTGGTGGGGGCATCTGATTTCGGCATCAAGAGCGAGCCTACGGATCGCCACTGACAGAGCCCACCGAGTTTCGGACCCTACGGGGTACTCCGATGGTCGTAAGTCCCGGGGAGCGGCCCAGGGGTCGTACCCCCGCCATCAACCGATCGGCTGATGTCCCTTCGAGCGCGATGGGCGATGCCCGTACCCCCGCCCACCAGCGATTCTCGGGACATGCCCCTCATCGAAGTGCACGGACTCAAGAAGGCCTACGGCGGCCGGACCGTCGTCGACGGCGTCTCCTTCACCGTCGAGGAGGGCGAGATCTTCGGCGTCCTCGGCCCGAACGGCGCGGGCAAGACCACCACCGTCGAGTGCGTCGAGGGCCTGCGCGTCCCGGACTCCGGGGCCGTCCGCGTCGCGGGCCTCGACCCGGTCACCGACCACGAACGCCTCACCCGCGTCCTCGGCGCGCAGCTCCAGCAGAGTCGGCTCCAGCCGAAGCTCACCGTCCGCGAGGCCCTCGGTCTGTACGCCGCGTTCTACCCGAACCCCGCCGACTGGCGGCCGCTCGCCGAACGCCTGCGCCTGACCGACAAGCTCGACAACCGCTTCGGCAAGCTCTCCGGCGGCCAGAAGCAGCGCCTGTTCATCGCGCTCGCCTTGATCGGCAACCCGAAGGTCGTCGTATTCGACGAGCTGACCACCGGCCTCGACCCGCGCGCCCGCCGCGACACCTGGCAGCTCATCGAGGACGTACGCGACAGCGGCGTCACCGTCCTGCTGGTCACGCACTTCATGGAGGAGGCCCAGCGCCTCTGCGACCGCGTCGCGGTCATCGACCGGGGCCGCGTCGCCGCCCTGGACACCCCGGCGGGTCTGATCAGCCGGTCCGCGAACTCCACCGTCATGTCGTTCACACCGTCCGCGCCGCTCGACGAAGGCGCGCTCGCGGCGCTGCCCGCGGTCACCTCCGTCGAGCTCCGGGACGGCCGCTACACCCTGCACGGCACCGACGAGACCGTCGACGCCGCCATCACCCTGCTCGCACGGCACCACATCACCGCCCACCAGCTCCGGGTCGCCGACGCGACATTGGACGACGCGTTCCTCGACCTCACGGGAGCATCGGCATGACCTCCACCAAGGCCAACCCCGCGCAGGCCGTCGCCAGGACCGAGTTCCGCCTCTTCCGCCGCGAACCGGGCACCATCTTCTGGACCATGGCGTTCCCCACCCTCCTCCTGGCGATCCTCGGCTCCATCCCCTCCTTCCGGGAGCCCGCCGACTCGCTCGGTGGGCTCAGGATGGTCGACGCGTACGTCCCCGTCGCCGTGCTGCTCTCCCTGATCATGGCGGGCGTACAAGCCATGCCGCCGCTCATCACCGGCTACCGCGAAAGCGGCATCCTGCGCCGCATGTCCACCACACCGGTGCGCCCCTCCGCCGTGCTCGGCGCGCAGATGGGCATCCACGGCGCGGCCGCCCTCGCCTCGTCCCTGCTCTCGCTGGCCGTCGGCCGCCTCGCCTTCGACGTGGCGCTGCCGCGCCAGGGATTCGGATACGCCCTCGCGCTCGTCCTCGCCGTCCTGTGCGGGCTCGCGCTGGGCGCCCTGGTCTCGGCGATCGCGCCCACCACCAAGGCGGCGACCGCGATCGGCTCCGCCGTCTTCTTCCCGATGATGTTCAGCGCGGGCGTCTGGCTGCCGGTGCAGGCGATGCCCGACGCGCTCGCCCGCGCCGTGGAGGCCACCCCGCTCGGCGCCGCCTCCCAGGCCCTGAGCGACGCCGCCGCCGGCGACTGGCCCGGCTGGGTCCACCTGGGTGTCCTCGCGCTGTGGACCGTGGCCCTGTCGGCCGGGGCCACGCGCTGGTTCCGATGGGAGTGACCGGCGCGTGCGCCGACTCGTCGACGACACTGGTCG
Source organism: Streptomyces sp. NPDC003379 (assembly GCF_053589195.1). Classification (NCBI taxonomy): domain Bacteria; kingdom Bacillati; phylum Actinomycetota; class Actinomycetes; order Kitasatosporales; family Streptomycetaceae; genus Streptomyces; species Streptomyces sp. NPDC003379. The sequence continues at coordinate 101,426 of NZ_JBSFRK010000025.1, read as the reverse complement.
CGTGAACGGGAGCAGAACCAAAAGTACGAGCAGGAGTACGGCGGACGCCACCGAGCTGCTCGAACAGCGCTGGACCATGTTCCACCGCTGGGGCCCCTACGCCCTCTTGGGCTTCAGCGTCCTCATGGCGCTGGCCACCAGCGACGTCATCGGCATGCCACGCGGCGACTGGTACGTGTCCGGGACCCTGGTCGGCGCGGGGCTGGCGCTCCAGCTGTGCTGGGGGGCGGCAGCCCGCTCCCGCCCCCCGGAGCCCTCGGCCGCGGGCACCGTCTACTACGTCCTGCGCTGGGTGATCGGCTTCACCCTCACCTGGCTCAACCCGTTCTTCGCGTTCTACGCCGTCGTCGGCTACTTCGGCGCCGAGCGGCTGCTGCCCGCGCGCCTGGTCAAGCCCGGCCTGTTCCTCACCGCCGTCACCATGTCCGGCTCCCAGTCCGGCGGTCTGCCGCCGGACGACGAGCTGGGCTGGGGCGTCTTCGGCGGGCTGCTCGCGGTGAACGTCGCGCTGCTCATCGTCTTCGCCCACCTCGCGGCACAGGAGGAACAGCGCACCCGCGACGCGGCCGCCACCATCGTCGAGCTGGAACGCACCAACACCGCGCTCCGGCAGGCCATGGACGAGAACGCCGCCCTGCACACCCAACTCCTCGTCCAGGCGAGGGAGGCGGGCGTCGCCGACGAGCGGCGCAGGCTCGCCGCCGAGATCCACGACACCATCGCGCAGGGCCTGACCGGCATCATCGCCCAGCTCCAGGTCGTCGCGGACGCCGAGGCCGCCGAGGACAGGGCGCTGGCCCGTACGCACCTGGGCCGCGCCGCCGACCTCGCCCGGCACAGCCTCGGCGAGGCGCGCCGCTCCGTGCACAACCTCTCCCCGACGGCCCTGGAGCACGACAGGCTCCCCGAGGCACTGAAGAAAACGGTCGCCGAATGGGCCGAACACACCCCCGTACGCGCCGTCTTCACGGTCACCGGCACCGCCGAGTCCCTCCACGACGAGATCGAGGCGACCCTTCTGCGCATCGGTCAGGAGGCCCTGTCCAACACCGCCCGGCACGCCCACGCCACCCGCCTCGGCGTCACCCTTTCCTTCATGGGCGACGAGGTCACCCTGGACGTCCGCGACGACGGTCGCGGCTTCGACCCGCTCGCCACGGCCGAACGCACCGGGTCGGGCGGCTTCGGCCTCGACGGGATGCGGGCCCGCGCCGAACGCATCGCGGGCTCCCTCACCGTGGAGTCCGAACCGGGCGGCGGGACCGCGGTGTCGGCTCGCGTACCGTTGGTGCGCCATGAGCACTGAAGTGATCACTCTCCTCATCGCCGACGACCACCCGGTGGTCCGCGACGGTCTGCGCGGCATGTTCCGTTCGGCCCCCGGCTTCGAGGTCCTCGGCGAGGCGTCGAACGGCGTCGAGGCCGTCGCCATGGCCGCCGAACTCGACCCGGACGTCGTCCTGATGGACCTGCGCATGCCCGGTGGTGGCGGCGTCGACGCGATCACCGAGCTGACCCGGCGCGGGGCCCGCGCCCGCGTCCTGGTCCTCACCACGTACGACACGGACTCCGACACGCTCCCCGCGATCGAGGCGGGCGCGACGGGCTATCTGCTCAAGGACGCCCCGCGCGAGGAGCTGTTCACCGCGGTGCGCGCCGCCGCCGAGGGCCGCACGGTCCTGTCGCCCGCGGTCGCCTCCCGGCTCGTCTCACGCGTACGCGCCCCCGGCAACGAACCGCTGAGCACCCGTGAGAGGGAGGTGCTCGCGCTCGTCGCCGAGGGCACGTCGAACCGCGCGATAGCCGCGGAGCTCTTCATCAGCGAGGCCACGGTCAAGACGCACCTCACCCACATCTACGGCAAGCTGGGCGTCAAGGACCGTGCCGCGGCCGTAGCGAGGGCGTACAGCCGCGGCATCCTGAGCTGACCGGCCGCTACGCCTGCTGCCACAGCGCCGGCGTGTTCGGCGGCTCCCAGCCCGGCTGCGCCTGGTGCGGCTGCAGGCAGCGGTACGTCGAGCCGCCGTACGTCACCGAGTCACCCGCGGCGTACACCTTGCCCGCCGCCCACGTGCCGCCCGGCTCCGGCTCGGGGCCCGGGCCCGGGTCACCGCCCGTGGTCTTCAGCGTGAGGCCGAACTGCTGGAGCAGCGGGTTGATCGGCTGGTGGAACGTCGTGCCGCCGCTGCGGCAGTTGCCCGAGCCGCCGGACGTGACACCCTGCGCCTGGCTGCCGGAGATGTAGGAGCCGCCCGAGTCGCCGGGCTCCGCGCAGACCGTCGTCCTGGTCACACCGCTGATGGTGCCCTCGGGGTAGGTGACACTGGTGTTGTGCTGCGAGATCGTGCCGCAGTGCCACCCCGTAGTGGAGCCCGACCGGCAGATCGACGCACCCACCGGGGACTGTGTGGAGCCCCCGACGCCGATCCGCTGGCCACCCGGGCCCTTCACGTACGGGGTGGCGGTCCACTGGGAGTTCGTGGCGACCCAGGCCATGTCCCTGCCGGGGAAGATGGACGCCTGGAACGTGCCCTGGGCCACCCGGTTGTAGCCGGTGGTCGCCGTGCCCGCGCGCCCGCAGTGCCCCGCCGTGGCGAAGCCCTGCTGCGCGCCCTTGGTGATGGAGAAGCCGATGGAGCAGCGGCCGCCTCCCATGTAGTACGGATCGCCGCCCACGAGGTCGTACAGCGGGCGGGGCCGTTCCTTGGTCCTCTCCACGTGTACGAGGGAGGAGTCGACCCCCGCGGCGGAGACGAGGGACTTGGCGGCCGACACCTGTACAGCGCGCACCACGACCGCGTTGGAGCGCACGTCGACATACCAGACGGGCGCGTCACGCGTCGTCGCCTTCTTCGCCGCGCGATCCAACTTGGCCTTTGCGGCGTCCAGTTGGGTCACCGAGTACGGCACGACACGCGCCCGCGCGCCGCGCGCCTCGATGAGCGGGACGTCGGCGGCGTCGGTGGTGGCCACGGTGAGCCGCTGGGATGTGGCGCCGTGCACCCAGGCGCCCGCGAAGTCACGGCCGAGCGCGTTCCGCAGGGCTCCCGCGTCGGCGCCGGCCTCGGCCTCGTTGACCAAACGGGCCTTGGCCTGCGCCGACGTGAGGCCGAGATCGCGCCGCATCGCCTGCAGGACTCCGGGAGAGGTCTTGCCGACGGCGGCGCTCTCGGCGGGGGAGGGGAACGGGGAGGTGGTGGCGGGGTCGGTCTGGGCCGCGGCGCTGCCGGGCAGTCCGGCGAGAACCAGCGCGCCGGCCGCGACGAGCGTGGCGCAGGCCGCTGCGGCACGTCTGTGGGGTATGGGGAGCATGCGGGGGATCTCCTCGGGGGCGAGGGGTGAGCGGGGATCGCCCCACACCGTAGAAGCCTCAACTGATCGCTCGACAGCTGTCAGTCGACCCCGGTACACGGCGTTATGGAAGACACGGGGAGCCCACCACGGCCCGTTCCTACGGGGAGGCTTGAACGCGGAGCAGGGCCGCTCCTAGGGGCGAGGCGTCACGGGGGACGCCGCCAGCCACGCCGTGTAACTCTCGCTGCGGGCCGCGGCCTCCGCGTGGACCGCGCGGGCCTGGGCGAAGACACCGGCCGCGGTGTCATGGGCGGGAGCCGCCGGGTGCCAGCCGAGCACATGCCGCCAGTACAGCGGCGTCCCCGCGAGTGGCCTGGTCACCAGGCCCGGCGTCGGCGGGAAGGTGGCCCGGCAGAGCCCCACCGCCCGCCCCACCTGCACCAGATGGACGCAGGAGGCGACATCCGCCTCGTACACCCGCGAGGGCGTGAACCCCGCACGCGCGCACGCCGCCGTGAAGCAGTCACCGAAACAGCCGTCCCCCGGCACGTCCGTCCACGCCTCGTCGGCCAGCAGCGCCAGGTCGATCTCCTGGCAGCCGGCCAGCGGATGGCTGGTCGGCAGCATGACGAAGACGGGGTCACGGCCCACCTCCCGCCACACGAGCAGCTCGCTCTCCGGCGGCGCGCTCGCCCCGCACGTCCCCACCAGCGCGAAGTCCAGGCGCCCGGCGGCCGTGCGGGCCGCGATCTCCCGCTCCGACCAGGACGTGTGCGTCGACACCGGCACCCCCGGATGCGCGGCGGCCAGCCGGTCCACCAGGGCGCCGAGCAGCGGCCCGTGCGTCGCGCCGAGCCGGAACCCGGCGCCGCCCTCCCAGGCCCGCGCGAACCGCTGCGCCTCCTCCCGCAGCCCGCTCACCGCGGGCAGCACGACCCGGGCCCGCGCCAGCACGAACTCGCCGAGCGCGGTGGCCCGCACCCCGTGCCTGCCCCGCTCGAACAGCTCCCCGCCGAGAGCGCGTTCGATCCGCTTCAGCTGTGCGCTCAGGGCGGGCTGGGCGAGCCCGAGCGCGGTGGCCGCCTTGGTGAGGCTGCCCGCGTCGGCGATCGCCCGGATCGTCTTCAGGTGCCGCAACTCCAGGTCCATGGCCCGAGCTTGGACCTGGGCCGCAGGCGCGGCAATACTCCGGTCTGGACCAAGCGGCGCACAGCGAACTGGAACAGCGTATTCCGAAGGCTAGGCGCCGACCCGCAGCAACAACACCGCCCGCGCCGCCACCTCCACCGCACTCCCGGCCCGATGCACGGTGCCGGGCGGCGCCCCCTGGTCCTCCAGCGCCGTGTCCACGATGACCTCGTACGACCGCGCCCACGGCGGCCCCGGCAGCACGAAGTCGGTCGGACGGTCCGCCGCGTGCAGGATCGCCAGGAAGCTGTCGTCGTCCACCGGCGCGCCCCGGGCGTCACGGCCGGGTATGTCGCGCCCGGAGAGATACATGCCGAGCGTCGCGGTCGGCGCGTACCAGTCGGCCTCCGTCATCTCCGTGCCGCGCGCCGTGAACCACGCCAGGTCCCGCAGCCCGTCCGCCGAGTGCGCGCGCCCGGAGAAGAACGCGCGCCGACGCAGCACCGGGTGGCGGTGCCGCAGCCCGATGAGGCGTGACGTCAGCGCGAACAGCTCGCGCCAGCCCGGATCCTCCCGCAGCCCCCAGTCGACCCAGCTGACCCCGTTGTCCTGGCAGTACGCGTTGTTGGAGCCGCCCTGCGTACGCCCCATCTCGTCGCCCGCGACGAACATCGGCACACCGGTGGAGAGCAGCAGCGTCGTCATGATGTTGCGCAGCTGCCGCCGCCGCAGCGCCGTGACGTCCGCGTCGTCCGTCTCGCCCTCGGCGCCGCAGTTCCAGGAGCGGTTGTCCTCGGTGCCGTCGCGGTTCCCCTCGCCGTTGGCCTCGTTGTGCTTCCTCTCGTAGCTGACCAGGTCCCGCAGGGTGAAGCCGTCGTGCGAGGTCACGAAGTTCACCGACGCGTACGGCCTGCGCCCGCCCCACGCGTACAGGTCGCTGGAGCCCGACAGGCGGTACCCCAGGTCTCGTACGTCCGGCAGCGCGCCCCGCCAGAAGTCCCGCACCGCCCCCCGATAGCGGTCGTTCCACTCGGTCCACAGCGGGGGGAAGGCACCCACCTGGTAGCCCCCGGAGCCCACGTCCCACGGCTCCGCGATCAGCTTCACGCGCCGCAGCACCGGGTCCTGAGCGATCACTGCGAGGAACGGCGAGAGCATGTCCACGTCGTGGAAGGAGCGGGCGAGGGCCGCCGCCAGATCGAAGCGGAAGCCGTCCACGCCCATCTCCGTCACCCAGTACCGCAGCGAGTCGGTGATCAGGCGCAGTACGTGCGGCTGGACGACCTGGAGCGTGTTCCCGCAGCCCGAGTAGTCGGCGTACCGCCGCGCGTCGTTCGGCTGGAGCCGGTAGTAGCCGCGGTTGTCGATGCCCTTGAGCGACAGCATCGGGCCCAGCTCACCGGCCTCCGCCGTGTGGTTGTAGACCACGTCGAGGATCACCTCGATCCCCGCCGCGTGCAGCGCCCGCACCATCCGCTTGAACTCGCCGACCTGCTGCCCCGTCGTCCCCGACGCCGCGTACGCCGCGTGCGGCGCGAAATAGCCGATCGAGTTGTACCCCCAGTAGTTCCTGAGTCCCCGCCGCAGCAGATGGTCCTCGTGCGCGAACTGGTGCACCGGCATCAGCTCGACCGCCGTCACCCCCAAGCGTACGAGATGGTCGAGCGCGGCCGGGTGCGCCAACCCCGCGTACGTGCCGCGCAACCTCTCCGGCACCCCGGGGTGCAGCTTGGTGAAGCCGCGCACATGCAGCTCGTAGATGACGGAGTCCGCCCACGGCGTCTTCGGCCGCCGGTCGTCCGCCCACTCGTCGTCCGGCGCGTCGTCGTGCACGACCACCCCCTTGGGGACGTACGGCGCCGAGTCCCGGTCGTCGCGCACGGTGTCCGCCACCTGCTGCTGCGGCCAGTCGCGCACGTGCCCGTACACCTCTGAGGGCAGCGTGAAATCACCGTCCACCGCACGCGCGTACGGATCGAGGAGCAGCTTCGCCGGGTTCCAGCGGGCGCCCGTCCACGGGTCCCAGCGGCCGTGCACCCGATACCCGTACCGCTGCCCGGGCCGCACGCCCGGCACGAAGCCGTGCCAGATCTCGTGCGTCAGCTCGGTCAGCGGACAGCGCGTCTCGACGACCTCGGGCCCCTCGGTGTCGAACAGACACAGCTCGACCGACTCCGCACCGCCCGCCCACAGCGCGAAGTTGGTGCCCGCGACGCCGTCGGGCCCGACCCGGAAGCGCGCCCCGAGCGGCGTCGGCGCCCCCGGCCACACCGGCCGCGTGGGCACCGCGCGCCCCGCGGGCCGCCTGCTCCCGTTCACCGCGGGGGCCGGCCGCTCGGGCGCCGCGCGCCCCTCCGCCCGTGCCTCCCGCACTGTCCCTTGCTCGGATGCGCTCGACACCTGTCAGCCTCCCGCGGCTCTGTCGGCCGACGCGTGAAGAAGGGCATACGGCGTCCCGGCCGCGGCTCCCCCTACGTCGTCCCTCCCACTGTTCTGCCCAGCGCACGGGTCGCACTCACGTTTCCATGAGCGAGGACGGTCGTTGGGACCCACGTGAGACAGGTTGCGAGGCGCGCACGGCGCGCAGGAGCCGCGCTGGCCGCGGCGGTGACATGGGCGGGCCTGCTGGCCGGGGCGGCGGGCTGCTCCGGCGGCGGGCTCGACGACGTCCTCGGGAAGTCGCGCTCGCCCGCGGACACGATCCGGGTGACGCCCGACGACGCGAGCAAGGGCGTCAAGCCCGACGAACGGCTGGAGGTGAAGGTCCCCGGCGGCCGTCTGGAGTCCGTCGAGGTCGTCCGGACGCAGGACGCGCAGCAGTTCGAGGTGCCCGGCCGCATCGGCGAGGACGGCATGAGCTGGCGGCCCCTGGACAAGAGCCCGCTCGCGGTCGCCGCCACGTACAAGGTCCACGCCGTCGCCCTGGACGGCCACGGCCGCCGCTCGGCCCGGCACACGACCTTCCGGACGGACGTCCCCGACGAGCGCTTCGTCGCCTACGTGGCGCCCGAGAACCGCTCCACGGTCGGCACCGGAATGATCATCTCCCTGGAGTTCAACCAGGAGGTCGTCGACCGCGAGGCCGTCCAGCGCGCCATCCAGGTCAGCGCGCGCCCGGCCGTCGACATCCGCCCCCACTGGTTCGGCAGGACCCGCGTCGACTTCCGCCCCCAGAAGTACTGGAAGCCCGGCACCAAGGTCACCGTCGGCCTGCGGCTGCGCGACGTCCAGGCCGCCCCCGGCGTCTACGGCCTCCAGGACAAGACCTTCGCGTTCACCGTCGGCCGCCACCAGGAGTCCCTGGTCGACGCGGAGGCGCACACCATGGAGGTGCGCCGCGACGGCGAGCTGATCTCCACCGTGCCGATCACCGCGGGCGCCCCCAAGACCACCACGTACAACGGGAAGATGGTGGTGACGGAGATGCTGGAGGTGACCCGCATGAACAGCCGCACCGTCGGCTTCGGCGGCGAGTACGACATCCCCGACGTGCCGCACGCCATGCGCCTGACGACCTCCGGCACCTTCCTGCACGGCAACTACTGGGCGCCGGACGCCCCCGGCAACACCAATGTCAGCCACGGCTGCGTGGGCCTGCGCGACGTGAAGGGCGGCAGCTCGAAGACGCCCGCGGGCTGGTTCTTCGACCGGAGCCTCGTCGGGGACGTCGTCGAAGTGGTCAACAGCAATGACAAGAAAGTCGCTCCCGACAACGGCCTCGGCGGCTGGAACATGGAGTGGAAGGACTGGGTGAGGAACCGCTGATCCCCCGGGTGGACCCCCGGGCGATCGCCAGGTGACGGCCGGGTGATCGGCGTACGACCACCAGGTGATCATGATCCGCCCGCACCCCACGGGCAGTTGGAACGGAACGGTGACATTGGCGGGGAGTCATCGCCCGGAACCATATGGTTATCTATCGCTTGCGCGTGTCTGAAACGCGCGGGTGCACTGGGGTGCGGGCCTGGATCCAGGCCGTGCGAGGGGAGACAACATCTTGAACGGGCGACCGATATCGGGGACGTCGGTTGACGCGCGCACGCGCGTGCGACGGCGGGGCGCCAAGGGCCTGACGGCGGTGCTGTCGGGAGCGGCACTGCTGATGGTGGCGGCATGCGGCGGGTCAGGCTCGGACGCGGGCGACGGCGGCGAGGACGGGGCGGACAAGAACGCGCCGTCGGCGGCCGTCGTGACGATAGCCCCCAAGGACGGGGCGAAGGCGGTGGCGACCAGCGGCGCCCTGAAGATATCCGCGGACAAGGGCAAGCTCGCCGAGGTCAAGGTCGAGGACAGCAAGGGCAATCCCGTCCCCGGCAAGATCACTTCGGGCGGTGTCGGATGGGCGCCCGCGCACCACCTCGCGGCGGCCACGACGTACAAGGTCCACGCGGTGGCGAAGGACTCCGAAGGCCGCGCGTCCGCCAAGGACACGTCCTTCACGACGCTGACTCCCAAGAACACCTTCGTCGGCCAGTTCACGCCGGAGGACGGTGCGAAGGTCGGCGTGGGAATGCCGTTCTCGGTCAACTTCACGCGCGGCATCACCGATCCGGACGCCGTCGAGAAGGCCATCGAGATCAAGACCGAGCCGTCGGTGCCGGTCGAGGGCCACTGGTTCGGCAACGACCGCCTCGACTTCCGCCCGGAGAAGTACTGGAAGGCCGGCACGAAGGTCACCGTCAAGCTCAACCTCGACGGCGTCGAGGGCCGCCCGGGCGTCTACGGCAAGCAGGCCAAGACCCTGAACTTCACCATCGGTCGCAGCCAGGTCTCCACCGTCGACGTCAAGACGCACCAGATGACGGTCGTCCGCGACGGCAAGCGGATCAAGAAGATCCCGATCACCGCGGGCGCACCCGGCACGACCACGTACAACGGTCAGATGGTCATCAGCGAGAAGCTCCAGGTGACCCGGATGAACGGCGAGACCGTCGGCTTCGGCGGCGAGTACGACATCAAGGACGTCCCGCACGCGATGCGCCTGTCGACCTCCGGCACGTTCATCCACGGCAACTACTGGTCGGGCGGCGCCTTCGGCAACACCAACGCCAGCCACGGCTGCATAGGCCTGAGCGACGTGCGCGGCGGCTACAGCAAGACGACGCCCGCCGGATGGTTCTTCAACAACTCGATGATCGGTGACCTCGTCGTGGTGAAGAACTCCGCGGACAAGAACATCCAGCCCGAGAACGGCTACAACGGCTGGAACATGCCGTGGGAGAAGTGGAAGGCGTAACACCGTTCCCTGAGTGAGGAGGGGCCCGGCGCACTGTGACCAAGTGCACCGGGCCCCTCGGCGTCGACCCCCGCTAACGTGCCTGTCATGACCGCACACCTCGAAGTCGCCGAAGGCGTCGGCACGATCCGACTCGACCGTCCGCCCATGAACGCCCTGGACATCGCCACCCAGGACCGCCTCAAGGAGCTCGCCGCCGAGGCCACGCGCCGCGACGACGTGCGCGCCGTGGTGATCCACGGCGGGGAGAAGGTGTTCGCGGCCGGCGCGGACATCAAGGAGATGCAGGCCATGGACCACGCGGCCATGATCACGCGCTCCGGAGCCCTCCAGGAGTCCTTCACCGCCGTGGCCCGCATCCCCAAGCCCGTGGTCGCCGCCGTCAACGGCTATGCCCTCGGCGGCGGGTGCGAGCTGGCGCTCTGCGCGGACTTCCGCGTCGCCGCGGACAACGCCAAGCTCGGCCAGCCCGAGATCCTGCTCGGCCTCATCCCCGGCGCGGGCGGCACCCAGCGCCTGGCCCGCCTGGTCGGCCCGTCCAAGGCCAAGGACCTCATCTTCACCGGGCGCCAGGTGAAGGCGGCGGAGGCGCTCGCCATCGGCCTGGTGGACCGCGTCGTGCCCGCCGCCGAGGTGTACGAGCAGGCGCACGCCTGGGCCGCGCGGCTCGCGCGGGGACCGGCCATCGCGCTGCGCGCCGCCAAGGAGTCCATCGACGCGGGCCTGGAGACGGACCTCGACACGGGCCTGGCCATCGAGCGCACGTGGTTCGCGGGTCTGTTCGCCACGGAGGACCGGGAGCGGGGTATGCGGAGCTTCGTCGAGGAGGGCCCGGGCAAGGCGAAGTTCGTATGAATTCCCTTCAACCCCCCTTCGGCACTCTCTAACTCCCTTGGTCACCCGTCCAGTTGAGTCTGCCGTCAGCCGGGCCCGTCCCCCGAAGGGGCGGTTCATCGTCGGCTTGACAGAGCCTTGAGCCCGCCCTGTCCGAGGTGCCGGTCGGTCACCTATGAGCGGGGTGTCATCGCAGGTGAGCGCGGCTTCTCCGGCCCATTTCTGCCATTGGCATATGCCTACCACGCCCCCCGGAATGTACGGTTCCGGGGGGCTTATTCCTTCGGAACCGCCCCGTAGGGCGCCCTGGGCGGCCATGATGGGGGGCATGGCGGGGCTGGAGGGTTACGAACGGCCGCGGCGGCACGGGAGTGCGACCGCGGCGCGCTGGTCGCCGGCGGTGGAGGACGAACACGCGCTGAAAGCGCTGGAGTTGTTCGGCAATCCGACGGACGCGGAGGTGCCGCTGCCGTCGCGTCCGGAGTCCGCCGCCATCGCGCGCCGCCTCGCCCAGGTCGTCGTCCTGCGCCACTGGCACCTCTCCCCGAAGCTCACCGAGGACGTCGTCCTGCTCGTCTCGGAACTCGTCGGGAACGCCGTGCGGCACACCGGTGCCCGCGTCTTCGGTCTGCGCATGGAGAAGCGGCGCGGCTGGATCCGCGTCGAGGTCCGCGATCCCTCGCGGGGGCTGCCCTGTCTGATGCCGGTCCATGAGATGGACCTGAGCGGCCGCGGCCTCTTCCTCGTCGACAAGCTCTCCGACCGGTGGGGCGTGGATCTGCTGCCGCGCGGCAAGACGACGTGGTTCGAGATGCGGGTCTCCGACCGCTGACGACCGCGCCGTCCCTGCCCCCGCCCCTGCCCCCGCCCCGGATACGCGAAAGCCCCCTGCGGCCGCGGTCGGGCACGGTGGGGGCTTTCGTGAAGCGCCGTGGACTTTTGGGGTGTGATCCACGGGCGCCGAAGCGACCTGAGCCCGGGTCAATGGGGGTCGTGTCCCCGACTATGGCAGACGGGGGCCGACGATCCAAAAGCCCCTACCCGCCCATATGGGGACAAAGGCATACAGTTTAGAGGTGAATCCTTGGTGAGATGGGACACCTGCCTGGTAAACGCTGGTTAAGCAGAGGCTGTGACAGGCGATAAGCAAGGCTTGGGGGAGGCGGCGGACCCTGCCCAGGAAGAGGTAAAAAGCGGGTCAATCAACGGGAACCGGCTGTTACGCCCATTAAATGGTCGCGTGACTGAGCATGTGACGGGACGCGAAGCCGCCTGTGACCCCGGCGGGCCTCCACCCGGGCGGCGGGGGGTCCTGCGGGCCGGGATGACGACGGCCGCCGCGGGCCTTGGCGCCGCTCTCGGGGGCGGACTGCTCGCCGGGTGCGGCGACGACCGCGACGCCGCCACGCCCGGTGGCGACCGCGACGCGGCCACCGCGCCGGACCGGTCCGCCCCGCCCGCCCGGCCCGACCGGCCCAAGGCGCCCGCGCCCGCCCCCGCACCGCACCGCTTTCCCGGACTGCCCGCGCAGATCGCGCACGGCCCCCGCAGCCGGCCCGAGGTCGCGCTCACCTTCCACGGCCAGGGTGACCCCGCCACCGCGAAGGCACTGCTCACCGAGGCCGAGAGGGCCGGCGCCAAGCTCACCGTGCTCGCCGTCGGCGGCTGGCTCGACGCCCACCCCGGCCTCGCCCGCCGCATCCTCGGCGGCGGCCACGACCTGGGCAACCACACCCTCCGCCACCTCGACATCAACGACATGTCCGAGGCCGACGCCTACGCCGAGATCACCGGCTGCGCGGACCGTCTGCGCCGCCTCACCGGCTCCATCGGCACCTGGTTCCGCCCCTCGCGCGCCCGGACGGCGACCCCGCTCGTCGAACGCCTCGCGCGCCGCGCGGGCTACCCGCACGTCCTCTCGTACGACGTCGACTCCCTCGACTTCACCTCGCCGGGCGCCCCGGCCATCACCCGCAAGATCGCCGCCGAGGTCCGCGCGGGGTCCGTGGTGAGCCTGCACTTCGGGTACGCGGACACCGTCGCCGCGCTCCCCGACATCCTGCAAGAACTGGAACGCCGCGGCCTGCGCGCGGTGACGACCACGGAGCTGCTGACCTGATGTCCCGTACGAAACCGAACCTCACCACGCGCACCGCCGCCGCCCTCGCCGCCTGCGCGGTGCTCGCCGCCCTCGCCGGCTGCGGCACCGACAAGCGGTCCGACGAAGCCCTCGGCACCGAGGGCGCCCGCAAGCCCGCGCAGCCCAAGGCCGCCCCCGGCCTGCCCGGCATGCCCCCGGTCCTGGACCCCAAGGACGCCTACGCCGCCGACCGGCCGAACGCCCTGGCGCCCGTGGCCAAGAAGTTCCTGTCGCGCGTCTACGTCCCCAACACCGAGTCCGACACCGTCTCCGTCATCGACCCCAAGAAGTTCAAGGTCATCGAGACCATCAAGGTCGGCGACCAGCCGCAGCACGTCGTCCCCTCCTGGGACATGAAGACGCTCTGGGTCAACAACGACCTCGGCGACAGCCTCACCGCCATCGACCCGGTGACCGGCAAGACCGGCCGGACCGTCGAGGTCTCCGACCCGTACAACCTCTACTTCACGCCGAACGGCAAGCACGCCGTCGTCATGGCCTCCATGGACCGCGAACTCGTCTTCCGCGACCCCAGGACCATGAACCGCGTCAAGACCGTCCCCGTCAGCTGCGCGGGCGTCAACCACGCCGATTTCTCCATGGACGGGCGCTACTTCATCGTCTCCTGCGAGTTCTCCGGCGAACTCCTGAAGGTCGACACGGAGAGGATGGAGATCGTCGGCCAGCAGAAGATCCCCTTCAAGGGCGCCATGCCGCAGGACGTGAAGATGTCGCCGGACGGCAAGACCTTCTACGTCGCCGACATGATGGCGCACGGCATGTGGGTCCTGGACGGCGAGAGGTTCACGACCCCGAAGCTGCTGCCCACCGGCAAGGGCTGCCACGGCCTGTACGTCAGCCGTGACTCCAAGGAGATGTACGTCTCCAACCGCGGCGAAGGCACCATCTCCGTCTTCGACTTCCCGCAGAACAAGCTCACCAAGAAGTGGAAGCTCCCGGAGGGCGGCAGCCCCGACATGGGCGGCGTCTCGGCGGACGGCAACACCCTCTGGCTCTCCGGGCGTTACGACTCGGAGGTGTACGCCATCGACACCCGCACCGGCGTCGAGCTGGCCCGCATCCCGGTGGGCGACGGGCCGCACGGCCTCGCGGTCTATCCGCAGCCCGGCCGCTACTCCCTGGGTCACACAGGCATCTTCCGTTGACAGTTTGATGGTTGACGGTTGATCCACGTCACCGCCGGGCACAAAAGGGGCAGCTCACAAACCCCCCTGCCGTACCCGCCCTCGGAGGCCGCCATGCTGCGTGGCATCGACGTCAGCTCCCACCAGACCACGTTCACCACCGACGGCCTCTCCTTCGTCATCATAAAGGCGACGGAGGGCCGTTCGTATGTCAACCCGAAGCTGACCGCCCAGACGAAGCTGGCCCGCGACGGCGGCTGCGTCGTCGGCTACTACCACTTCCTGTGGCCGGGGAACATCAAGGCCCAGGCCGAGTACTTCGTCAGCAAGGCCCCGGAGAAGAAGGGGGACCTGCTGGCGGTGGACTGGGAGTGGACGGGCGACCACACGGCCGCCTCCAACGCGGAGAAGGACCGCTTCATCCGGGAGGTGAAGCGGCTTCGGCCTGGACATAAGGTGCTTCTCTACTGCAACCGCGATTTCTGGTTGAACCGGGACACCACGTCCTACGCGGGCGACGGACTGTGGATCGCCGACTACGTGAGCGCGGGCAAGCCGCGCATCCAGGCGGAGTGGAAGATCCACCAGTACACGTCGTCACCGCTGGACAAGAACGTCGCCCGCTTCGAGAGCGAGGACGCGCTGAGGGAGTGGGCCTCGCCCTAGCGGGCCCGCCCCTCTCGGCGCGTCAGGCGCGCCAGTCGGCCGTGCGCTCCGGGGAGGCCGCTTCGAGGGCCTTGCGGATCTCCTCGACGCCACCGGTGTTGCCGTACACGGGAGTTCCGGGCTGCTGGCGCCACGACTCGTCCTGGCCGCCGTTGTCGACGGTGTCGAAGCCGAGCTCGTCGATGAGGTCGCGTACGACCTTCTTGGCGGCCTCGTCGTCGCCGGACACCGGCAGGGCGACGCGGCCCGGGGCGCCCTTGGGCTGCGGCTTGTCGAGGATGTCCTGCGCGTACGTGCCGTTGAACGCCTTGATGACGGGGTGGCCGATCCGCCGCTCCGTCCAGCGGCTCTCGGTCAGGCCCTCCTCGATCTCGGCGATCTTCCCGTCGCGCTCCTTCGGGTAGTAGTTGCCGGTGTCAATGACGGCGACGTTCTCGGCCGCTCCGTCGAGGAAGCCCTTGGGCAGGTCGGGCACGGCCTTGAGCGGGACCGTCACGACGACGACCTCCGCGCCGCGCGCCGCCTCCTCGACCGGGACGGGCGTCGCCCCGGTCTCCTCGGCGAGGGCGGTCAGGGTGTGCGGGCCGCGGGAGTTCGCGACGGAGACGTCGTGGCCGAGAGCGGTGAGGCGACGGGTGAGGTTGCCGCCGATGTTGCCCGCGCCGATGATGCCGATCTTCATGATGTGCCCTTTCGGTGATCCGCTGCAGTAACGGAGGTAACCTCCGGAATGGGCGGGGTATTCCGGCGGAGGCGGTCCGGGCTGTCCGAGCGGTCCGGGCGGTCCGATCATGGCTGGAGCTTGACCACGATCTTCCCGACGTGGTCGTTGGCCTCCATCAGGCGATGCGCGTCCCGGATGCGGTCCAGGCCCTCGAAGACCTCCGCGACCACCGGACGGAACGTACCGTCCCGCAGGCCCGACGCGATGAACGCGTTGACGCGGCGCAGCCCGCCGGCGTCCGCCGCGAGGTGCTCGTTGGCGTAACCCCGCACCGTCACCGGCCAGTTGAGCGGCATCCGCATCGGCCGCCCGTCCAGGAAGCCGTACACCACGACCGTCCCGTCGACCGTCGCCGCGCGGGCGATCTCCGCGAGGCCGGGGCCGCCCACCGCGTCGAAGACCAGCTCGGCGCCCTTGCCGCCGGTGAAGCGGTGGACCTCCTTCACGACGTCCTCCGTGTCCGAGGCGACGACGAGCGCCGCTCCGTGGTCGAGGAGTTGCTGCCTCTTCCCGCCGGTGCGGGTGACCGCGATCGGGACCGCGCCGATCCGCGCCGCGGTCTGCAGCGCGGCGACGCCGACCCCGCTCGACGCGGCGGTGATCACGACGTGGTCGCCGGGCCGCAGCCCGCCGCTCTCCAGCATCCCGCCGTACGCCGTCGAGTACGTCAGCCAGGTCGCCGCCGCTGTCACCGCGTCGAGGCCCGCGGGCCGCGGCACCAGACAACCGGCGGGCAGGACGAGGCGGTCGGCGTG
Organism: Streptomyces sp. NPDC003379; assembly: GCF_053589195.1. NCBI lineage: Bacteria > Bacillati > Actinomycetota > Actinomycetes > Kitasatosporales > Streptomycetaceae > Streptomyces > Streptomyces sp. NPDC003379. The sequence goes on along the minus strand of NZ_JBSFRK010000025.1, from coordinate 85,504 downwards.
GACGCCCTGGGCGCCCATCTCGATGCCGGGGCCCGTCAGCACGGCGTCACCGGGGGAGTGGGCGCTCACGCCCTCGCCGACCGCCTCGACGACGCCGGACGCCTCGTAGCCGAGCCGCGAGGCGGGCAGGGTCGGCTGGTAGTAGTAGGTGCCGGAGCGGAAGAGGGCGTCGGCGCGGTTGAGGCCCAACGCCTCGACGCGGACGAGGACTTCGCCAGGGCCGGGGGCGAGCAGCGGGAGCTCTTCGACGCGCAGGACCTCGGGGCCGCCGATCTCGTCGAACAGCACGGTGCGCGCGGTGGTTGTCGTCATGTGCAAGACGCTAAACGGGCGCCGGGAGGCGGGCCATGCCCGCCGATCTCGCGCCCATGTCCGTTCGTCTCGCCTCCTGAGCAGGCACGTTACGGTGCCTCCATGGACGTACTCAGTGATGCGATAGCGGTCATGCGGACCGGGCGGCCGCACTCCGCGAGGACGGAGAAGTACGCTCCGTGGGGCCTGCGGTTCGTCAGTCCGGGGCGGGCGGGTTTCCACGCCGTCCTGGAGGGGTCCGCGTGGCTCGTGCCGGCGGACGAGAGCGCGCCGCCCGTGCGGCTGGGCCCCGGTGACGTGGTCTTCATCGCGCACCGCGGCGGGCACGCGCTGGTCAGCGAACCGGGTACGCCGGTCGAGGAGATCTCACTGCTCCCCGACGGCTCCTGGCCGCGGCCTCCCGCACCCCGCTCGCCGGACGGGCGGTCGCCGTCCGCCGTCATGATCTGCGGCGCGTATCTGCTGGACGAGAGCCGCAGCCATCCGCTCCTCTCCGAACTCCCCGATGTCGTGCACCTGCCCGCGGGCGCCGGTGAGAGCGGTGGGCTGCGGACCGTGCTCGGACTGCTGGGCGACGAGCTGAACCGGCCGCAGCCGGGCTCGGACACGATCGTCACCTCGCTCCTCGACACGTTGCTGCTCCTGATCCTGCGCACCTGGTGGGTACGGGCGCGCGCCGGCGACGGCGATCTCAGCGGCTGGGCGGCGGCGCTCGCCGATCCGGCGGTCGCGGCCGCGCTGCGGGCCGTCCACAGCGACCCGGCGCACCCCTGGACGGTGGGGGAGCTCGGCGCGCTCTCCAGTCTGTCGCGGGCGCCTTTCGCGCGCAGGTTCACGGCGTCGGTGGGCAAGCCGCCGCTCGCGTACGTCACATGGTGGCGGATGACCACGGCAGCGGGACGGCTGCGTGAGCCGGACGGCGCACCGCTGCGGGCGGTGGCCGAACGGGCTGGATACGCCTCGGAGTTCGCTTTCGCCAAGGCGTTCAAGCGGGAGTTCGGTCTGGCGCCCGGACGGTACCGGAAGCTGCGTGCCGCCGGGTGAGTGCCGCACGCCGGTCGAGTGCCGTACGCAGCGCGAGGAACAGGAGCAGGGCGAACGGCGAGAGGAGGATGGTGAGCACGAGCAGCGGTCCGGTCACCAGCGGGTGCACGCCGAGCCGCCGCGCCTCCCGGTACATCCACTGGCCGAGCAGCAGGTCCCAGGCGATGACCTGCGCCCAGATCGCACCCGCCCCGTTGGCGCGTGCCGTCAGTTCGCGGAAGCCGTCGATGTCGGGGCTGCTGACAGCGGTCCACAGTTCGGGGAGGACCGGGACCGCCATCGCGAGGTAGACGGCGAGTACGGGGAGGACGGTCAGGGGCGACGCGGCCAGGCGGGCGGTCGGGCCCCAGCCGGGCGCGAAGATCATGAGGAGCCAGACCGGGGCGGCCAGCCAGAAGGACAGTTCGAAGAGGGTTCCGGTCATGCCGCGACCTCGATTTCCGTGCGGGTAGAAGTCGTTGGCCCGGTCGGCTTGGGCGGCCCGGTCGGCGTCCGCAGTGCCGCGTACGTCCCCGCGGCCGCGGCGCAGACGATCAGGCCCGCCGCGGTCAGGGTCGCGCCGTCCGGGTGGATCAGCGGCTGACCGCGCAGGGCCTGCCAGGTGACCAGGGCGAAGAGAGCCGCGTACGTTCCCGAGCCGACGAGGACGAGCCGCAGCCGCACCCGCTCGTCGGCGAGGCGGGCGACGCGCGGCGCGAGCGACATGAGGACCATGAGCAGCAGCGGGAGCAGTTGCAGCGCGTGCATGCCGACGAAGTGCGGTATGCGCAGGTCACCGCCGGTCGTCGACCAGCCGGTCAGCGGCATCGCGGGCCCGCCGTCCGGGACGCCCACGCTGTGCGCGCCGACCACCGGGGACTCGCCGCGCCGCTGGCCGACCGCGGGCCGAGTCATCAGGAAACCGATGGCGGCTCCGGCCGGCGCGATGACGACGCCGCAGCGCATCGCCCAGGCGGAGGCCCGGTCGGCGATCCGGGCGCGCAGCAGCAGGATCGCGATGACGACCGTACCGAACCAGAGGATGACGACGGTGACGGCCATGGCGTTGAACAGGGCCTCGTCGAAGGGGGTCTGGTGGTTGAAGTGGCTGCGCTTCCCGCGGACCACCTGCCCGGTGATGATCACCATCTCGATGGTGCTCGTCGCCGCGACGACCGTGCCCGCCCACCATCCGGCGCGCCGTCCTCGGTCGAGCCGCGACAGCATCCAGGCGAGCGAGAGGCCGTACGCGATGAACGAGACCGAGAACTTGAACGGCTTGGCCCAGATCGGCGCGCCCACGAGGACGCGGTCGTCGACCATGAGCCCCACCGCGGAGATGACGGCAAGGACGGCCATCGATGCGGAGAACAGCACCAGGGGGCGGTGCCACGAACGCCATAAGGACATGGGTATCCCCTTGATTGTCGTTGCCTGTTAATAGATAGCGACGCTATCTGCTATCTGATAGCGCCACTATCTATGATGGGAGGCGGGGCTGGCAAGGGGGATCGATGAACAGGAGCGGGAACAGGCTGTGCGTATTGGTGAGTTGAGCCGCAGGACCGGCGTGCCGGTGCCGACGATCAAGTACTACGTCCGTGAAGGACTGCTGCCGCCGGGCGAACTGTCCAGCCCCAACCAGGCGCACTACGACGAGACGCACGAGCGCAGGCTGCGGCTGATCCGCGCGCTGCTGGAGGTGGGCGGGCTGAAGGTGGCCGCGATCGCGGAGGTGCTCGGCGCGGTCGACGACCCGGGCCGGCCGCTGCACAAGGTCCTCGGCGCGGCGGCGGACCGGCTCGGCGGGCAGGGCGCCGCCGAGGACGACGCGGAGGCGGCCGCCGCGAACACCGCCGTCGAACAGCTCATCGAGCGGCGCGGCTGGCGGACACACGAGTCCAACCCCGCCGCCGAGGACCTGTCACGGGCGCTGGCCGCCATGGGCCGGCTCGGGCACGGCGCGTTCACGGAGCTGCTCGACGAGTACGCCGACGCCGCCGAACTCGTCGCCCGCGCCGACCTCGCCTACGTGGGCCGGCGGGTAGCGGTCGAGGACCTCGTGGAGAGCGTCGTGATCGGCACGGTCCTCGGCGAGGCGGTGTTCGTCGCGATGCGGAGGCTCGCGCATGTGGACGCTTCGGCGCGGCTGTACGGGGCTGAACAGGGGGAGGGGCACGCGTAGCCGTCTCGGGGCAGGTCGATCAGGCCTTGCCGAAGGGCGGGCATGAACCTACTGTAGCGCCGTGATCTTCTGCGGGCTCCTCCTTCTCGGCTGCCGCGGCGGGGCCTGAAGCGACCGGCACCCCGCCGCGGGGTGCCGTGCTGCCGGTCTCCCGACCGAGCCCAGGAGCAGATTCTCCCGTGACCACGCCTCCCGTGACCACGCCTCCCATAGCCACGCCTTCCGTCACTGCACCCACGTACGACTGGAACCCCCAGCGCCCCGGCCCCATGCCGCACCACCGCTACCGCCCCTACCAGGAGCGGGTGAACGTCCCCGGCCAGGAGCGAAGCTGGCCGAGTGCCCGGATCGAGCGGGCGCCCCTCTGGGTCCCCGTCGACCTGCGTGACGGCAATCAGGCACTTGCCGAGCCGATGGACACCGGCCGCAAGCGGCGTTTCTTCGATCTGCTCGTCTCGATGGGGTTCAAGGAGATCGAGGTCGGCTATCCGTCGGCCAGCCGGACGGACTTCGAGTTCGTCCGCCACCTCGCCGAGCTGAGCGCACGCGGCGACGGCGCGCTGCCCGACGACGTGACCGTCGTCGTCTTCACGCCCGCCAAGCCCGAGCTGATCGACCGCACCTTCGAGTCGATCGAGGGGCTGCCGCGCGCCGTCGTACATCTGTACATCCCCACCTCGCCGGTCTGGCGCGACGTCGTCCTCGGGCGGTCGCGCGCCGAGGTGTACGACGTCGTCAAGGAGGCCGCCGCGCACATGGCGAGGCTCGCCGACGCGCGGCCGCACGCCGACATCCGCTTCCAGTTCGCCCCCGAGACGTTCAACCTGACCGAGCCCGACTACGTCCTCGACGTCTGCAACGGCCTGACCGAGCTGTGGGACGCGAGCCCCGACCGGCCCGTGACGCACAATCTGCCGGCGACCGTCGAGATCGCGACCCCGAACGTGTACGCCGACCAGATCGAGTACACGCACCACAACCTCGCCCGGCGCGACTCCGTCATCCTCTCCGTCCACCCCCACAACGACCGCGGCACCGGCGTCGCCTGCGCCGAACTCGCCGTCCTCGCCGGGGCCCAGCGCGTCGAGGGCTGCCTGTTCGGCAACGGCGAGCGGACCGGCAACGTCGACCTGGTGACGCTCGCCCTCAACCTCTACGCCCAGGGCGTCGACCCGATGATCGACTTCTCGGACATCGACGCCGTGCGCGAGGTCGTCGAGTACTGCAACCGCCTGCCCGTGCACCCCCGCCACCCCTACGCCGGCGATCTCGTCCACACCGCGTTCTCCGGCACGCACCAGGACGCCATCGGCAAGGGCTTCGCCCATCACGCCCGCCGGGCCGCCGAGCTGGGCGTTCCGGAGAGCGAGGCACCGTGGGACGTTCCGTATCTGCCCATCGACCCCGCTGACATCGGCCGCTCCTACGAGGCCGTCATCCGCGTCAACTCCCAGTCGGGCAAGGGCGGAATGGCGTACCTGCTCCAGACCCGGCACGGTCTCGACCTGCCGCAGGACATGCGGCCCGACTTCTCGCGCGTGGTGCAGGAGGCCACCGACGAGAGCGGTCAGGAGGCGACGGCGAAGGAGCTGTACGAGCTGTTCCGCGCGACGTATGTCGCACCCGGGCAGGACGGTGAGGTGGCGCTGAGCAGCTGGACGGCCGACCGGGCCCCGGACGGCGCGCACCGCTTCATCTGCACCCTCCAAGTAGGCGACAGGACAGGGGACTTCGAGGGCGTGGGCAACGGCCCGCTGTCCGCGTTCGTCGACGCACTCGCCGCCGCCGGGATCACCGTCGACATCCTCGACTACGCCGAGCACGCGGTGCGGGAGGGCGGCGGCAGCGAGGCCGTCGCGTACGCGCGGTGCCGGGTCGGCGGCGCCGTCCGCTGGGGCGCGGGCCTGGACACGTCGGTCCTGACCGCGTCCGTGCAGGCCGTCCTCGCCGCGGTGAACCGGGCGGGGGCCACGCGGTGAGCCCCGTGACCCGAGGGAATTCCCCGCCCGCCGTCCTGCACGCCGACGCCGTCACCGTCGTCCGTGACGGCCGCCCCATCCTCGAAGACGTCACCCTCACCGTCCGCCCCGGCGAGCACTGGGCGCTGCTCGGCGCCAACGGCGCGGGCAAGTCGACCCTGCTCAGCCTCTGCGGCGCCGTCAGCCACCCCACGCACGGCACGGTCGAGGTGCTCGGGCGCCGCCTGGGCAGCGTCGACCTGCGCGACCTTCGGGCGTACGTCGGTCATGTGAACCCGCGCCACCCGCTGCGCTCACCGCTGCCGGTCCGTGACGTGGTCCTCACCGGGCTGACCAACAGCACCGAACCGGTGCCGCGTCGGCATCCGACGCCCGAGCAGGAGGAGCAGGCCGACCGCCTGATCGACCTGCTGGGCCTCGCGCACCGCGCCGACGCCCGCTGGCCCACGCTCTCCCAGGGCGAGCGCGGCCGCACGCTGATCGCGCGCTCCCTGATGCCGAGGCCCCGTCTGGTGCTGCTCGACGAACCGGCCACCGGCCTGGACCTCGCCGGACGGGAACGCCTGCTCGACAGCCTCGACACCCTGCGCGAGACCCACCCGGAACTCGCCACGGTCCTGGTCACGCACCACCTGGAGGAGCTGCCCGCCGGCACCACCCACGCGCTGCTCCTGCGCGACGGCCGCGCGCTCGCCTCCGGCGAGGTGGGGGACGTACTGACGAGCGACCGGATCAGCAAGTGCTTCGACCATCCTGTGCGGCTGGAGCGCAGGGAGGGACGCTGGAGCGTGCGGACGCACCGCTGAGGGATACGACGGAGGGGCCCGGCGCGCAGAATGCGCCGGGCCCCTCCACGCACGACTACTTGTTCAGGCTCGCCCAGAACTCGTCAAAGGACAGCCGCTTGTCCGCGTTGCTGTCCTTCGTGCCGATGACGGCCTCGGCCACCGTCTCGGTCATGTAGAAGTCGCCCATCTTGGCCATGGCGCTCTTCCACTCGGCCGCCGTGATGAAGCCGTCGCCGTCCGCGTCGAACTGGTCGAACGTCTTGCGCGCTTCCTCGATGTCCGCCACCGGATCCACCCCTTCTTGGTGCAGTACTGACGGGGGTTAGGGTAACGGCCGTCCCGGGACCAGATCACAAGGAGTACGCCCATGGCCAGTGCCTCTGCCGAGCTCGGGGCCGTCCTCGACGCCGCCGCACGCGGCGATTTCCCGCCACCGGACGGCTCCACCACCGTCGTACCGCAGTCCGGCCACCGCGACGCGGGCGTGATCGCCTTCACGGCGCACTCCGTCGTCTTCACCGACGAGGACCCCGGGTGGGTGCGGTCCACGCTCGCCTCGCTCGACTGCGATCCGCTGGCGGCCACCATGAGCGCGCGCTTCCACGGAGCCTTCCTGGAACGGACGGGACGTACGACGGACACCATCGACCTCCTGACCGCCGCCACCGCCCGGCCCGGCGCCCCCGACCCGCGCCTGGAGCTGCGCGAGCTGGACGACCCGGACCACCCGCGCGTCGTCCGGGCCCGCAAGCGCCGCGACGACGTACGGGTGTGGTCGGCGGCGGGCGGCGGTGTGCTGGTCCTCGGCCGGGGCGTCGCGGGCCGCTGGGAGACGTCGATCGAGGTCGAGGAGGACGTACGCCACCGGGGCCTCGGCCGCGCGCTGGCGAGCGCGGCACGGCACCTCATACCGGACGGGGACGTGGTCTGGGCGCAGCAGTCACCGGGCAACGCGCGCAGCGTACGGGCGTTCCAGGCGGCGGGGTACCGGCCGGTGGGCTCGGAGGCGTTGTTCTTCGCGCCCTGAGCCACGCGATGGTCGCACCGCAGCCACAGCCCTTCGTCACCTGGAGCCACTCAGCAGCCCCTTTACAGTCGCCCCGCCGTTCCCCCGCAGCCGCAGCCGCAGCCGCAGCCGCAGCCGCAGCCGCAGCCCGCCCGCAGCCCGACCCGCAGCTCCAGCCCCATCCGCAGCCCCGCCCGTCGCCGCAGCCGTAGCCCGGACCGCAGCTCCAGCTCCGCCCGTCTCCGCGCCCGCAGCCCGTCGCCGCAGCCGTAGCCCGGCCCGTCGCCCCACCCGTCGCCCCGCCCGTCGCCGCAGCCCGACCCGCAGCTCCAGCCCCATCCGTAGCCCCACCGCAGCCCTGCCCGTCGCCCCACCCGCAGCCCCGTCCAGCGCCCCACCCGCAGCCTCAGCCCCGCCCCGCCGCCGCAGCCACCCCCACCGCCCCGCCGCCCCCCAGGCCCCCAGGAAGAGCCCCCCTTGAACCTCGCAGCCCGTCTCCGCCACCCCGTACCCCTCGCCCTGGGCGCCCTCACCACCGCGCTGGCGCTCGGCGGCTGTAGTGCTGCTGGGAACGGGGCGGGCGTGGGCGCGGGTGGGGACAAGGCGGCGGTCGGCGCGCGCATCGACCCCGCCGACCGGCCCGGCCTCAAGCGCTTCTACGGACAGAAGCTGACGTGGCACCGGTGCGGCGACGGCCTCCGTTGCGCCCGCCTCACCGTGCCCCGCGACTACGCCCACCCCGAGAACGGCAAGACCTTCGTCCTGCCGGTGGCGAAGGCGGCCACGGCGGCGCCCGGCGAACGCATCGGCTCGCTCGTCTACAACCCGGGCGGGCCGGGCGCCTCCGGAGTGAGCGACCTCACGTCGGACAGCGGCGAGGTCTTCAGCGCCGAGGTGCGCGCCCGCTTCGACATCGTCTCCTTCGACCCGCGGGGCGTAGGCGGCAGCCGACCCGCGGTGAAGTGCGCGGAGGCCGACGACGAGGACGGGTCGGACGACACCCCGGACCCCATCAGCCCCGAGACCCGTGACCAGCGCGACCGCGCCCTCGCCGTGGCGCACGCCGACGCCCTGGCGTGCGTGAAGGGCAGCGGCGGCATCCTGCGCCAGGTCGGCACCGAGGACGCGGCCCGCGACATGGACGTCCTGCGCGCGGCCCTCGACGACCGGAAGCTGACCTTCCTCGGCTGGTCCTACGGCACGAGCCTCGGTACCTCGTACGCCGAACAGTTCCCGCACCGCGTCCGCGCCCTGGCCCTGGACGGCGCCATCGACCCCTCCTTGACCTGGTCGGAGCGGGCCATCAGCCAAGGCTCGGGCTTCCGCAGGGCCGTCGGGGACTACACCGAGCACTGCGCGGACATCGCGGGGGACAGCTGCCCCGGCGCCACTCCGGAGGAGATATCGGAACTGATCGACGAACTGTACGAGAAGGCGGCGCGCGAGCCGCTGCCCGTCACCGACGACACGGCGTACGAAGTGGACGCGCGGACGCTGCTCGACGTCGTCACGGCCGCGATGTACAGCCCGGAGGACGACTGGGAACCCCTGTCCGACGCACTGCGCGAGGCCGCGGACGGCGACGCCACCCGCATCGCCGACCTGGCCGAGGACACCAGCACGGACACCACCACCAGCACCGCCACCAGTTCCAGGACCAGCGCCGACAACGAGGACGAGGCCCTCCTCGCCGTCAGCTGCCTGGACACGCCCCACCCACGCGGCGTCCGCCCCTACTGGGACGCCCTCGCCGCCGCCGACAAGGCCGCGGGCGTCTACGGCACGTCAAGCGTCGTCGACGAACTCACCTGCAAGGACTGGCCCGCCGGCACCCAGCACCCGCACCGCGTCCGCGCCCAGGGCGACCTCCCGCCGGTCCTGGTCGTGGGCACCACGGGCGACCCGGCGACGCCGTACGAGGAGGCGGAGAGCCTCGCGGACCAGTTCCCCGGCGGCATGCTCCTGACGTACGAGGGCGTGGGCCACACCGCGTACGGCCGCGGCGACGGCTGCGTCACGGACGCGGTGGACGACTACCTCATCGACCTGAAGCGGATCCGCCCCGACACGACCTGCTAGTCCAGCTCCTCAGCACTCGATGATGTTCACCGCGAGCCCACCCCGAGCCGTCTCCTTGTACTTGACGCTCATGTCGGCGCCGGTCTCCTTCATGGTCTTGATGACCTTGTCGAGGGACACCTTGTGGGAGCCGTCGCCCCGCATCGCCATCTTCGCGGCCGTCACGGCCTTCACGGCCGCCATGCCGTTGCGCTCGATGCACGGGATCTGCACGAGGCCGCCGACCGGGTCGCAGGTCAGGCCGAGGTTGTGCTCCATGCCGATCTCGGCGGCGTTCTCGACCTGCTCGGGGGAGCCGCCGAGGACCTCGGCGAGGGCGCCCGCGGCCATGGAGCAGGCCGAGCCGACCTCGCCCTGGCAGCCGACCTCGGCGCCGGAGATGGAGGCGTTCTCCTTGAAGAGCATGCCGATCGCGCCCGCCGCGAGCAGGAAGCGGACCACGCCCTCGTCCTTCTCCTCCTGGGAGGAACCGCCGGGCACGAAGTTCATGTAGTAGTGCAGGACGGCCGGGATGATGCCCGCCGCGCCGTTCGTCGGGGCGGTCACGACGCGGCCGCCCGCGGCGTTCTCCTCGTTCACGGCCATGGCGTAGAGAGTGATCCACTCCATCGAGCGGGCCTGCGGATCGCCCTCGGCGCGCAGCTGGCGGGCCGAGTTCGCCGCGCGGCGGCGGACCTTCAGGCCGCCCGGCAGGATGCCCTCGCGGGACATGCCGCGGGAGACGCACGCCTGCATGACCCGCCAGATGTCGAGGAGGCCCTCGCGGATCTCCTCCTCGGTGCGCCAGGCCTTCTCGTTCTCCAGCATCATGGCGGAGATGGACAGCCCGGACTCCTGGGCGAGCCGCAGCAGCTCGTCGCCGGTGCGGAAGGGGTACTTGAGGACGGTGTCGTCCGGCACGATCGGGTTCTCGCCCGCCGCGCCCTCCTGGTCCAGCACGGTCTCGTCGACGACGAAGCCGCCGCCCACGGAGTAGTACGTCTTCTCCAGGACGAGGGCGCCCTCACGGTCGTACGCGAAGATCGTCATGCCGTTGGCGTGGTACGGCAGCGCCTTGCGGCGGTGCAGGACCAGGTCCTCGTCGAAGTCGAAGCCGATCTCGTGCACGCCGAGGAGGTTGAGGCGTCCGCTGCTCCTGATCTCGTCGACGCGGCCGTCGGCGCTCTCCACGTTCACCGTGCGCGGCGACTCGCCCTCCAGGCCGAGCAGGACGGCCTTCGGGGTGCCGTGCCCGTGGCCGGTCGCGCCGAGCGAGCCGTACAGCTCGGCCCGTATCGCGGTGGTGTGGGCCATGAGGCCCTCGTTCTTGAGGCGGCTCGCGAACATGCGGGCGGCGCGCATCGGGCCGACCGTGTGGGAGCTGGACGGGCCGATGCCGATCGAGAACAGGTCGAAGACCGAGATGGCCACGGAGGACTCCAAGGGTTATTGGTAGACGCCGTTGTCTGCCGGGGTGGTGCAGAAATCAGGGCGTGCGCCGGGCATGAGCGGGGGCACCGCGCTCACTGTGTTCACTTCCAGTGTGCGTGGTGCCCCGAAGTTACGTACGAAGGGAAGCGTACGAAACCACTACAGGTTGGGGTACAGGGGGTGTTTGTCGGCCAGAGCCGAGACCCGGGCCTTCAGGGCCTCCGCGTCGAAGCCCGGCTTGAGGGCCTCGGCGATGATGTCGGCGACCTCGCGGAAGTCGTCCTCCTGGAAGCCGCGCGTGGCGAGCGCCGGGGTGCCGATCCGCAGGCCCGAGGTGACCATCGGGGGGCGCGGGTCGTTCGGGATCGTGTTGCGGTTGACCGTGATGCCGACCTCGTGGAGGCGGTCCTCGGCCTGCTGCCCGTCCAGCTCGGAGTCGCGCAGGTCCACCAGGACCAGGTGCACGTCCGTGCCGCCGGACAGGACGTCGACGCCGACGGCCTTGGCGTCGTCCAGGACCAGGCGCTCGGCCAGGATGCGGGCGCCGTCCAGGGTGCGCTGCTGGCGCTCCTTGAACTCCTCCGAGGCCGCGACCTTGAAGGAGACGGCCTTCGCCGCGATCACGTGCTCCAGCGGGCCGCCCTGGAAGCCGGGGAAGACCGCGGAGTTCAGCTTCTTCGCGAAGTCCTTGTTGCGGGCCAGGATGATGCCGCCGCGCGGGCCGCCCAGCGTCTTGTGCGTGGTGGAGGTCACCACGTCCGCGTACGGCACCGGGTTCGGGTGCAGACCGGCGGCGACGAGACCGGCGAAGTGCGCCATGTCGACCCACAGGTACGCGCCGACCTCGTCGGCGATCCGGCGGAACTCGGCGAAGTCCAGCTGACGCGGGTAGGCGGACCAGCCCGCGATGATCACCTTGGGGCTGTTCTCCTTGGCCAGGCGCTCGACCTCGGCCATGTCGACCAGACCGGCCTCGTTCACGTGGTACGGGACCACGTTGAACTGCTTGCCGGAGAAGTTCAGACGCATCCCGTGGGTGAGGTGCCCGCCGTGCGCCAGGTCGAGGCCGAGGATCGTGTCGCCGGGCTGGGCGATCGCGAAGAGGGCGGCCTGGTTGGCGGAGGCGCCGGAGTGCGGCTGGACGTTGGCGTACTCGGCGCCGAACAGCTCCTTGACGCGGTCGATCGCGAGTCGCTCGGTGACGTCGACGTGCTCGCAGCCGCCGTAGTAGCGGCGGCCGGGGTAGCCCTCGGCGTACTTGTTGGTCAGGACGGTGCCCTGGGCCTCCATGACGGCGACCGGAGCGAAGTTCTCCGAGGCGATCATTTCGAGGGTCGACTGCTGGCGGTGGAGCTCGGCGTCGACGGCGGCGGCGACGTCCGGGTCCAGCTCGTGGAGAGGGGTGTTCAGAAGCGACATCGGGGAGATCCTTAGCTGCCGGAGAACTCGGTGTACTCGTCCGCGGAGAGCAGGTCCTTCGGCTCCTCCGTGGTCCGGACCTTGAAGAGCCAACCACCCTCGAACGGCGCGGAGTTCACCAGCGACGGGTCGTCCACGACGTCCTGGTTGGCCTCGACGACCGAGCCGGTCACCGGGGAGTACAGGTCGCTGACCGACTTGGTCGACTCCAGCTCGCCGCAGGTCTCGCCCGCCGTCACCGTGTCACCGACCTCCGGAAGCTGCACGAAGACGACGTCACCGAGCGCGTTGGCCGCGTGCTCCGTGATGCCGACCGTCGAGACGCCCTCCTGGGCGTCCGACAGCCACTCGTGCTCCTTGCTGTAACGCAGCTGCTGGGGGTTGTTGCTCATGACCTGAATTCTCCTGTACGCGGGTGGGTGCTGCGGAACGGGAAAGATGTGCGGGGGGTCACTTCTGACGCTTGTAGAACGGCAGCGCCACGACCTCGTACGGCTCGTGGGTGCCCCGGATGTCCACGCCGACGCCCGGGGTGCCCGGGGCGGCGTGCTCCGCGTCGACGTACGCCATGGCGATCGGCTTGCCCAGCGTCGGGGACGGGGCGCCGGAGGTGACCTCGCCGATGACCTTGCCGTCCGCGACCACGGAGAAGCCCGCGCGCGGGACGCGGCGGCCCGCGGCGACCAGGCCGACGAGCTTGCGCGGCGGGGCGGACTCGGCGCGCTCGGCGGCGGCCGCGAGTGCCGCACGCCCCACGAAGGCCTCCGCCTGCGACGTCTTCTCGAACTTGACCACCCGGCCGAGCCCGGCGTCGAACGGTGTCAGCTCGGCGGTCAGCTCGTGCCCGTACAGCGGCATGCCCGCCTCAAGGCGCAGCGTGTCGCGGCAGGACAGCCCGGCCGGGACCATGCCGACGGGGGTGCCCGCCTCCATGAGCGCGTTCCACAGCCTCTCGGCGTCACCGGGAGCGACGAACAGCTCGAAGCCGTCCTCGCCGGTGTAGCCCGTGCGGGCGATCAGCGCGGGGACGCCCGCGACGGTGCCGGGCAGGCCCGCGTAGTACTTCAGACCGTCCAGGTCGGCGTCCGTCAGGGACTTCAGGATGCCGGGGGACTCGGGGCCCTGGACGGCCAGCAGCGCGTACGCGTCGCGGTCGTCGCGGACCTCTGCGTCGAAGCCGTCGGCGCGGGCGGTGAGCGCGTCCAGCACGACCTGCGCGTTGGAGGCGTTGGCGACCACCATGTACTCGGGGGACTCGGCCGCACCGAGGCGGTAGACGATCAGGTCGTCCAGGATGCCGCCGTCCTCGGCGACGATCATCGTGTAGCGGGCGCGGCCGACACCGACGGAGCCGATGTTGCCGACCAGGGAGAAGTTCAGGAAGTCGGCGGCCTCGGGGCCGGTGACGGTGATCTCGCCCATGTGGGAGAGGTCGAAGAGACCGGCCTTGGCGCGCACGGCGTTGTGCTCGTCGCGCTCGCTGCCGTACCGCAGCGGCATGTCCCAGCCCGCGAAATCGGTCATGGTCGCGCCGAGCGCCCGATGGACGCCATCGAGTGCGGTCAGACGGGGGGCAGTGCTCATGAAGGGAACTCCCAGGGCATGACGGGCGAGGTCGATCCTCCCCATCTGTCATCGGAACCTGAGAGGTTCGCCGGGAGCGTCCCGATCTTCGAGAGGATCGAGGGCCCGGCTTGCACCTTGGGTGGGGCCGACGGCTGCCGGCCCGCTTTTCAGATGTGCCTCGCCCGCGCGGTACGGGGCCTGAGAGATTCAAGGGAGGGACTTGCTCCTTCGGCGCCCCAGCACGTCGTACGACGGCTGCCGGGGACTCTCCCGCGCGGATTCAAACGGCCGGTATGGAGTTGGCGGGCACATCATTGCACGCGGCTCGGGCCAGGGGGACCGGTGGTCCGACTCGCGGTCAGGGAATTCCCTTGTGCCGCATTACCTTCTCTTTACACTTGCCGGGGAAAGCAGTACGTGACCGCTATGGGGAGGCCGATCACGGTGCGCAGCAGGACGAGTGTGTACGCCACGACCAGTTACGCCACGACCGCTGGAGTGGCGCTGCCGAAGCAGGCCGCCGCCCCGGTCCGGGAGGGCTGCGGCCCGCACCCGGTGGCCGTCGTCCGCGATCTGCGGCAGCGGGCCGGCCACAGCCCGTACCGCCTCACCTTCGACGAGGGCGACCTGGTCGTCGTCTCAGGGCTGCCCGGTGGCGGAAAGTCGACGCTGATGCGGCAGGCCGTGACGGGCCCCCGCATCGACTCCCAGGACACCCGGGACCGCTGGGCCCGCCGCATGCCCCGCCTGCTGCCGTACGCGGTCTACCGCCCCCTGGTCCGCCTCGCGCACTACGCGGGCCTGCGCCGCGTCCTGCGCTCCGGGGCCGGCGTCGTCGTACACGACTGCGGCACCCAGCCCTGGGTGCGCCGCTGGCTCGCCCGCGAGGCCGCCCGGCGCGGCAGGACACTGCACCTGCTGCTGCTCGACGTGCCCGCGGACACCGCCCTGGAGGGCCAGCGCGAGCGCGGCCGGGGCGTGTCCCGGTACGCCTTCGCGCGCCACCGCAGAACGGTCGGCCGGCTGGTCGGCGCCGCCGAGCGCGGCGACCTGCCGCGCGGCTGCGGCTCGGCGGTGCTCCTGGACCGTGCGGCGGCGCAGGTGCTGCGGGGGATCGCCTTCGACCGCTGAGGGCGGCCGACGTTAGGGTTCAGCCGCAGGCAGAGGGCAGGCAGAGCGGTCGCGAGCAGGGGTTGGACAGATGGACTTTCCGGCGCAGGCACACGCCCATCCGTACGGCGGATGGCCGGGCAACGAACTCGAAGAGGTCCTCGCGGCCTCCCTCGGCGGCCCCGCGTCGGCGGGCGCCCGGATCGTGGAGGTCCTCGGGCGCAGCCAGATATGGATCCCGCTGCCGAACGGCGGCGGCCCCGACAGCGGCACCCTGGACCTGCCGACCCTGGAGATCGACGGGCAGGCGTACGTCCCCGTCTTCACCTCCGAGCAGCAGTTCCGCCAGGCCCTCGGCGGCGCGGCGGACCGCATGGGCTGCACGGTGGCGCCCGCCGTCGAGTTCGCCCGCGGGCTCCCGCCGCAGCTGGGCATCGCGCTGAACCCGGACGGCACCGTCGGGGTCCCGCTGCCGCCGCCCGCCGTCGCCGAGCTCTGCCGGGCCGGACGCACCCCGCTGGACGGGCCCGCGGCCGGCGGCCGTGTCCGCCTCTTCGAGCCGGACTGGAAGCAGGACCCCGTCGACTTCCTGGCCGCCGCGGGCAGCGAGTTCGAGGCGACGGGCGTCGTGCTCACCGCGCGCCGCTGCCTGGCCGCCATCGAGACGGACGAGCCGACCCTCTTTGTCGGCGTGGAGCTGTCCACGTGGGAGGGCGCCGCCCGTGACCTGCCGATGGAGGCCCTGGGCCGCGCCCTCGGCCGGGTCCCGGTGGGCTGGCCGGTGAACCTCGTCCTGCTCGACGTGGCGCAGGACCCGGTGGGCGACTGGCTGCGCGCGAAGGTGCGGCCGTTCTACCAGCGGCAGCCCTGAGCCCGTACCGGTCCGCGCGAGACGTCGGGCGAGACCCTGGGCGAGACGCTGAGGCGCGTACGTCAAGTCCGCGCCCAGATCGCCGCTTAAGCTGGTTCCATGGCCCGGCCGGGCACATGTTCTCGGGTTCGTGGTGAAGGGGCGGTTACGGGTGAGTGCGTCGGGCACGGCTGCGGCCGGGCAGATCGAGCAGATGCTGCGCCAGGTGACGCCGGGGCGTTACGACGCGTACGAGGCACTGCTGCGCGCGCTCGCCGCCGACCAGGTGTGGATGCTGCTCTGGCACGGCCAGGCCGGCTCCCCCGACGCCCAGTACGGGAACATGGAGGTCGAGGGCCTCGGCTACGCCCCCTGTGTGACCTCCGCCCAGGAGCTGTCCGCCAGTGGCTGGAACCGCAGCTATGAAGTGGTGCGCGGCATCGACGTCTCCCGCACCCTCTACCCCGACCACTACGGCCTGTGGCTGAACCCGCACGCCCCCGGCGGCGGCGTCGGCATCCCCTGGCTCGATCTGCGCCGCATCGCCACGGGCCTGGACCTGCTGCCCGCGGGACCGCTCAGGCTCACCGAGCCGAGCATCGAAATCCCCCAGTTCTACGCCCTGTTGACGCAGAACGCGCACCGCACCCCCGCCGTCCGCTCGCTGCGCCGCGCCTGGGTTCAGCCCGCGCTCGGCGCGCCGTATCTGGCCATCGGCCTCGACGTGTACGACACGTCGCCGCCGTCGGTCGACGCGGTGCGCGCGATGATGCAGCAGTCCATCGCCGCCGTCCCGGAGGGCCTGCCGGTCTCGACCGTAGCGATGTCCGACGACTACGATCCGGTCGCCATGTGGCTGCGCGCCAACGCCCGCCCGTTCTACGACCGCGAGGCCCAGGCGGCCCCGGCGCCCGCGGGGGGATACGGCTACCCCGCGCAGTACTGACCGGTACTGAGCAGCGCGAACGGCGACGATGTCCGTTCTGATGCAGGTGGGGCCCTATGGACCCCCGTGCAGTCCTGCACCCCAAGTGCCCCGTGTTCGCCCCTCGTTCACTCGCGTCCGCATAACGGAACACCTCGATCAGCATCACGGTTGCGCATCCATTCCCCGTCAAGTCTGGTAACAGATCACGACGTGGATGAAGACTCCCGCTCCAGGGGCTTTCGCCCCCTGTGTACGACGGACTGATCACGTCGCTACAGCGGCAAGTGCGGGCCGGTCACCACCGGTTGAGAGGGGTCCCTGCCACGATGACGGCACCATTGCATGACACACCTGCGGACGCGGACCCGACCGAGGACGTCGCTTCCGCAGTTGGTGCAGGGGTGAAGAAGGTCGAGGGCCGTTCCCTCAAGCAGATCGCCTGGAACCGCCTGAAGCGGGACAAGGTCGCTCTCGCGGGCGGCATCACGGTGGTCCTCCTGGTCCTGGTCGCCGTCTTCGCCCCGCTGATCGTCAGCCTGCTGGGCCATCCGCCCAACGACTTCCATCAGGAGAAGCTCGACGAGCTGACGAACCTCCCCAAGGGTGCGCTCGGCGGCATGAGCAGCGACTTCCTCTTCGGGGTCGAGCCCAACAAGGGCCGTGACGTCTTCAGCCGCATCGTCTACGGCGCGCGGATCTCGCTCCTGGTGGCGTTCCTCGCCGCCATCGTCGCCGTGGTGCTCGGCACGCTCTTCGGGATCATCGCCGGTTACTTCGGCGGCTGGGTCGACGCGCTGATCAGCCGCGTGATGGACGTGCTGCTCTCCTTCCCGCAGCTGCTCTTCATCATCTCCCTCGTCTCCGTGCTCCCCGACGACCTGCTCGGCCTGACCGGCTCCAGCGTGCGCGTCGCGATCCTCGTCCTGGTCATCGGCTTCTTCGGCTGGCCCTACGTCGGCCGCATCGTCCGAGGCCAGACCCTCTCGCTCCGTGAACGCGAGTACGTCGAAGCGGCCCGCAGTCTCGGCGGCGGCAAGCGCCACATCCTCTTCCGCGAGCTCCTGCCCAACCTGGTCGCCCCGATCACCGTCTACGCGACGCTGATGATCCCGACCAACATCCTCACGGAAGCGGCCCTCAGCTTCCTCGGCGCCGGTGTGCGGCCGCCGACCGCCTCATGGGGCGGCATGCTGCGCGACGCGCTCGAAACGTACGAGCACGACCCGATGTTCATGGTCTTCCCGGGCGTGACGATCTTCATCACGGTCCTGGCCTTCAACCTCTTCGGTGACGGGCTGCGGGACGCGCTCGATCCGAAGGGGACGCGTTAGAGGTCCTCGACCGACTTGCCCCTGCCGCATGTCAGGTGGCTCTATCCATGGTTCTCCGGCAGCTCAAGGCCAGGGACCGCGAATCTCGGAGGTTACGAGAAAATGCCCACAGTTTCCTCGAAACGACGGCTCACCGCTGGTGCGGCCCTCGTCGTCGCGGCGCTGGTGACCACCACGGCCTGTGGCAGCGGTGACGGTGACAGCGGTGACGGCGGCAAGGGAGCCGGTTACAACGCGGCGCTCGACAAGGTCGCCAACGCGTCCAAGAAGAAGGGGGGCACGCTGAAGATGGTCGGCAAGCAGGACCTCGACTCCGCCGACCCCCAGCGCGCCTACTACGGCATGTCGTGGGACTTCATGCGCTTCTACACCCGGCAGCTGGTGTCCTACGACACCAAGCCGGGCAAGGCGGGCACGAAGCTGGTCCCGGACCTCGCCACCTCCAACGCCAAGATCTCGGACGACGGCAAGACCTACACGTACAAGCTGCGTTCCGGCCTGACCTGGGAGGACGGCTCCAAGCTGACCTCCAAGGACGTCAAGTACGGCATCGAGCGCGCCTGGGCGACGGACACCATCACCGGCGGTCCCGGCTACATCAAGCAGACGCTCGACCCCAAGACCAAGTACAAGGGTCCCTACAAGGACACCTCGAAGGAGGGCCTCGACGCGATCGAGACGCCCGACGACCAGACCATCATCTTCAAGCTGCCCAAGCGCAACGGTGACTTCGAGCAGTTCCTGGCGATGCCGAGCGGCTCCCCGGTGAAGGCGGCCAAGGACACCAAGGCCAAGTACACCCAGCGTCCGTTCTCCTCCGGCCCGTACAAGTTCCAGCAGTACAAGGCCGGCAAGAAGATCGTCCTGGTCCGCAACGACAAGTGGAAGAAGTCCTCGGACCCGATCCGCGCGGCGCTGCCCGACAAGATCGACGTGACGATCTCCGCCAACCTGGAGGAGAACGACAAGAAGCTGATGGCGGGCGACTACGACGTCGACCTCAACGGCACGGGCATGACCCAGTCCGGCCGCGTCACCGCCGTATCGGACCACAAGGACAGCGTCGACAACATGCACACGTCCTTCGTGCGCTACGTCGCGCTCGTCCACACGGCGGAGCCCTTCAACAACGTGCACTGCCGCAAGGCCGTCTTCTACGGCACGGACTTCGCGGCTCTCCAGCAGACCCGCGGCGGCAAGGTCGCGGCCGGTGACATCGCCAACAGCACCTTCCCGGTGGCGATCCCCGGCCACAGCGACTACGACCCGTACGGCGTCCTCGCGCGCAAGGGCAAGCCCGACGCCGCCAAGGCCAAGGACGAGCTGAAGAAGTGCGGCAAGCCGAACGGCTTCAGCACCAAGCTCACCGCCCGCAACAACAACCCGGGTGAGGTCGACGCGGCCGAGGCGCTCCAGGCGCAGCTCGACAAGGTCGGCATCAAGGTCTCCGTCGACCCCCTCGACGGCGCCGACACCTCCAGCATCACCGGCTCGCCCTCCGTCGTGAAGAAGCGCGGCTACGGCATGACGATGAGCGGCTGGGGCCCGGACTTCCCGTCCGGCCAGGGCTACGCGCAGCCGCTGTTCGACAGCCGCTTCGTGATGCCGACCGGCAACTACAACGAGTCCCAGATCAAGGACAAGAAGGTCGACGCGCTCTTCGACAAGGCGATCGCCGAGACCGACCCGGCCAAGGCCGGCGAGATCTACAAGGAACTCGACAAGCGGATCCTCGACAACGCCGACTGGATGCCCTTCCTCTACGAGAAGAACATCACCTGGCGCGGGCCGCGGCTGACCAACGCCTACATGAGCGACGCCTACAACGGCCGCTACGACTACGTCTCGCTCGGCGTCGTCAAGTAGCAACGCCCGTATGACCCGTAGCTGATCGACTGATCGACCCCTCTGGTCGATCGACCGTCTCACCGCCGCCGAATCCCGCCAGTCCGAAGGGCAGGTGATGGCCCGGGGCGATGGCCGGGACTCCCCACAAGGGGGCCCCGGCCACCGCCGGGCCGCGCACAGTGCTTGCTTATCTCATCCGGCGCCTGATCGCCGTCGTCATCATGGTGCTGGTCGTACTGCTCGCGACCTTCACCGTCTTCTTCATGCTGCCCAAGTGGGCGGGACAGGACATCGCCGTCCTCTTCGCCGGCAAGGCGACCGGTGCCGAGCAGATCGAGGGCATCCGGACCAAGCTGGGACTCGACGACCCGCTCCTCGTCCAGTTCTGGGACTTCATCAAGGGCATCCCGATGGGGCGCGACTACGTCAACGGCAGTGACGTCACGCACTGCCCGGCGCCCTGCTTCGGCTACTCCTTCCGCACCGAGGCTCCCGTCTGGGACACCCTCAAGGAGGCCCTGCCCGTCACCGGCGCGCTCGCCGCCGGTGCCTGTGTGCTCTGGCTCGCCGGCGGTGTCGCCACCGGTGTGATCTCCGCGCTGCGGCGGGGCACCATCTGGGACCGGGCCGCGATGACCACCGCCCTCGCCGGCGTCTCGCTCCCCGTCTTCTTCACCGGCATGATCGCGATGGGCATCTTCGTCCACCAGCTCGGCTGGGTGAAGATCGCGGACAGCCTCAGCACCGACGACTCACCCGGCGTCTGGCTCCAGACGCTGATCCTGCCGTGGATCGTGCTCGCCTTCCTCAACGCAGCGATGTACGCCCGCCTCACCCGCGCCACCATGCTCGAAGTGCTCGGCGAGGACTACATCCGTACCGCCCGCGCCAAGGGCCTCGGCGAGGTCACCGTCATCCGCAAGCACGCGCTGCGCTCCGCGATGACGCCGATCCTCACCGTCTTCGGACTCGACCTCGGTGTCCTGATGGGCGGCGCGGTGCTCACCGAGTCCACGTTCAACCTGCCGGGGCTCGGTCTGGAGGCGGTCAGGGCCATCAGCAGCAAGGACCTGCCCGTCATCCTCGGCGTGACCCTGTGCGCGGCGCTCGCGATCGCCGTGGCCAACCTCGTCGTCGACCTCATGTACGCCGTCATCGACCCGCGAGTGAGGCTGGGATGACCGAACTGTCCAAGAGCGGAGCCGCGGTGGGCGAGCCCGTCGCCGACTCGCCCGATCCCTCCGCCTTCCTGGAGGTGCGCGACCTCAAGGTGCACTTCCCGACCGACGACGGCCTGGTCAAGTCCGTCGACGGACTCGACTTCCAGCTGGAGAAGGGCAAGACCCTCGGCATCGTGGGCGAGTCCGGCTCCGGCAAGTCGGTCACCTCGCTGGGCATCCTCGGTCTGCACACCGCCGGCCAGTACGGTGCCCGCAGGGCGCGGATCTCCGGGGAGATCTGGCTCAACGGCAAGGAACTGCTGAGCGCCGCCCCCGACGACGTACGCAAGCTGCGCGGCCGCGAAATGGCGATGATCTTCCAGGATCCGCTCTCCGCGCTGCACCCGTACTACTCCATCGGCAAGCAGATCACCGAGGCGTACCGGGTCCACAACGACGTCGACAAGAAGGCCGCCCGCAAGCGCGCCATCGAGATGCTCGACCGGGTCGGCATCCCCCAGCCGGACAAGCGCGTCGACTCCTACCCGCACGAGTTCTCCGGCGGCATGCGCCAGCGCGCGATGATCGCCATGGCGCTGGTGAACAACCCCGAGCTGCTCATCGCCGACGAGCCGACCACCGCCCTGGACGTCACCGTGCAGGCGCAGATCCTCGACCTCATCCGGGATCTGCAGAAGGAGTTCGGCTCCGCCGTCATCATGATCACGCACGACCTGGGCGTCGTCGCCGAGATGGCGGACGAGCTCCTGGTCATGTACGGCGGCCGGTGCGTCGAGCGCGGCACCGCCGAGAAGGTCTTCTACGAGCCGCAGCACCCCTACACCTGGGGCCTGCTCGGCTCGATGCCCCGCATCGACCGCGAGGAGACCGAGCGCCTCATCCCGGTCAAGGGCTCCCCGCCCAGCCTGATCAACCTGCCGAGCGGCTGCGCCTTCAACCCGCGCTGCCCCTACGCGGACATCCCCAAGGATCAGATCACCCGCCGCGAGCGCCCCGACCTGCGCGAGGTGGCCGCCGGGCACTACTCCGCCTGCCACATGTCGCAGGAAGAGCGCACCCGGATCTGGACCGAAGAGATTGCGCCGAAGCTGTGAAAGATGACGTGAAGGGCCAGGGCCAGGAGATGACGATCCCGGCGCACACGAAGAGTCCGACCGAGCCGCTGCTCAAGGTCGACGGCCTGGTGAAGCACTTCCCCATCAAGAAGGGGCTGCTCCAGCGCCAGGTCGGGGCCGTACAGGCGGTCGACGGGCTGACCTTCGACGTGCGCCCCGGTGAGACGCTCGGCGTGGTGGGCGAGTCCGGCTGCGGCAAGTCGACGATGGGCCGGCTCATCACCCGGCTGCTCGAACCGACCGGCGGCCGCGTCGAGTTCCAGGGCACGGACATCACGCACCTGAACACCGGGAAGATGCGTCCGCTCCGCCGCGACGTCCAGATGATCTTCCAGGACCCGTACTCGTCGCTGAACCCGCGGCACACCATCGGCACGATCGTCGGCGCGCCCTTCAAGCTCCAGGGCGTCAAGCCCGAGGGCGGCGTGAAGAAGACCGTGCAGGAGATGCTGGAGCGCGTCGGGCTCAGCCCCGAGCACTACAACCGCTACCCGCACGAGTTCTCCGGCGGTCAGCGCCAGCGCATCGGCATCGCGCGGGCGCTCGCCCTGCGGCCGAAGCTGGTGGTGGCGGACGAGCCGGTCTCGGCGCTCGACGTCTCCATTCAGGCCCAGGTGGTCAACCTCCTGGACGACCTCCAGGACGAGCTGGGCCTGACGTACGTGATCATCGCGCACGACCTGTCGGTCATCCGGCACGTCTCGGACCGCATCGCGGTGATGTACCTCGGCAAGATCGTGGAGCTGGCGGACCGCAAGGACCTCTACTCCACGCCGATGCACCCGTACACGAAGGCGCTGCTCTCCGCCGTGCCGGTGCCCGACCCCAGGCGGCGCGGCGTCAAGAGCGAGCGCATCCTGCTCCGCGGCGACGTCCCCTCGCCGATCGACCCGCCCACCGGCTGCCGCTTCCACACGCGGTGCTGGAAGGCGACGGAGATCTGCACGACGAAGGAGCCGCCGCTGGCCGCGTTGGCCACGGGGCACCAGGTGGCGTGCCACCACCCGGAGAACGCCGAGGACCAGGCGCCCGAGGACACAAAGCTGCTCTCGGCCGCCAAGGAGGCGATCGAGGTGGTGACGGTGGTCCCCAAGGCCGAGGAGTCGGCGGCGGAGGCTTCCGCGAAGCCGACCGGGAAGCAGGCAGAGAAGTAGGAAGACCGCCGACGGGAGGGTGCGAGGGGATCGCACCCTCCCGTCGGCGTGTCCGGGACCCACGTCACTCGGCGACGACGCTCCAGCGGCCCACTTCCCGGTAGGCGGAGTCACTGATCGTCTCGCCGTCGCCGGGCGTCAGCGCGTAGTGCCCGAGGTTGCCGCCCCAGTACCGCAGGATGCGGCCCAGCTCGTCGGCGGCCTTCCCGTCGAACGCGTTCTCGCCCATGTCGACCTCCAGCAGGAACTTCATGGCTTCCGCGCTCCTCCCTCTCGTGCGTCGCCTGAGCTTCAACCTTGTCATTGACATCCCCTGTGAGACTTTCCGGACGAGGGAGCCGTGGGGGATAGGGTTCAGGGCGCGCAAACCCTCAAGCCGCGGTGAAGGTCACGACGGGCCCCGCCCGGCCACAGGTAAGAATGGCGCGTGCTCCAGGATCTGTTCAGCCCTTCCGTCCAGCACGCGCTCGACATCGTGGGGATCTTCGTCTTCGCGATCTCCGGCGCGTTGCTCGCCGTACGCAAGAACTTCGACGTCTTCGGCATCGCCGTCCTCGCCGAGGTCACCGCGCTGGGCGGAGGGCTCTTCCGCGACCTGGTCATCGGGGCGGTGCCGCCGGCCGCCTTCACCGACCTCGGATACTTCATCACGCCGCTCTTCGCGGCGGCGCTGGTCTTCTTCCTCCACCCGGAGGTGGAGCGCACCCAGCTCGCGGTGAACGTCTTCGACGCGGCGGGGCTCGGCCTCTTCTGCGTCGCGGGCACGACCAAGGCGTACGACTACGGCCTCGGCCTCACCGCGTCGGCCACCCTGGGGCTCGCGACCGCGGTGGGCGGCGGCGTGCTGCGCGACATCGTCGCCAACGAAGTGCCCTCGCTGGTCCGCTGGGACCGCGACCTGTACGCCGTGCCCGCCATCGTGGGCGCCACGATGGTCGCCCTGTGCATCCGCTTCGACGAGCTGACGGCCTTCACCAGTGGCCTCGCCGTCGTGACGACGTTCGTCCTGCGGTTGCTGGCGCTGCGCTACCACTGGCGGGCGCCGCGCGCCTGGCACCGGCGGTCGACGGCCGTGGAGGCGGAGGTCGAGGAGACGCCGTAGCAGGGCTCTGCCGGACCGACAGAAAAAGCTACCGCTCAGTAATTACATGTTGTACGTTGCTGCCATGGCAACGGCAGCAACAGTTCCCGCAGCGGTGCCCGCGCGCATCGGCGACAGCGAGTTCGACCGCGACACCGCGGTCACCCGGCGCGAGCCCGGCGTCTACGACACCGAGCTCTCGGCGGGGTGGACGATCATCAGCGCCGTCAACGGCGGCTATCTCCTCGCCGTCATCGGCCGCGCCCTCGCGGACGCCCTGCCGCACGCCGACCCCTTCACCATCTCGGCGCACTACCTCACCGCGTCGAGCCCCGGCCCCGCCGTGGTCCGCACGGACGTGGTGCGCGGCGGCCGGTCGCTCTCCACCGGACAGGCCTCCCTCTTCCAGTACGACGAGGAGGGCCGCGAGGTCGAGCGCATCCGCGTGCTCGCCTCGTACGGAGACCTCGACGCGCTGCCCGACGACGTCCGCACCACTGCCGAGCCGCCCGCGATCCCGCCGCTCGACCAGTGCTTCGGCGCCCAGGACGCCCCGGACCACCGCCCGGTGCCCGGCAGCTCCGCCATCGCCGACCGCCTCTTCCTCAAGCTGGACCCCGCCACGCTCGGCTGGGCGCTCGGGCAGCCCTCCGGCAAGGGCGAGATGCGCGCCTGGTTCGGTCTCGCGGACGGCCGCGACGCCGACCCGCTGTCGCTGCTGCTCGCGGTGGACGCGCTGCCGCCGACCGCCTTCGAGATGGGCCTGACCGGCTGGGTCCCGACCGTGGAGCTGACGGTCCATGTCCGTCACCGCCCGGCCCCCGGACCGCTGCGCGTCGCGATCACCACGCGGAACCTCGCGGGCGGCTTCCTGGAGGAGGACGCCGAGGTCTGGGACAGCGAGGACCGCCTGGTCGCGCAGTCCCGCCAGCTCGCGCGGGCGCGGCTCTCCTAGGCCAGGCCGTGGGGGATCCTGGACGGCGTGAAAGCTGACCGGCTGCTCTCGATCCTGCTGCTGCTCCAGACCCGCGGCCGGGTGCCCGCGCACGAGCTCGCCGAGCGGCTCGAAGTCTCCGTCCGCACCATCTACCGGGACATCGAGGCCCTGTCCGCCTCCGGTGTCCCGGTCTACGCCGAGCGGGGGCGGCACGGCGGCATCGAGCTGCTCGCCGGTTTCCGCACCGACGTGACGGGGCTGACCGCCGACGAGTCGCGGGCGCTGTTCGTCCTCGCCGCGCAGGGCGCGCACGCCGCACTCGGCCTGGACGAGGCGCTCGGCTCGGCGCTGCGCAAGGTCATGGCCGCGCTGCCCGCACCGCACCGGCCCGCCGCCGAGCTGGCGAGCCGCCGCATCCTCGTCGACGCCTCGCGCTGGATGCCGGGGCCGCGCATGAGCGTCGACCTGGAGGCGCTCCAGGACGCGGTCTTCGCCGACCGGCGGCTGCGGCTGCGCTACCGGCACAGCGGCGCCGCGCAGCCGAGGACGTACACCGTCGACCCGTACGGCCTGGTGTCCAAGGCGGGCGTCTGGTACCTCGTCGCGGACCGGCGCGGCGCCCCGCGTCTCTTCCGCGTCGACCGGGTCCACTCGGCGGCCCTCACCGACGCCCCGGCCCAGCGGCGGCCTGGCGTCGAACTGGCCGACGTATGGGCGGTGTTGAGACGCCAGGTGGAGGAGCGGCCGGGTGGCATCGCGGTGACCGCCCGGGTGCGCAGGGCCCGCTTCGACCAGTTCCTGCGCATCAACGGCCACGCGCTCGCCGAGCGCCCCGAGGACGACGGCGTGAGCGAGTGGATCACGGTGCGCCTCGCGTACGAGGTGGTGGGCGCCGCCAAGATGCTGCTGCCGTTCACCCATCACGTCGAGGTGCTCTCGCCACCGGAGATCCGCGAGGAACTCGCCCGCGCCGCAGCCTCGGTCATCGCGCTGTACGGCCCGCCGTACGAACCGCTGTACGGACCGCTGTACGGCCCTCCTGAGGCAGCCGGTCCTGGAGAAAACGCGCCAGCTCCCCGGTGAGTTCGGCGGGCGCGTCCTCCTGTACGAGATGTCCCGCGCCGTCGATCACGTGAAGCTCGGCACCTGGGATCGCCTTGGCCAGTTCATGGCCGCGCTCCACCGGGATCCAGGTGTCGTCGGCGCCCCAGCAGATCAGCACGGGCAGGTCCAGCTCGCCGTACCTGCCCTGGATCTCGTCGGTGTAGCGCTGGTCGTTCTGCTCGATCTGCCGGTAGAAGGCGGGCCTGCCCTCGTCCGTGCACCAGGGCGCCACCAGCCGGTCGAGCACCGCCGGGTGCAGACCGCGGTGGCTCGCCGAGCCCACGTACTCGCGTACGAGCGCTTCGTGCAGGCCGGGTGGCAGCTGCGCGAAGACGTCGGGGTGCGCGCCGAGGAGCCGGTAGGTGGGGGAGCCCCAGGGGGCGAGGGCCACCGGGTCGACGAGGGCGAGACGGTCGTAGCGGGCGCCGTGCAGCAGCCGCGCGCGCAGGGCGACGCAGCCGCCGAAGTCGTGGGCGAGGACGGCGGGCCGCTCAAGACCCCAGTGGTCGAGCAGCTCGGTCAGGACGCGGCCCTGCGCGGCGAGCGAGACGTCCTGCCCCTCCCGCATCTCCGATGCGCCATATCCGGCCAAGTCCCATACGTACACGCGGTGTTCACGCGCGAGGGCCCGGGCGACGCCCCGCCAGACGTACGACGAGAAGGGCGTGCCGTGCACGAGTACGACGGGCGGGGCGTCGGCGGGGCCGAGCGCGGCCCAGCGGACGGCGCCCGAGGAGCTGGGGAAGGTGCGGTCGAGGGTCCAGGTGTCGTCGGCGATCGTCATGAGCGTAGAGGTTAGTTGCCCCTTACGTGGGAGTCGAGGAGCCGCCGCTTGCGCCGGAGGGGGTCGGTGTTCCGGGCCGGTCGATGCTCGGGGTCGGTCGGTGTTCGGGGTCGGCCGGTCTTCGGGATCGGCCGGTCTTCGGGATCGGCCGGTGTTCGGGATCGGCCGGTGTCAGCGCTCGTCCAGCCAGTGGCGGCGGCCGAGGCTGACGAGCCGCAGCTGTCGGCGCGCCGTGGCCGCCACCCGCTCGGCGGCCCGCGGGTCCCGCCCCGCCTCCAGGAGCGCGGACGCGGTCATGACCATGTGGTCGACGTACATCCCGGCGAGCATCAGCAGATCGTCCTCGGCCCAGCCTGCCGCCTCCGGTTCCCTGGCGAACTGATCCTTCACTTCCTCCGCGAACAGCGCGAGTTGGCCGCCTATCGCGGCGCGCACCGACTGCACGCCGCCGTGCTGCTCGCGGGCGATGAAGCGGACGTGGGCGGGGTGGGCGCGGACGTACGCGGCGATCAGTTCGACGGTGGCCGCGATGCGCTCCTCCCCGTCGTCCTCTCCCGCGCGGTCGCCGGTCGCGGCGAGCAGGGCGGTGAGCGCGGTGTGCAGGCTGCCGAGCGCCTCCTCGACGAGGGCCACGCCCAGGTCGGCCGTGTCGCGGAAGTGCCGGTAGAAGGCGGTGGGGGCGACACCCACGGCGCGGGTGACCTCGCGCAGGCCCAGGCTGCTGAGGCTCTGCTCCTCAAGCAGCTGGAGCGCCGCGTCGAGGAGCGCCTGCCGGGTCTTCTGCTTCTGGGCCTGCCGGACGCCGAGCGTGTGACTCATGCCATGCAGTCAACAACTGTTCTCCGAGTTTTGAAAGCGCGGAGGGGGTACTCTGTAAGTCAGTGAACAGTTGTTACCACAAGCGTTCACCGAACCGGAGAGGAATCTCTCGTGATCTTCCTTGTCGCCGCCCTGCTCCTGCTGGGTGTCGCCATGGGTTCCGTGGCCCACACCCCGCTGCCGGTCACTCTCGTCGCCGCCGCGGTCATCGGCGTATGGCTGGTCGTCTTCGCGATCCGCGAGCGCGGCACGCGTCACCACTGAGCGGCCATCGCCCCAGATCCGCACGGCAACTCCACCTGCAAGGAGTCGGACCATGGCACTCACCACCGAACGCGGTACTGAAGCCCGTACTGAGGCCAGTAGTGAAACCCGCACCGAGGCCCGCACCGAGGCCCGCACCGAGGCCCGTACTGAAACCCGTGCCGAACGCCCCACCGGACGCCGCGACACCGACGGCATGGCCGTCGCCTCCTTCGTCTGCGGCCTTCTCGGGCTGCTCGTCCTGAACATCTTTCTCGGCCCCGTCGCGATCGTCCTCGCGAGCGTCGCCCTGTGGCGCGGCACCGCCCGAAGGGGCCGTGCGCTGCTGGGACTCGGGCTCGGTGTGGCCGACCTGATCGTCCTCGCCGCGCTGGTCTCGATGGACAACACCGTGTCCTGGGGTCTCGGAGGCTGATACCGCGGGGTCGTCCGGTGCCGCGCGGCTCGTAGAATCGTGCGCACCATGGCCTACCTCGACCACGCAGCGACCACTCCGATGCTCCCGGAGGCGATCGCGGCGATGACCGCGCAGATCGCCGTCACCGGCAACGCCTCCTCGCTGCACGCGGCGGGCCGCAGGGCGCGCCGTACCGTCGAGGAGGCCCGCGAGACGCTCGCCGAGTCGCTCGGCGCACGCCCCAGCGAGGTGGTCTTCACCTCCGGCGGCACCGAGGCCGACAACCTCGCCGTGAAGGGCCTGTACTGGGCCCGCCGCGACGCGGACCCGGCCCGCACCCGCGTTCTCGCCAGCCCCGTCGAACACCACGCCGTCCTCGACGCCGTCCACTGGCTCGGGGAGCACGAGGGCGCCACCGTCGAGTACCTGCCGGTCGACTCGTACGGCCGCGTCCACCCCGACGCGCTGCGTGCGGCGATCGAGCGGAACCCCGACGACGTCGCCCTGGCCACCGTCATGTGGGCCAACAACGAGATCGGCACGATCCAGCCCGTCCGTGAACTGGCCGACGTCGCCGCCGAGTTCGGCATCCCGCTGCACGCCGACGCCGTACAGGCCTACGGCCAGATCCCCGTCGACTTCGGCGCCTCCGGGCTCGCCGCGATGACCGTCTCCGGGCACAAGATCGGCGGGCCGTACGGCATCGGCGCGCTGCTGCTCGGCCGCGAGTACAGCCCCGTGCCCGTGCTGCACGGCGGCGGCCAGGAGCGGCATGTGCGCTCCGGGACCCTCGATGTGCCCGCCATCGCCGCCTTCGCCGTCGCCGGGGAGTACGCCGCCGAGCACCGCGAGCGGTTCGCCGCCGGGATCGGCGCGCTCCGCGACGACCTGGTGGCCGCGGTCCGCTCGGCGGTCCCCGAGGCGATCCTCGGCGGCGACCCGTCGCCGACGGGCCGACTGCCCGCCAACGCGCACTTCACCTTCCCCGGCTGCGAGGGCGACTCCCTGCTGCTGCTGCTCGACGCGCAGGGCATCGAGTGCTCCACCGGGTCGGCGTGCACGGCGGGCGTCGCCCAGCCCAGCCACGTCCTGCTCGCCACGGGCACCGACCCCGACCTGGCGCGCGGCACGCTCCGCTTCTCCCTCGGCCACACGTCGACGAGGGCGGACGTCGACGCGGTGGCCGCGGCGATCGGCCCGGCGGTGGAGCGGGCGCGGTCGGCGGGCCTGAGCTAGGCCTTCTTCGCGGTCCTCCCGGGACCTTCGCGCGCGGCGGCCCGCACCAGGCGCATGTACCGGTCCCAGTCCCAGTGCGGGCCGGGATCCGTGTGGTCCGTGCCCGGCACCTCGACGTGCCCGATGATGTGGTCGCGGTCCACCGGGATGTCGTACCGCTCGCATATCCCGGCGGTCAGCGCGGCGGAGGCGGTGTACATCTTGTCCGTGAACGACGACTTCTTGTCGACGAAGCCCTCGTGCTCGATGCCGATGCTGCGTTCGTTGTAGCTCCTGTTGCCCGCGTGGAACGCCACGTCCAGCTCGCGGATCATCTGCGCCACGTGCCCGTCCTTGCGCACCACGTAGTGCGTGGCGGCGCCGTGCCCCGGATCCTTGAAGACGCGCAGCGCCGTGTCGTAGCCCCCCTGGACGACGTGGATGACGACGCGGTCGATGTCGTAGTCGTCGGGGCGGTCCGCGCGCCGCCAGTTGTAGTCCGACGCGGCTATCCACTGGGCGCCCCGGGTGTCGACCTCGCCCTCCTTGCGCTTCTTGACCACGCCGGGCATCCGCCACCACAGCCGCCCAAGATCGTCCCGGGCGAGCATGGCCGTGCCGGCGGCGGCCACCCCGCCGCCGATCAGCAGGGTGCGCCGGCTGACTCCGCGGCTTCCCGGCTTCTGCCCCTCTGGTTCCCCCATATGATCGTCAACGCTTACTCACGGGCATCCGGTTCCCGCGGGCCCGTACTCTGTTAGAGCTATGACTTTGACCGAGACCCCGCAGCCCTCCCCGCGCCCCCTCCGTGTCCTGGCCGCCATGTCCGGCGGCGTGGACTCCGCCGTCGCCGCCGCCCGCGCCGCCGAGGCGGGACACGACGTGACGGGAGTGCACCTCGCGCTCTCGGCGAACCCGCAGTCGTTCCGCACGGGCGCGCGGGGCTGCTGCACCATCGAGGACTCGCGCGACGCCCGCCGCGCCGCGGACGTCATCGGCATCCCGTTCTACGTGTGGGACCTCGCCGAGCGGTTCCGCGAGGACGTGGTCGACGACTTCGTCGCCGAGTACGAGGCGGGGCGCACCCCCAACCCGTGCCTGCGCTGCAACGAGAAGATCAAGTTCGCCGCGCTCCTGGACAAGGCCCTGGCGCTCGGCTTCGACGCGGTGGTGACCGGCCACTACGCCACGGTCGTCGTGAACGACGACGGCACGCGCGAGCTGCACCGCGCCTCCGACATGGCCAAGGACCAGAGCTACGTCCTCGGGGTCCTGGACGACCGTCAGCTCGCCCACGCGATGTTCCCCCTCGGTGACACGCTCACCACCAAGGAGGAGATCCGCGCGGAGGCCGAGGAGCGCGGCCTCGCCGTCGCCAAGAAGCCCGACAGCCACGACATCTGCTTCATCGCCGACGGCGACACCCAGGGCTTCCTCGCCGCCCGCCTCGGCAAGGCGGAGGGCGACATCGTCGACGAGTCCGGGGAGATCCTGGGCACCCACGAGGGGGCGTACGGCTACACGATCGGCCAGCGCAAGGGCCTGCGGATCGGCACCCCGGCCCCCGACGGCAAGCCGCGGTACGTCCTGGACATCTCCCCGGTGAACAACACGGTGACGGTGGGCCCGGCCGCGGCCCTGGACGTCTCCGCCCTGACGGCCATCAAGCCCCGCTGGTGCGGGGCGGCCCCCTCCGGCCCCGGCACGTACACGGCGCAGCTGCGGGCCCACGGCGGCGAGACGGAGGTCACCGCCGAGCTGGTCGACGGCTCGGAGCTGCGGGTCTCCTTCACCGAGCCGGTCCGGGGCGTGGCCCCCGGCCAGGCGATCGTGCTGTACGACGGCACGCGCGTGGTGGGCTCGGCGACGATCGCCACTACGGAGCGGGTGACGGCGGCGGTCTGACCGGGCCCCGCGCGGTCGAAGGCTCGCACACCGGTCACTCGAAGACGTACGCCGCCTTGAGACTCCGCACCAGCGCCCCCAGCGCGGCCCGGTCCGTCGTCAGTACGTCGGCCGGGCTGTCGCTTTCGCGGAGGGCGATGCCCTCGGGGGCGGTCGCGGCTATCTCGACGCATGCGTTGCCAGAAGCCTCCGAGAACGAGGACTTGCGCCACTTCAGCTCGGACAAAACGGGTACCTCTACAGATCTCCGGCGATTTCGAGGATTCGGTTCCTCGACTCACTCGGATTCAACGCCACCCGTTCGACCAAGTCCAGACGGCGACGGAAGTTGGCCAGTTGGGTGGGGGAGTCGAAGAAGACAGCGCCGATTGGTGAGTCCACCTCCACGGTGTCCAGGCATAGGGGAGGGGCCGTACGGGCCGGGCGGCAAGACCATGTGGTTCGAGCTGGCCCTCCGTCAAACGCCACCGCCCGCCCTCGTGGCCTGATCAGCAGCCCAGTTGATCAGTGGACCCGCAGGACGATCTTGCCCTGCGTGCGGCCCTGCTCGCCGTACGCGTGGGCCTTCGCGGCGTCCTCCAGGGGCAGCACCGTGTCGATCTCGACGCGGAGCTTGCCCTCGTCCACCAGACGGGCGATCTCCAGGAGGCCCAGGCGGTCCGGTTCTACGACCGTCCAGCCGGCGTGCACGCCGAGTTCCGCGGCCCGTGCCGGGTCCGGCAGGCCGCCCGGGTCGGGCAGCGTCACCAGGTGGTCGCCGGGGCGCAGGACGGCCAGGGAGCGCGTGCCGTACGCGCCGCCCACGCCGTCGAGGACCACGTCCACGTCGCTGACCGCCTCGGCGAAGTCCACGCGCGCGTAGTCGACGACTTCGTCCGCGCCGAGTCCGCGCAGGAACTCGTGCTTCTCCTCGCGGGCGGTTCCGATGACGTACGCGCCCCGCGCCTTGGCGATCTGCACGGCGAGGTGTCCCACGCCGCCGGCGGCCGCGTGGATCAGCACCCGCTGTCCGGCGCGCAGCCCGGCCGTCTCGATGAGGCCCTGCCAGGCGGTGAGCGCCGCGAGGGACGGCGACCTCCTGACGGCGGCCGGTGTCGGCGCGGGCATCGACCTCTGCCTGCACCTGCTGCGCCGCGACCACGGCAGCGCCGTCGCCCACCGCGTCGCCCGCTTCTGTGTGGTCCCGCCCTGGCGCGAGGGCGGGCAGGCGCAGTACATCGAACGGCCCGTCCCCGAGCCCACGCTCGCCACGACGGCCGCCACGCGCGCGTGGGCCCTCGAACGGCTCCAGGAGCCCCTGCCCCTGGGCGAGCTGGCCGCCCACGCGCGCATGAGCCTGCGGACCTTCACGCGCCGCTTCCAGGAGGAGGTCGGCATGCCTCCCGGGCGCTGGCTGACCACTCAGCGCATCGAACTGGCCCGCCAGCTCCTGGAGTCGAGCGATCTGCCCGTGGACGTGGTCGCCCACCGGGCGGGGTTGGGCACCGGCAACTCCCTGCGCCAGCACATGCGTGCGGTGCTCGGCGTCTCACCGGCGGCCTACCGCAAGACGTTCGCCGCCGCCATCCGGTGACTGGCCCTGTCGCCCCCGTGGCTATCCCTGCTGTGCGGTGATCTCCGCGTCGTAGAAGCAGTAGTGGTCCTTGACGGCCGCCACCTCCGGCTTCGGCTCCCGGTACGCCCACACCGCGTCCTGCGCGCCCGGCAGCGACCAGTAGGAAGCCGTGCCCTTGAAGGGGCAGTGCGTGGTCGTCGCGGACGGCGTCAGCAGATCCGTACGCACGTCCTCCGGAGGCAGGTAGTGGCGTACGGGGTAGCCCGTCTCGCGCAGCAGCAGCGGACGGCGGCTCTCCGCCACGACCTGGCCGTCGTGCACCACGCGCACGTGGTCCGTGCCCTGCTCGACGGTGATCCGGTGTCCCTTGGTCACGGCATGTCCTCCTCGGCAGGTGCTGTCAGAGTCGGACCGTACCGTGGGCGCATGAACATTTGCGTCTTCCTCTCCGCCGCCGACCTCGACGACCGTTACACCCGCCCCGCGCGGGAGTTCGCCGAACTGCTCGGCAAGGGCGGGCACACCCTGGTGTGGGGCGGTTCGGAGAGCGGCCTGATGAAGGTCGTGGCGGACGGTGTCGACGAGGCGGGCGGGCGGCTCGTCGGTGTCTCCGTCGACTTCCTCGCGGCCAAGGCCAGGGCCGTCACCGAGCCCCACGAGATGGTGATCGCGCGCGACCTCGCCGAGCGCAAGGCGCTCCTCCTGGAGAAGGCCGACGCGGTCGTGATCATGGTCGGCGGTACCGGCACGCTCGACGAGGCCACCGAGATCCTGGAGCTCAAGAAGCACGGCAAGCACACCAAGCCGGTGGTCCTGCTGAACTCCGCGGGCTTCTACGACGGCCTCAAGGAACAGTTCCGGCGCATGGAGGACGAGGGCTTCCTGCCCCTGCCGCTGACCGACCTGGTCTTCTTCGCCGAGGAGCCGGTGGGCGCGCTGGCCTACCTGGAGGAATCACACGGCACCCGGTGATGCGAGCATGGCGGGTATGGCAACACATGTGATCACCGGGGCCGGCTCCGGCATCGGCGCGGCCGTCGCCCGCCGCCTGCACGCACGCGGCGACGACCTCGTCCTGCACGCGCGGGACGCGGGCCGCGCCAAGGAGCTCGCCGCCCGGTTCCCCGGGGCGAGCACGCTCGTGGGCGACCTGTCCGAGCCCGACAAGCTCTCCTGGGCCTTCGGGCACCAGTCGCTGCCCGCGCGCGTGGACTCCCTCCTGCACATCGCGGGCGTCGTCGACCTCGGCCCGGTCGGTGAGCTGACCCCCAAGGCCTGGCGCCACCAGCTCAACGTCAACCTCATCGCCCCCGCCGAGCTGACCCGTCACTTCCTGCCCCAACTCCGGGTCTGCCAGGGGCACGTGGTGTTCGTCAACTCGGGCGCGGGTCTGACCGCCAACGCCGACTGGTCCGCGTACGCCGCCTCCAAGCACGGCCTGAAGGCGCTCGCCGACTCCCTGCGCCAGGAGGAGCACGGCAACGGCGTCCGCGTCACCTCGGTCTACCCCGGCCGCACGGCGAGCGCCATGCAGGTCAAGGTGCACCAGCAGGAGGGCAAGGAGTACGACCCCTCCCGCTTCATCGACCCCGAGTCGGTCGCCACCACGATCGTCATGGCCCTGGACCTGCCGCGCGACGCGGAGGTCAACGACCTGACGGTGCGGCCGGGCCGATGAGCGACACGTTCACCGACGACACATTCACCTGGGGCCCGGCGACCGGCGTCGGGTCCATGCCCGGCGGGGACGCCCGCGAGGCCGCGAAGACCGTCACCGGCAGCTTCGACGGGCCCGAGGAGGGCATCCCGTACCTCGCCGAGCTGCCCGCGCGCGGACCCGGCGCCGATATGATCGGCCGTACCGTCGGCATGCTCGTCGACCTGTACGCGCGCGTGGAGCCCAGCGGCTGGCGCATCGGCGACCGCCCCGGGCGCGACACCAAACGGGCCAGGGCCTGGCTCGGCGAGGACCTCGACGCCTTCGAGGAGTTCACCCAGGGGTACGAGGGACCGCTGAAGGTCCAGGCCGTCGGCCCCTGGACGCTCGCCGCCGCCCTGGAGCTGCGCAACGGCGAGGTCGCCCTCTCCGACCAGGGCGCCTGCCGCGACCTCGCCGGATCGCTCGCCGAGGGCCTGCGCGAGCACCTCGCCGACGTGCGCCGCAGGGTGCCGGGCGCGCAGGTGGTGCTGCAGCTCGACGAGCCCTCGCTCATCGCCGTGCTGCGCGGCCACATCAAGACCGCCAGCGAGTACCGCACCCACCGCGCCGTGGACCGGCAGGTCGTGGAGGACACCCTGCGGGACGTCCTGGCCGTCCAGGAGGGGTACGGCCCGACGGTTGTGCACTCCTGCGCGCCGGACGTGCCGTTCGCGCTGCTGCGCCGCGCCGGCGCCCATGCGATCTCGTTCGACGCCTCACTTCTCACCGAGCGTGACGACGAGGTGATCGGCGAGACCGTCGAGGGCGGCACGAAGCTCTTCGCCGGTGTGGTGCCGGGCGTGGACGGCCGATTGTCAGACCCTGCCGGTAGCGTCATGGGTGTCAGGACGTTGTGGCGCAGGCTGGGGCTGAATCCGGGATCGCTCGCGGAGTCGGTCACGGTCACTCCGTCGTGCGGACTCGCGGGGGCTTCACCCGCGTACGCGCGCGCGGCGCTCGCCCACTGCGTCAAAGCGGCGAGATCGCTCGCAGACAACCCTGAGTAATTGGGTATGACGTAACGGGAGGACGAAACGGTGGCTGTCGAACAGCAAGGCTCTGTGCCCGCCGAGGCACGGGATCACCATGCCCAGCTGGCCGAACAGATCGAGGAGCACCGCTTCCGGTACTACGTGAAGGACCAGCCGGTCGTCAGCGACGCCGAGTTCGACAGGCTCCTGCGTTCCCTCGAAGCCCTGGAGGAGAAGTATCCGGAGCTCAGGACGCCGGACTCACCCACCCAGAAGGTCTCCGGTTCGTACGAGACGGAGTTCACGGCGGTCGAGCACCGCGAGCGCATGCTCTCCCTCGACAACGCCTTCGACGACGAGAAGCTCGCCGCCTGGGTGGACCGCGTCGCCAAGGATGTCGGCACCCCGGACCACCACTTCCTGTGCGAGCTGAAGGTCGACGGCCTCGCCGTCAACCTCACGTACGAGCACGGCAAGCTGACCCGCGCCGCCACCCGCGGCGACGGCCGCACCGGCGAGGACATCACGCCGAACGTCCGTACGATCGCCGACATCCCGCAGCGCCTCAAGGGCGACCGCGTCCCCGCCCTGGTGGAGATCCGCGGCGAGGTCTTCTTCCCGATGGAGAAGTTCGACGAGCTGAACGCCCGCCTGGTGGAGGCGGGCGACAAGCCCTTCGCCAACCCGCGCAACGCGGCGGCGGGTTCACTGCGCCAGAAGGACCCGCGCGTCACCGCCACCCGCCCGCTGCACATGGTCGTGCACGGCATCGGCGCCCGCGAGGGCTTCGACATCGACTGCCTCAGCCACGCCTATGAGCTGCTGCACGAGTGGGGCCTGCCCACCGCCCAGCACAACAAGGTCGTCGACGACCTCCAGGGCATCCAGGACTTCATCGCGTACTTCGGAGAGCACCGCCACTCCGTGGAGCACGAGATCGACGGTGTCGTCGTCAAGCTCGACGAGATCCCGCTCCAGGGCCGCCTCGGCTCCACCTCGCGTGCCCCGCGCTGGGCGATCGCCTGGAAGTACGCGCCCGAAGAGGCCAACACCAAACTCATCAACATCCGCGTCGGCGTCGGCCGCACCGGCCGCGTCACGCCGTACGCCCAGCTGGAGCCCGTCACCGTAGCGGGCTCCGAGGTCGAGTTCGCGACCCTGCACAACCAGGACGTGGTGAAGAAGAAGGGCGTCTTCATCGGGGACACCGTCGTCATCCGCAAGGCCGGTGACGTCATCCCGGAGATCCTCGGCCCCGTCGTGGACCTGCGGGACGGCACCGAGCGGGAGTTCGAGATGCCCGCCGAGTGCCCCGAGTGCGGCACGGCGCTGCGGCCCATGAAGGAGGCCGACATCGACCTCCGCTGCCCCAACGCCCAGTCGTGCCCGGCCCAGTTGCGCGAACGTCTCTTCTACCTCGCGGGCCGCAATTCCCTGGACATCGAGAATTTCGGGTACGTCGCCGCGGCCGCGCTGACCAGGCCCCTGGAGCCCGCCGAGCCGCCGATCCTCGACGAGGGCGACATCTTCGACCTGAAGGTCGAGGAGCTGCTCCCCATCAAGTCCTACGTCCTCGACCAGGACTCCGGTCTGCCCAAGCGCGACCCCAAGACCGGCGAGGAGAAGGTCGTCGCCTTCTTCGCCAACCAGCAGGGCGAGGCGAAGAAGAACACCCTCGCCATGCTGGAGAACATCGCGGCGGCCAAGGAGCGCCCGCTCGCCCGCGTCCTCACGGGGCTCTCGATCCGGCACGTCGGCCCGGTGGCCGCCGAGGCGCTGGCCCGCGAGTTCCGCTCCATCGACCGTATCGAGCAGGCCACCGAGAAGGAGCTGTCGGACGTGGCGGGCGTGGGCCCGATCATCGCCGCCTCCCTCAAACAGTGGTTCGCCGAGGAGTGGCACCGCGAGATCCTCCGCAAGTGGCGGGCGGCCGGGGTGCGCATGGAGGAGGAGACGAGCGGCGAGGACGAGGGCCCCCGCCCCCTGGAGGGCCTCACGGTCGTCGTCACCGGAACGCTTGAGCACTACACCCGGGATGGCGCGAAAGAGGCGCTGCAGACTCGGGGTGCGAAGGTGACCGGTTCCGTTTCGAAGAAGACGTCCTTCGTGGTCGTGGGGGACAACCCGGGTTCGAAGTACGACAAGGCGATGCAGGTGAAGGTTCCGGTTCTCAACGAGGAAGGCTTCGTTGTGCTGCTGGAACAGGGACCGGACGCGGCGAGGGAAGTCGCGCTCCCGACCGAGGAGTAGCGGTTGAAGGCCACCCGTTCAGCGCATACCAGATGCATACGGGTGGCCGGGTCGCATTCGGGCAACCGTAGTCGACCGCTGCCCGTGGAAGCCTTCTGCGGCCTACTGTTGAGGTGTGCGCCTGCCGTGCCCCGCTGCGAACGGGGTATCTCCTGCTCAACAAGAGCATGGAAGGGGGCATCCCCTGCTCGGCACGAGTTCGGGAGCAGTGCATCCCCTTGCTCGTCGAGAGCGCGGGGACGGATTTTCGGACCCGGCCGCCTTTGGGCCGAGTCCGTTTGGCGTGGGCACCGCCGGCTGTGAGAGGGACGGGAATGGAACCGACCGAGAGCGCCGCCCCAGACTCACCGCTGCGCGCGCGCCGGTGGCGCGCGCCGGGCACCTGGCTGCGCGGCCGCCGTACCGTGCGGACCGCCGACCCGGGCACCACGGGCGGGACGGCGGCCGGGACGCTGAGCACCGTCATCGAACCCCGTGAGCGGGCCTGGACCGCCCCTCCCACCGGACACGGCACGGAGAGCGCCGTGGCCCTGGTGGGCGGCCCCACCGAGGAAGACCCTCGCGACCCCTGGCCGCTGCTGCCCGTCCTGGTCGTGACGGCGGCCGCGATCCTGCTGGGCACGGGCTTCTTCCAGGCCTTCACGGGCCGGCACACGCTGTTCCCCTCCGGCACGGCCGGCTGGTCCCTCGCCGTCCTCACCGGACTCATCGTCGGCCACCTCGTCGCCCTCGGCCGGGACCGCTGGTGGGGCGGCACGGGCTCCGGCGGGGCGCTCACCGTCGCCGTACTCCTGCTGTACGGATGGGTGCCCGCCGGAATGGTCAGCCTCACCGTTGTCGTCCTCGTCGGCGTCGCGCGCAGACACCGCTGGCGCCAGGGCGTGCTGCACGGCGCGGTCGACATCCTCGGCATCGGCGCGGGCGCGCTCACCCTGACCGCGTTCGGCACCTCACCGACGGCCGAATCGCCCTGGCTGCCCGAGACCTGGGACCTGTACACCGCCCCCGAGGTGGCCCTGGTCGCCGTCGCCTACCTCGTCGTCACCCGCGTACTGCTCTGGTACGTCCACGCGCCGCGCACCGGCGCCCTGCCGACCGTCACCCGAACGGCCCTGGTCAGACAAGGTCTTCTCGGCATCGCACTGCTCGGCATCGCACCGCTGATCTGTGTGGTGGCCATCTCCCTGCCGATCCTGCTGCCCCTCTTCGCGATCCCGCTGGTCGCGCTCGACTCCACTCTGTGGATCGCCCGCGCCCGGGCCGAGGAGCAGCTGAGGGACCCGCTCACCGGACTGCCCAACCGGCAGTGGCTGCTGGAGCGGACCTGGACGGCACTCGACGACGCCGAGCGGATCGGGGCACGGTCCGCCCTGATGCTGATCGACATGGACCGCTTCCGGTCGGTCAACGACACCCTCGGGCATCTCGCCGGTGACCGGCTGCTGCTGCAGATCGCGGACCGGCTGCGGCTCGCGCTGCCGCGCGGCGCGGAGGCGGCCCGGCTCGGCGGCGACGAGTTCGCCGTGCTGCTCCCCATCGCCGACTCCACGACGTCCGCCACGCGCGTGGCACGCCAACTGGTCGCGGCCCTCGGCTCACCGCTCGACCTCGACGGCCTCACCCTCGTCCTGGAGGCCAGCGCGGGCCTCGCCGTCTTCCCCGACCACGCGCTCGACGCGGAAGGGCTCCTGCGCCGGGCGGACGTGGCGATGTACCAGGCGAAGCGGGACCGCACGGGCGTCGAGGTGTACGAGTCCAAGCGGGACTCCAACACTCCGGACCGGCTCGGGCTCCTCGGCGACCTGCGGCGGGCGCTGGACGCGGGCGACGTCGAACTGCACTACCAGCCCAAGGTCCGCTTCGACGGCAAGGTCGCGGGCCTCGAAGCGCTGGTGCGCTGGGTGCACCCCGAGCGCGGCAAGGTGCCGCCGGACGAGTTCATCGCCATCGCCGAATCGTCCGGCCTCATGCCGCACCTGACGGAGTACGTCCTGGAGTCGGCGCTCGGCCAGGTGGCCAAGTGGCAGGCGCAGGGCCTGAAGGTCCCGGTCGCCGTGAACGTCTCGCCGCGCGACGTCCACACGCCGGGCTTCGCGGGCGCGGTCGCGGCGCGCCTGGCCCGGCACGGGGTCCCCGCGGGGGCGCTCCAGCTGGAGATAACGGAGCACGTGCTCCTGGAGGACCCGCAGCGCGCCGCGGACACCCTGGCCGGGCTCACCGGCCACGGCGTCAAGATGTCGCTCGACGACTTCGGCACGGGGTACTCCTCGCTGGTCCACCTGCGGCGGCTGCCCGTCAGCGAGCTGAAGATCGACCGTTCCTTCGTGGCGCGGCTCGCCGTCGACAACGAGGACGCGGAGATCGTCCGCTGCACGGTGGACCTCGCGCACTCGCTGGGGCTGCTCGTCGTCGCCGAGGGCGTCGAGGACGACGAGACGTGGGAGCGGCTGCGGGACCTCGGGTGCGACGCGGTCCAGGGCTGGCTGGTCGCCGCGGCGATGCCTCCGGAGGAGACGACCGCGTGGCTGCGGGCGCGGGGGTCCCGTGGATGGCGGCGCCCCGTGGACCTGGCGGCGGAGGAGGCGGCGCTCGCTGAAGGCTCCGACGTGGGGGAGTCCTCGGGGCACGTGGTCAAGTAGCCGGCCGGTGGTTGTCCGGCCGGGCTCGGTCCGGCCGGGCTCGGTCCGTCGCGGAGCGCCGGGGGTGGCTGCCGGGCGCCCCGCCGGAGCCCGTCAGGGAAACCGTTTAACGGCCATGCCACCCCGACCCATAGGATTGGGGCCACAACCCGCAAACTCACCCCTGAGGATCGCCGCATGCCTGGCATCACGCGCGAGGAGGTCGCCCACCTCGCCCGCCTTGCACGTCTGGAGCTGAAGGCCGAGGAGCTCGACCACTTCGCCGGACAGCTCGACGACATCATCGGCGCGGTCGCCCGCGTCTCGGAGGTCGCCGACCAAGACGTACCGCCGACCTCGCACCCGCTGCCGCTGACGAACGTCATGCGCGCGGACGAGGTCCGTCCGTCGCTCACCCCCGAGCAGGCGCTCTCGGGCGCCCCCGCCCAGGAGCAGCAGCGTTTCAAGGTGCCGCAGATCCTGGGGGAGGACTAAAGAACATGACGGACATCATCAAGCTCACCGCCGCCGAGATCGCGTCGAAGATCGCCTCCGGCGAACTGACG
Organism: Streptomyces sp. NPDC003379; assembly: GCF_053589195.1. Taxonomy (NCBI): domain Bacteria; kingdom Bacillati; phylum Actinomycetota; class Actinomycetes; order Kitasatosporales; family Streptomycetaceae; genus Streptomyces; species Streptomyces sp. NPDC003379. The sequence continues at coordinate 44,055 of NZ_JBSFRK010000025.1, read as the reverse complement.
GCCGTCGAGGTCACCGAGGCCCACCTGGCCCGTATCGACGCCGTCGACGAGAAGGTGCACGCCTTCCTGTACGTCGACCGGGAGGGCGCCCTCGCGCAGGCCCGCGCCGTCGACGAGAAGCGCGCCAAGGGCGAGAAGCTCGGCCCGCTGGCCGGCGTCCCCGTCGCGCTCAAGGACATCTTCACCACCGAGGGCATCCCGACCACGGTCGGTTCCAAGATCCTCGAGGGCTGGATCCCGCCGTACGACGCGACGGTCACCAAGAAGCTGAAGGCCGCCGACGTCGTCATCCTCGGCAAGACCAACATGGACGAGTTCGCCATGGGGTCCTCCACCGAGAACAGCGCCTTCGGCCCGACCGGCAACCCCTGGGACCTCACCCGCATCCCCGGCGGCTCCGGTGGCGGCTCCGCCGCCGCCCTCGCCGCCTACGAGGCCCCCCTCACCCTCGGCACGGACACCGGCGGCTCCATCCGCCAGCCCGCGGCCGTCACCGGCACGGTCGGCGTCAAGCCCACCTACGGCGGCGTCTCCCGCTACGGCATGGTCGCCTTCTCCAGCTCCCTGGACCAGGGCGGCCCCTGCGCCCGCACCGTCCTCGACGCCGCGCTGCTGCACGAGGCCATCGCCGGCCACGACGAGCTGGACTCGACGTCCATCGACGCCCCGGTCCCGCCGGTCGTCGAGGCGGCGCGCAACGGCTCCGTACAGGGCATGCGCGTAGGCGTCGTGAAGCAGTTCTCCGGCGAGGGCTACCAGGCCGGTGTCGTCCAGCGCTTCAACGAGTCCGTCGAGCTGCTCACGTCGCTCGGCGCCACCGTCGTGGAGCTGGACTGCCCGTCCTTCGACCTCGCCCTGTCGGCGTACTACCTGATCGCGCCCTCCGAGTGCTCCTCGAACCTCGCCCGGTTCGACGCCATGCGCTACGGCCTGCGCGTCGGCGACGACGGCACGAAGTCCGCCGAGGACGTCACCGCGCTCACCCGCGAGGCCGGCTTCGGCGACGAGGTCAAGCGCCGCATCATCCTGGGTACGTACGCGCTCAGCTCCGGCTACTACGACGCGTACTACGGCAGCGCCCAGAAGGTCCGTACGCTCATCACGCAGGAGTTCGAGAAGGCGTTCGAGCAGGTCGACGTGATCGTCTCCCCGACCACGCCGACCACCGCCTTCCCGATCGGCGAGCGCGCCGACGACCCGATGGCCATGTACCTGGCCGACCTGTGCACCATCCCGACCAACCTGGCGGGCAACTCCGCCATGTCGCTGCCCTGCGGCCTCGCGCCGGAGGACGGCCTGCCCGTCGGACTGCAGATCATCGCCCCCGCCATGAAGGACGACCGCCTGTACAAGGTGGGAGCCGCCGTCGAGGCCGCCTTCGTGGAAAAGTGGGGGCACCCGCTGCTGGAGGAGGCACCGTCGCTGTGAGCGCACTGAACAAGGCCAAGGGCTTCAAGAAGTCCAAGACCGGTACGTATCTGTCGATCGGCACCACCGCGTTCGGCGCGATCTCCGTGTTCAAGCAGGCCAAGAAGGCCCGCTACGACCACGACACGCTCCGCCTCGTGGACGCCGTCGTCTCCGCTGCCGCCATCGCCACGGGCGTCGCGCTGCTCCTGCGTGAGCTCAAGCGCCTCGGCGACGACGACGTCCTGCTGGGCTGAGAGGGAAAGTTTCACCGTGACTGTCACTACTGACCTGGTGTCGTACGAGGAAGCCCTCGCGACGTACGACCCCGTCATGGGCCTTGAGGTCCATGTCGAACTCGGCACCAAGACCAAGATGTTCTGCGGCTGCTCGACGACGCTCCAGCAGGGAGCGAACAGCCAGACCTGCCCGACCTGCCTCGGCCTGCCCGGCGCACTGCCGGTCGTCAACGAGATCGGCGTCGAGTCCGCCATCAAGATCGGCCTCGCGCTGCACTGCGAGATCGCCGAGTGGTGCCGCTTCGCCCGGAAGAACTACTTCTATCCGGACATGCCGAAGAACTTCCAGACCTCCCAGTACGACGAGCCGATCGCCTTCAATGGCTATCTGGACGTCCAGCTGGAGGACGGCGAGGTCTTCCGCGTGGAGATCGAGCGCGCCCACATGGAGGAGGACACCGGCAAGTCCACGCACGTCGGTGGCGCGACGGGCCGTATCCACGGCGCCTCGCACTCCCTCCTTGACTACAACCGCGCCGGCATCCCGCTCATCGAGATCGTCACCAAGCCGATCGAGGGCGCGGGCGAGCGCGCCCCCGAGGTCGCCAAGGCGTACGTCGCCGAGCTGCGCGAGCTCATCAAGGCGCTCGGCGTCTCCGAGGCCCGCATGGACAAGGGCCAGATGCGCTGCGACGTCAACCTCTCGCTGCGCCCCCAGGGCCAGGAGAAGTTCGGCACGCGCAGCGAGACGAAGAACGTCAACTCGCTGCGCTCCGTGGAGCGCGCCGCCCGCTACGAGATCCAGCGCCACGCCGCGGTGCTGTCCTCCGGCGGCACGATCATCCAGGAGACCCGTCACTTCCACGAGGAGGACGGCTCCACGACCTCCGGCCGCATCAAGGACAACGCCGAGGACTACCGGTACTTCCCGGAGCCCGACCTCGTCCCCGTGGCCCCGTCCCGTGAGTGGGTCGAGGAGCTGCGCGCCGGACTCCCGGAGCTGCCGCGGCTGCGCCGCAACCGCCTGCGCGAGGAGTGGGGCGTCTCCGAGCACGACATGCAGTCGATCCTCAACGCCGACGCCATCGGCCCGATCGTCGCCACCATCAACGCGGGCGCGGACGCCGCGTCGGCCCGCAAGTGGTGGATGGGCGAGCTGGCCCGGCACGCCAACGAGCAGGGCGTCGACCTCGGCTCGCTGGCGATCACGCCGGAGCATGTCGCCCGCGTCACCGAGCTCGTCGCCTCCGGTGACCTGAATGACAAGCTGGCCCGCCAGGTCATCGAGGCCGTCCTCAAGGGTGAGGGCACGCCGGACGAGGTCGTCGAGAAGCGCGGCCTGAAGGTCGTCTCGGACGAGGGCGCGCTCACCGCCGCCGTCGACGAGGCCATCGCCGGCAACCCCGGCGTCGCGGACAAGATCCGCGGCGGCAAGGTCGCCGCGGCCGGCGCCCTGGTCGGCGCGGTCATGAAGGCCACCCGCGGCCAGGCCGACGCGGCCCGCGTGAAGGAACTCATCCTGGAGAAGCTGGGCGTCAGCGAGGGCTGAGCCCTGCTCCGGCCATGAGAGGGGCGGCGCACCCGAAAAGGGGCGCCGCCCCTTTCGCGTACCACCAAGACCCCTACGGCACGTCGGGGTTGCCGGGGCCGCCGCGCAGCCAGTCAGCAGCGTCTTCGGCGTTGGCGGCGGGCCTTGTAGTCGGCGGGGAGTGACCCTGACAACGCCCTTGCCGAAGGCCGCCGGAGCCCAGGGCGAGGCCTTCGCGTCCGGGACCTTTTGGACGTTCACCCCGACTTTGTCCCCCAGCCTTCACAAGGAAACGTCACGTCACTAGCGTCCCCGCCGAACAGGTCAATGGATCAGCAGAGAACCATTGACTGTCGGCCAGGACCACTGGCAGGACTACTGGGAGGTCGCACGTGACTCCGGAGATTTCGCGCAGACGTCTGATGGCGGTCGGCGGCGGCGCGCTCGGCGCAGCCGCCGTCGGCTCCTTCCTGCCGCCTTCGCTGCAGGAGGCGCTCGCGCACGAGCCGCCGCGCGGTGGCGGTCTCGACTCGATCGAGCACGTCGTGATCCTGATGCAGGAGAACCGTTCCTTCGACCACTACTTCGGCTCGCTGCGGGGCGTGCGCGGCTTCGGCGACCGCAACGCCATCCGGCTGCCCGGCGGCACGTCCGTGTTCGAGCAGCCCGGCGTGCTGCGCACCATCCTGCCCTTCCCCGTCCGCGAGGCCGCCGAGACGCAGAAGAAGGACCTCCAGTACATCGGCGACCTCGACCACTCCTGGAGCGGCGGCGCCAAGGCTTGGCACGACGGCTGGATGGACGGCTGGATCACCGCCAAGACGGCGGCCACGATGGCGTACTACACGCGCGAGGACATCCCGCTGCACTACGAACTCGCCGACACCTTCACCGTCTGCGACGCCTACCACTCCTCCATCCACACCTCCACCAGCCCCAACCGCAACCACCTGTGGAGCGGCAGGACGGGCTACGAGGCGAACGGCAAGCGCGCCGTCGGCAACGACGCCTACGCCGAGGGCACCCACCCCGGCTACGGCTGGGGCACGTACGCCGAGCGCCTGGAGAAGGCGGGCGTGAGCTGGCGGACGTACACGGAGTGGGAGAACTTCACCGACAACCAGATCGAGTTCTTCACCACCTTCAAGGCCATCGCCCGCAAGGTCCTCGCCAAGACCGGCCTCACCTTCATGGAGGCCTTCTACGCCAAGGTGCGCGACGCCAGGGACGAGACCGAGCGCGCGAAGCTGCTCGCCACCCTGGAGGAGGGCGTCGCCACGCTGAGCAGGCATGAGCGGTCCCTGTTCGAGCGCGGCCTGCGGCGTGTGCCGACCGGCAGGCTCGCGGAGGAGTTCGCCAAGGACGTCGCGGGCGGCAAGCTGGCGAAAGTCACCTATCTGGTGCCTTCCGCGGTGGATTCCGAGCACCCCAGCGTCTCCTCGCCGATCCACAGCGCGACCATCGTCTACAAGATCCTCGACGCGCTCGCCTCGCACCCCGAGGTGTGGCGCCGCACCGCCGTCTTCATCAACTACGACGAGAACGACGGCTTCTTCGACCACGTCCCGCCGCCCGTGCCCGGCGGCGACTCCGCCGAGGAGAAGGAGGAGCGCTGGGACGGGAAGCCGACCGGGCTCGGCGCGCGCGTGCCGATGCTCGTCGTCTCGCCGTGGACCGTCGGCGGCTACGTCTGCTCCGAGGTCTTCGACCACACCTCCGTCGTGCGCTTCCTGGAGAAGTGGACCGGCGTCAAGGAGCCCAACATCAGCGCCTGGCGCCGCAAGGTCACCGGCGACCTCACCGGCGCCTTCGACTTCCGACGCGCCCACCGGCAGCCGGACGTCGAGAAGCCCGGCGCCATCCCGGCGTTCAGCGGGCGCTGGGCCCCGCAGCCGCCCGTGAAGCAGTCCATGCCGGTCCAGGAGCCGGGCGTCCGGCGCGCCCGGCCGCTGCCGTACCAGCCCGACGCGGACGTGCGGCCCCGCGAGGACGGCACGCTCACGGTGCGGCTGAGCAACGGCGGGCGCTCCAGCGCCCACTTCGCGCTCTATCCCTACGCCGGCGAGTTCAAGATCCCCCAGCACCAGGACGTCGTCCGCAAGGGCTCGTGGACCGTGCCGGTGCCCGGTGACACGTACGCCTTCACCGTCACGGGGCCGAACGGCTTCCGCCGCGAGTTCACGGGCGGCAAGGACGGTGGCGCGCGGCTCGCCTCCGCGATCACCCGGCGCGAGCTCCACCTCACCCTCGCCAACTGCGGCCGCGCGGAGCTGGTCTTCACGGTCAAGCCGCTCGGATACGTGGACGACGAGGACATCAGGCGCCGGACGCGGACCGTCCGCGTCAAGGCGGGCAGCAGCCGGACCGTCGCCTGGCGGACCGAGGACGAGCACGGCTGGTACGACGTCGAGGTCACCGCCGACCGCGACACCGCCTTCCGCCGCCGCCTCATGGGCCACATCGAGAACGGACGTGCGAGCGTCTCGGGCTGACGAGTATCTCGGGCTGATGAGCGCCTCTGGCTGACGAGCGGTGCACATGGGTGCGCGGAGTTGCCCTGGATACCTCCGCGCACACCTTGTGCTCTTGTGAGTATGGCCACGAAAGGGACTAAGGATCTCCAAGGGCTGTCAAGGTGTTGGCGGCGCTCATGTCGCCTCTCATGTGTTCTTTGCGGGCTGTTCAGTTGTTTCAGTGCTGTTCCCGGTCAAAGATCCACGAATCACCCAGGGAGCCAGTACGTGGCAGCACTCGCACGGTGGTGCGTCAAGCACCGCCTTCTCGCCGTCCTGCTCTGGCTCGTCGCCCTCGGCGGCGCCGCGACAGCCGCCGCCGTCGCCGGATCCGCGTACTCGAACGACTACGAAGTCCCCGGCACCGAGTCGGGCCGCGCGACCCAACTCCTGGACAAGGGGTTCCACGGCCTCGGCGGCGACAGCGACACCGTCGTCTGGCACACCGGCTCCTCCGGTGCCGCCGACCCCGCCGCCGACCCCGCCTCCGTCCGTGCCGCCGACGTCGAGCAGACCATGTCCGGCGCCCTGGACAAGATCGCCCAACTGCCCGCCGTGGCCTCCGTGACCAGCCCGTACGACAGCGGCGACGGCGGCGGCAAGGGCGCGGGCGGGATCAGTGACGACGGGCGCACCGCCTACGCCACCGTCACCTTCCGCGAGCAGGCCGACGACCTCGACAAGGCCGACGCCCAGCAGGTCGTCGACACCGCCAAGGCAGCCGAGTCCGACGGCCTCCAGGTCGAACTGGGCGGCACCGCCATCGGGCTCACCGAGTCCAAGAGCGCCCAGACCGCCGAGATCGTCGGGGTCGCCGTCGCCGCCGTCGTGCTCTTCCTCGCCTTCGGCTCGCTCGCGGCGTCCGCCCTGCCCATCGCGACCGCCCTGGTCTCCGTCGGCACCGCGTACGCAGGCATCGTGCTGCTCGGCCATGTGATGACCGTCGCTGACTTCGCGCCCATGCTGGGCACGCTGATCGGCCTCGGCGTCGGCATCGACTACGCCCTGTTCATCGTGACCCGGCACCGCAAGGGCCTCAAACGCGGTCTGCCCGTGGCCGAGGCCGCCGAGCGGGCGGTGGCCACCACCGGGCGCGCCGTCGTCTTCGCGGGCGCCACCGTCTGCATAGCCCTGCTCGGCATGCTCATCCTGCGGCTCAGCTTCCTGAACGGCGTCGCGATCGCCGCCTCGCTGACCGTCGTCCTCACCGTCGCCGCGTCCGTGACCCTGCTGCCCGCGCTCCTCTCCTGGATCGGGCCGCGCGCCCTCAGCCGCCGCGAACGCCGCAGGCTCGCCGAGCACGGGCCGCAGCCGGAGCTGCCGACCGGGCTCGCCGCCCGCTGGGCCGCCTTCGTGGAACGCCACCCCAAGCTCCTCGGCGGTATCGCGGTCCTCGTCATGGCCGTGCTCGCACTGCCCACCTTCGCCCTGCACCTGGGCACCTCCGACCAGGGCAACAACCCTTCGTCCGCCACGACCCGGCAGGCCTACGACCTGCTCGCCGACGGCTTCGGGCCGGGCGTGAACGGCCCCCTGACACTGGTCAGCGAGGTCTACGGCGCCGGTGACCGCAACGCCCTCGCCGACCTCGCCACGACGCTGAGATCGGCCGAGGGCGTCGCCTCCGTGAGCCCGGTGACGTACGACGGCAACGGCCGCACGGCCTTCCTCACCCTCGTCCCCGACTCCTCCCCGCAGTCCGAGGCGACCAGCGAACTCGTCGACCGGCTGCGCGGCGACGTGCTGCCCGCGGCGGAGGCGGACAGCTCCCTTGACGTGGCGGTCGGCGGTGTCACCGCGAGCTACGACGACTTCGCGGAGATCATCGTCGGGAAGCTGCCGCTCTTCGTGGGAGTCGTCATCGGGCTCGGCTGCGTACTGCTCCTGCTCGCCTTCCGCTCGATCGGCATCCCGCTCAAGGCCGCCGTGATGAACGTCGCCGCCGTCGCCTCCGCGTTCGGCGTCGTCGTCGCGATCTTCCAGTGGGGCTGGGGGGCCGAGCTGCTGGGGCTCGGCAGGGCCGGGCCGATCGAGCCCTTCCTGCCCGTGATCATGGTGTCGGTCCTCTTCGGGCTCTCCATGGACTATCAGGTGTTCCTGGTCAGCCGGATGTACGAGGAGTGGCTGGAGACCGGCGACAACCGGCGCGCGGTGCGGGTCGGCCTCGCCGAGACGAGCCGCGTCATCAACTCCGCGGCCGTCATCATGATCTCCGTCTTCCTCGCCTTCGTGCTCAGCGGCGACCGTGTCATCGCGATGTTCGGCATCGCCCTCGCGGCGGCCGTCGCCCTGGACGCCTTCGTCCTGCGGACGCTGCTCGTGCCCGCCCTCATGCACATGCTCGGCGGCGCCAACTGGTGGCTGCCGCGGCGCCTGGACCGCCTCCTGCCGCGCATCAGCATCGAGGCGCCCGAAAGCCGTTCGAATGTGAGCGGCGTGCGTGCGAAGATCCCCCGGCGGCTCGGCACGCACGCGCCGCGGGACGACGTGAGTGGACCTGAGGAACGGGAGCGGGATGTTCGCGATATCGCTGGGCGAGGGCGCTGAGCTGCGGCCGATCGAACCGTGGCAGGCAGAAGAGTTCTCCGGGCACATCGAGCGGGCGCGGGAGTACGCGGGACCGTGGGTGCCCTTCACCGTGACCGTGAAGGACCTCCAGACGGCGAAGAGCTTCCTCCAGGCGTACGCGGACAAGCAGACCTCCGACACCGGGCGCCTCTACGGCATCTGGCTGGACGGCACGCTCGTCGGCGGTGTCCTCTTCCGGATCTTCGACACGAGCGTCGACGGCTGCGAGATCGGCGTCTGGCTGGAACCGTCGGCCGCCGGGCGCGGACTGGTCAACAAGGCCTCGCGGATCCTCATCGACTGGGCGGTCGAGCAGCGCGGCATGCACCGCGTGGAGTGGCTGGTGTCATCCCTCAACGACCGGAGCAAGGTCGCCGCCGAGCGGCTCGGATTCACCAAGGACGGCGTGCTGCGGGAGAGCTTCCCCTGGCAGGGAGTGCGGCATGACATGGAGGTGTGGTCCGTCCTCGCCCCTGAGTGGCGCGCGGCGCGGGACGCCGCGCCTTCCACGGACAGCGCTCGTTAAGGAAGCTCTCAGACTCCGTCCGTACGGTGCGGCGCATGGGTACTAAGACAGAGGACGCGGCCGGGGCCAAGGATGCCCCCGGGACCGAGGAAGTGACCGGGGCCGAGAAGTCGGCGCCGAAGGCGGAGGCGCCCGAAGTCGACGTCACCAAGTCCGAGGCAGAGGCCGAGGATGCCGCCGGGGACGCCACCGCCGACGAGGCCGGCGACGGCGCCGACGCCGAGACGGACGCGGACCTGTCCGACGAGACGGACGACATCGAGGACGGGCCCGCCAAGCCCGCCACGTCCGCCGGGGTCGGCCAGGGCGCCGCGGCCGTCGTCTCCGTCGCGCTCGGCGTCATCGGCCTCTCCGGCGGCTGGCTCGGCACGGTCGCCGCGGCCCGCTCCAACATCGTCGGACAGCTGGAGACCGCCCAGTCCGCGAGCGTCGCCAACCAGATCCAGGCCCTGTACGGCGACTCCTGGAAGATCACCGCGCTCATCGCCGGCATCTTCGCGCTCGCCGCCCTGGTCACCGGCTTCGTGGTCCTGGTCAAGCCCGCGTTCGGCGCCCCCGGCAAGGAGCAGGCGCCGTGGATCAAGTCCGTGTCGTGGGCGGGCGTCGTGCTCGGTGTGATCGGGCTGATCCTCGCCATCGCCAAGTACTCGGACCTGCTGCTCGGCCTCCCGTCGGCACCGTCCTGAGGCACCCCGTACGTACATAGCGCTCAAGTAAGGCAAGGGCGGGTCAGGGGCTAAGGCCCCCGGCCCGCCCTTCCTCATGCCTAAGGCCCCTCACCCCCCGGAGATGCGGAACTCGCCCGATGTGGGCGACCCCCCTGGGAGACGAGAGTGGAGTCATCGCAGAGAGCGATGGCACCACCGACAACCCAAGGGGTACGAGATGTTCGAGTACGAGATGCACCAGCTGCGCGCCGACGACCTCGTTCGGGAGGCCGACCGCCGCCGCCTGGTCCGCGAGGCCCGCCGCATCCGCGCCGCCGCCCGCCGCTCGGCCCGCCACGAAACCGAGGGGCGGGTGAGCGCGTCCTTGTGGAAGTCCCGCTTCGCACGGGCCGCCTGAGGTGGACCGGCCCGCACCCGGGTCCGTCCCGCGGACACGGGGTGCCGGACCGTCCGCGCACTGTGCGATGCTCGCGGGCGTGGAGACCAGGTCCGTCAGCCCGGTGTTCGTCGGTCGCACCGACGAACTGGGCGTACTGAACGAAGCGCTCGCCCGCGCCACGGGAACCCCGCTCGAAGGAGCCGGGGGCCCCGGCACGGGCGAGCCGCAGGCGTTGCTGCTCGGCGGCGAGGCGGGCGTCGGAAAGACGCGCCTCGTCGAGGAGTTCACGGAGGCCGCCGAGAAACAGGGCGCCGTCGTCGCGCTCGGCGGCTGCGTGGAGATCGGAGCCGACGGCCTGCCGTTCGCCCCCTTCTCCACCGCCCTGCGCGCCCTGCGCCGTCGGCTCCCCGACGAGCTGGCCGCCGCGGCCGAGGGCCAGGAGGAGGAGCTCGCCCGCCTCCTGCCCGAACTGGCCAGCACTGCCCCGCACGGCCACGGTCGAGCCGGCCGGTCCGACGAGCAGGACATGGCGCGGCTCTTCGAACTCACCGCCCGCCTCCTGGAGCGCCTCTCCCGCGAACGCACGCTCGTCGTCGCCCTGGAGGACCTGCACTGGGCGGACGCCTCCACCCGCCACCTCCTCGCCTATCTCTTCCGCACCCTGCGCGGCGGCCGCCTCGTCCTGATCGCCACCTACCGCGCCGACGACATCCACCGCCGCCACCCGCTGCGCCCCCTCCTCGCCGAGCTGGACCGGCTGCGCACGGTGCGCCGCGTCGAACTGGGCCGCCTCAGCAAGGACGAGGTCGCCCGCCAGATGGCCGGCATACTCGCCGCCGAACCCGAGCAGGCCCTGGTCGACGAGATATTCGACCGCTCCGACGGCAACGCCTTCTTCGTCGAGGAACTCGCCGTCGCCGCCCACGGCAGCAGCTGCGCGGGCCTCACCGACTCCCTGCGCGACCTGCTCCTCGTCCGCGTCGAGGAGCTGCCCGAGGACACCCAGCGGGTGGCGCGCATCGTCGCCGAGGGCGGCTCCACCGTCGAGTACGAACTGCTCGCCGAGGTCGCCGGGCTCAGCGAGGACGACCTGATCGAGGCCCTGCGCGCCGCCGTCGGCGCCAACATCCTCCTCGCCTCGCCCGAAGGCGACGGCTACCGCTTCCGGCACTCCCTGGTCCGCGAGGCCGTCAGCGACGACCTGCTGCCCGGCGAACGCTCCCGCATCAACCGCCGCTTCGCCGAGGCCCTGGAAGCCGACCCCGCGCTCGTCGCCGCCGACCAGCGCGCCGCCCGCCTCGCCAGCTACTGGTACCACGCGCACGACGCCGCCAAGGCCCTGCCCGCCGTCCTGCGCGCCTCCGTCGAGGCCCGCCACCGGCACGCCTACGCCGAGCAACTGCGCCTGCTCGAACGGGCGATGGAGCTGTGGGACGACGCCACCGACGACGTACGCGAAGAACTCCGCCCCGCCGACTACGTCGAGGGCTACCCTGCCTGCGGCTGCGACCCCCTCACCACCTCGCTGCGCTATCTGGACCTGATGGCCGAGGCCACCGTCGCCGGACGCCTCTGCGGCGAACGCGACCGCGCCCTGAAGATCACCAAGCGCGCCCTGCGCCTCCTGGACGGCGAGAACGACCCCCTGCGGTCCGCCTGGTTCTGGGTCCAGCGCTCCCGCCTCGTCTCCACCCTGGGCCGCGGCGACGGCTGGGACGAGATCGCCAGGGCCCAGGAGCTGATGCGCGGCCTGCCGCCCTCCGAGGTGCACGCGGACGTGCTCGTCCACCGCGCCTCCTGGGGCATGCTGCACGACCCCGGCCCGGAGACCATGGCCGCCGCCGAACGGGCCGTCGAGTACGCCCGCATGGTCGAGGCCGACACCATCGAGCTCAACGCCCGGCTCACCCGCGGCAACCTCCTCATCGAAGCGGGCGACCCGGAAGCCGGCCTCGCCGAGATGTACGAGGTCAGGGACCGCGTCGTCGAACAGGGCCTGGTCACCGACCTCGGCCGCGCCCACATCAACCTCCCCTCCGCCCTGGAAGGCGTCGGCCGCTCCGCCGAGTCCGTGAAGGTCGCGATGGAGGGCATCGAGTTCTGCCGGAAGTACGGCCTGATGGACACCGAGGGCTGGGTCTGGGCCAACGCCGCCGAATCCCTCGTCTCCCTCGGCCGCTGGGACGAGGCCGCCGAAGCCGTCGCCCACACCCACCGCTGCGTGCAGAGCGCCAAACCCCGGGGCTCCGCCGCCCAGTGCTCCGCCCGTATGGCGCTCTACCGCGGCGACCACGACGCCGCCACCCGGCACCTTCAGGCCGCCTACCACCACTACGGCAGCCACGACCCGCAGCCGCAGTACATCCTCCCGCTGGCCCGCATCTCCCTCGGCATCGCGGCGGCCGAGGGCCGCATCCTCGACGGCCGCGCCGAGATCGAACGCGGCCTCGCCTCCGGCCTCCCCTTCGGCACCTACAAATACGGCTGGCCGCTGCTCCTGGCCGCCGCCGCGATGGAGGCCGACGCCCGCGGCCTGCCCGCCGCCGAGGCCGGCCGCCCCGCCGCCCTCGAACGGATCCGCCGGATCACCAAGTCCCTCGCCACCCCCATCCCGCTCTGGCGCGCCTACGACGAGTGGACCCGCGCCGAACTCCTGCGCGCCGAGGGCCGCGACGGACCCGCCGACTGGTCCGCCGTGGTCACCGCCGTCGCCTGCCTGGACCGCCCCTACGATCTCGCCCATGTCCGCCTCCGTCTCGCCGAATCCCTCCTCGCCTCGGACAGCGCCGACCGCGACCGCGCCGCCCAACTGCTCCGCCAGGCCGGTGAGCTGGCCGAGAGCCTCGGCGCGCGGCCGCTCGCCGACTCGATCACCGGACTCGCCCAGCGGGCCCGCCTCACCCTGAACCCCACCGAGCCCATCCGCGTCACCGCCCCGGCCGACCCCGCCGAGGCGCTCGGTCTGACCAGCCGGGAGCGGGACGTCCTGCGCCTGGTCGCGGTGGGCCGCAGCAACCGCCAGATCGCCGAGGAACTCTTCATCTCCCCGAAGACGGCGAGCGTCCACGTCTCCAACATCCTCGCCAAGCTGTCCGTCACCGGCCGCGGCGAGGCGGCGGCCCTCGCCCACCGGCTACGCCTGTTCCCACCCGCGAGCCGCGGCTGACCTGCGCCTCTGCGCCCTCGGCCGCTTTCCGGCGGCCTCGCTTACGCTTGACGGCAGGAACCCGGCTCCAAGGAGGCGCAGTGTTCAACGCGATCGAGGCCCTGTTCGCGCCGGGGCGCAAGCACACCGACGACGAGCAGAAGCGTCTGGAGATGACCCGCGTCGACCTCGCCGACGGGGACCCCGGGCGCGGACCGATCGACCTGTCGTCGGGCAAGGTGGTCGTACGCCCATCTGTCCCGTCGCCCCGCACGGACGAGACGCCGGACTCCGAAGACACGCCGCAGGCGGCGCCGCCCGATCAGATATCCCCCTCCGCGCCGCCGAGCGGCTGAGTCACTTCACCTCCACCTCCAGGATCTTGTCGTCCCCCTTCTCCGGCGTCCCCCGCGAGTCCGTCTCGTTCGTGAGCAGCCACAGCTTGTCGCCGCCCGCCGCGAGCACCGTGCGCAGCCGGCCGTGCTCGCCCTTCAGGAAGGACTGCGGCTTCGGCTCGCCCGCCACATCACGGACCGGGATGCGCCACAGCCGCTCCCCGCGCAGGCCCGCCATCCAGACCGAACCCTCGGCGTAGGCGACGCCGCTCGGTGAGGCCTCCGACGTCTTCCACTGGGCGACCGGATCACGGAAGCCCTCCTTGCCGGCCTTGCCCTCGGCCTCGGGCCAGCCGTAGTTCTCCCCGGCCTTGATCTCGTTCAGCTCGTCCCAGGTGTTCTGGCCGAACTCCGCGGCCCACAGCCGCTTCTGCTCGTCCCAGGCGAGGCCCTGCACATTGCGGTGGCCCAGCGAATAGACGGGGGAGTCGGCGAAGGGGTTGCCGGGGGCGGGCTCGCCGTCCGGCGTCAGACGCAGGATCTTGCCGCCCAGGGACTTCTTGTCCTGCGCCAGGTCCGTGTCGCCCGTCTCGCCCGCGCCCGCGTACAGCATCTTGTCCGGGCCGAAGGCGATCCGGCCGCCGTTGTGGATCGTGCCCTTGGGGATGCCCCTGAACACCGTGTCGGGCGCGCCCAGCTGCTCGCCCGAGGGCTTCTTCTCGTCGTACAGCATCCGGGCGATGCGGTTGTCGGATTCCGTTGTGAAGTACGCGTACACCATCTGGTCCGAGGCGTACGAGGGGGAGAGCGCGAGGCCCATCAGGCCGCCCTCGCCGCCGGGGGAGACGCCGGGCACCGAGCCGAGCTGCGTCTTCTTGCCCGTCGTGCCGTCGACCCGGGTGATCGTGCCCTCGTCGCGCGAGGAGACCAGGAGGTCGCCGCCGGGCAGCGCCGCGAGGCCCCACGGGGATTTCAGGCCCGTGGTCAGGGTGCGGGTCACCTTCGCCGAGCCCTTCTCCGGTGGGGGTTCGGCGCCCGGCTTCCCGGTGGGGGACTCGCTCGCCCTCTCCCGTTTCGAGGGGCTCTCGCGGTTGTCCGGCTGGTCCTGGCCACCGGACGAACACCCGGCAGCGAGGGCGAGGACGGCGGCGGTCAACACGGCCGTGACAGCAGGTCGTTGCATGATCAGGATCCCTTCGACGCGGCGGTTCTACTGTTCATACACCGCTCCCGCCCCGCAGGTTCCCATTCCGCCATCACGAGATCACGCACGGTGTCCGCGAGGTGAGCGGCTCCTCGCCCCACTCCCCACCGCGCCACACCGGCCGCAAGCCCTCAGTCCCAGGACCCCAGCGCCGCCGGCAGCGCCGCGATCTCCGCCAGATCCGCCCCGGTCAGCCGCACCGCCGCCGCCCCCGCGTTCTCCACCGCCCAGCGCTCCCGCTTGGCGCCGGGTATCGGCACCACATGCCGGCCCTGGGCGAGCACCCACGCCAGCGCGATCTGCGCCGGCGTCGCCCCGTGGCGCTCCGCCACCCGGCGCAACCCCACCACCAGCGGCTGGTTGGCCGCCATCATCTCGGCGGTGAAGCGCGGATGCCGGGCCCGCAGATCGTCCGGCTCGAAGCCCTGGCCCGGCGTGAGCGTCCCGGTGAGGAAACCATTCCCCAGCGGCATCGCCGCGAGTAAGCCCACTCCGCGCGCCACGCACCACGGCAGCAGCGCCTCCAGCGCCTCGGGCGACCACACCGACAGCTCGGCCTCCACCACGCTCACCGGAAAGACCTGCTGCACGCGCTCCAGCTGCCGGATCGTCACGTCGTGCAGCCCGGCCCCGGGCCGCCCCGGCACCGCACGCCGGTGCGCGCGGGCCCCCACCGCGCACAGCCCGAGCGCCCGCACCTTCCCGGCGGCGACGAGTTCGGCCATCGCGCCCCACGTCTCCTCGACGGGCACCTCGGGGTCGGCGCGGTGCAGCTGGTACAGGTCGATGGTGTCGATCTGGAGCCGCCGCAGCGACGCGTCGCAGGCCCGCTTCACATAACCGGGGCGGCCGTTGGCGACGATGTGCTGCTCGCCCACGAGCAGCCCGCACTTCGTCGACACGAACGCCTCGGCACGCCGCTCCTTCAGCACCCGGCCGAGCAGCAGTTCGTTGGTGAAGGGCCCGTACATGTCCGCGGTGTCCAGCAGCGTCACCCCCGCACCGGAAGCGCCGGCGGCGTCCAAGGCCGCGTGCACGGTGCGCAGCGACGCGTCGCCGCGCTGCCGCGAGCCGGTGTACGCCCAGCTCATCGGCATGCAGCCGAGTCCGACGGCGCCCACTTCGAGCGCCCCCGCGCCGATCGTCCTGCGCTCCACCTGGTCGTACCCTCCCACTGCTCGTCCGGAGATCACCCAAACTAACCGCTGCCGCCCGGGACCCGGGGCGCGGCCTCCCCGCCGCCGGTACGTGACCTGGGCGCATTAGCCTCCTGAGCATGACGACAGACGTATGGCTTCCGTTCGCAGCGCACGAGATCGAGGGCCTGCCCGAGGCGTCCGCGGCGGATCTCAACTACCGCTACTGGGACGGCGGGCCGGAGTTCCCCGCGGACCCGGCCGACTGCGGCTTCTACGCGGTGCCCTACATGAAGGGCACCGAGATCGCCGTGCGCCCCCTGCCCGCGATGACGTCCGTACGCGTCGTGCAGACGCTGACCGCGGGGATCGACCACGTGCAGCCGGGGCTAAAGTTCCTCGCCCCCGGCGTGCGGCTGTGCAACGCCCGCGGGGTGCACGAGGCCAGCACCGCCGAGCTCGCGCTCGGTCTGATCCTCGCGTCGCTGCGGGGCATACCGCGCTTCGTCGAGGGACAGCGGCAGGAGGAGTGGCGGTCCGGGTTCTATCCGGCGCTCGCCGACAAGTCCGTGCTCATCGTGGGCTACGGATCGATCGGTTCCGCCATCGAGGACCGGCTCGCACCCTTTGAGTGTGCGCGGGTGGCGCGCGTCGCGCGCTCTGCCCGTGCCACGGAGCGCGGCCCCGTGCATCCGCTCGCCGAACTGCACTCCCTGCTGCCCGCCGCCGACGTCGTCGTGGTCTCGACGCCGCTCACCGAGGACACCCGAGGCCTGGTGGGCGCCGAATTCCTGGCCCGCATGAAGGACGGCGCGCTGCTCGTCAACGTCGCCCGCGGCCCCGTGGTCGACACCAAGGCGCTCGTCGCCGAACTGGAATCCCGCCGCATCACCGCCGCCCTCGACGTGACCGACCCGGAACCGCTGCCCGCGGGCCACCCCCTGTGGCACGCTCCTGGAGTGCTCATCAGCCCGCACGTGGGCGGCTCCACGTCCGCGTTCCTGCCCCGCGCCCAACGCCTGATAGCCGCGCAGCTGACCGGATTCGCCGCCGGACAGCCCCTCGACAACGTCGTGCACACCACCGGCGGTTGATCACCTGAGGCCGCTTTGTGCACGCTGCGTACTCGTATGTGCGCGCCCCGTGCCCACTTTGTCGCTGGTAGTCACGGAGCGTAGAGGAGCTATGTCCCTGTGTGACCGAGCTGGTGTATCGTCCCGACAGGGGATGCGCCGTGGACCGTTCGGCGCCGGGGATCGAGACATCAGAAGTGCGTCAGAGTGCGAGGGGGGCGACGGGCGATGTACGACCTATGGGCGGACAATCCGACACGGCGGGAAAGCCGCCGCCGACTCTCGCGCACACCGGTCGGCAGACGCGTGGACCGTACGGACATGGGGGCGGCGCGGACCAGGGCGGTCCGGTGAGTGCCCCGCCGTCCACCGCCGTCCTCGAGGCGAGCCTCTCCTCGGCTCCGCCGGCCCCGAGGGCGCCGTCGTCGGCCCGCCGCCCCCTGCCGGGCGGTCGCGGCCTCGTGTCCCAGCTCACGCTGCTGCTGATCTGCGGCGCGTACGCCATGGGCTCCGCCATCGGCTGGGGATCGGAACGACTCGCCCTGGTCATGGGCGACTTCGGGCTGAGCGTCGCGGCGGCGGCCGCCGCGATCTCCTGCTTCCGCTACTCCCGCACCCGCCGCAGCCGCTTTCGACCCGCATGGCTGCTGTTCGCGCTCTCCTCCGCGATGGCGGCCCTGGGCAACGCCGTCTGGGGCTGGTACGAAGTCGTGCTCCAGCGCGATGTGCCGACCACGGGCCTGGCCGACCTCTTCTTCCTGTGCTTCGCGCCGCCCGCCATCATCGGTCTGCTCGTGCTCGCCAAACGACCGGTGACCAAGGCGGGCTGGGGCTGCCTCGCCCTCGACTCCTGGCTGATCGGGGGCTCGCTCCTCACGCTCTCCTGGAGCCTGGCCCTCGCGCGCACCGCGCAGTCCGAGGACCAGAGCGTCACGCACGCCGCGCTCTCGCTCGCCTACCCGCTCCTCGACATCGCACTGGTCAGCATGGTCCTCGCACTGCACTTCAGGCGGTCGTCCGCCAACCGCACCGCGGTGAACACCGCGATCGCCGCGCTCGCCCTGACGGTGATGTGCGACGCGCTGTTCACCTCGCCCCTGCTGCACGCGGGATACCGCTCGGGCCAGCTGCTGGACGCCGGCTGGTTCACGGGCTCGCTGCTCCTCGCGTACGCCCCTTGGGCCGTGCCCTGGCACGCGCGCGAGGGAGCCGGGACGGACCAGGCGCGCGCGGCGGACGACGGCGGGCCCGAGGACACGCGGGCCGCCACCACCCGGCCGATCGCCGGGTCACTGGCAGCCCTGACGCCGTATCTCGCCGCCGCGGTCTGCACATTGGGGGTGCTCTACAACGTGTTGAGCGGACGCAGCGTCGACCGCGTCATGCTCTTCACGGCGGGCACCGTCGTGCTCGCCCTTGTCGCACGCCAGGGCATCATGCTCCTGGACAACATCACCCTCACCCAGGAGCTCGCCCAGAAGGAGAACCACTTCCGCTCCCTGGTCCAGGGTTCCAGCGATGTCATCATGATCGCCGCGCCGAACGGCATCCTGCGGTACGTGAGTCCGGCCGCCGCCGGGGTCTACGGCCGCGACGCCGAGGAGCTCGTCGGCTCCGAGCTCGCGTCGCTGATACACCCCGAGGACCTCGGCCGGGTCGTCCACGAGGTCCGCAGATTCCTCGCCGCCAACCCCGTCGAGGAGCCCACCACCCGCATCGAGTGCCGCTTCAGGTCCGGCGACGGCGACTGGCTCAACGTGGAGTCCACCGTCAACCGCCACCACGGCGGCCTCATCTTCAACAGCCGGGACGTCACCGAAAGGGTCCGCCTCCAGGCACAGCTGCAGCACAACGCCGAGCACGACCCGCTCACCGACCTGCCCAACCGCGCCCTGTTCACCCGGCGCGTGAGCCAGGCGCTGACCGGCCGCAGAGTGACCGACCGCGGCACTGCCGTGCTCTTCATCGACCTCGACGGCTTCAAGGCCGTCAACGACACCATCGGCCACCAGGCCGGTGACGAACTGCTCATCCAGGCGGCACGCAGACTTCAGGAGGCGGTGCGTTCGGGCGACACCGCCTCCCGGCTCGGCGGCGATGAGTTCGCGGCTCTCATCGTCGGCGACGGGACCAGGGACCAGGCCGCCAGGGAACAGCACATCTACGAACTCGCCGACCGGCTGAGAATCACCCTCTCCCAGCCCTACGCCATCGACGGCAACGACGTCCGCGTCGCGGCGTCCATCGGCGTGGCGTTCGCCGAACCGGGCATCGGCGCGGGGGAGCTGCTGCGCAACGCCGACCTCGCGATGTACCGCGCCAAGGCCGCGGGCAAGGGCCGCGTCGAGCTGTACGCCCCGCAGATGCAGGCCGACGTGGTCCGCAAGGCGGAGCTGGCCACCCGGCTGCGCTCCGCCCTGCACGACGGCGAGTTCGCGCTGCTCCACCAGCCCGTGGTCTCCCTCGACGACGGCCGGATCACGGCGGTCGCCGCGCAGGCCCGCTGGCGCTCGGCGCAGGGCATCCTCTTCACGCCCGCCGAGTTCCTGCGGGTCTCCGAGGCGGGGAACGGCAGGGAGGCGGGGAACGGCAGGGAGGGCGACCGCGCCGCCGAGCTCGGCCGCTGGATGCTCGAAGAGGCCGTCCAGCAGGCCGCCGAGCGCGGCCGCACCGGCCACGCGGTGCCGGTGGCCGTCCGGATGACCGCACGGCGCCTCCTGGACCGCTCCATGCCCCTCGGCTCCATCGAGGCGCTCCTGACCCGGCACGGGCTGCCCTCCGGGGCGCTCATCATCGAGCTGGCCGACAGCGACCCCCGGGTCTCCCTGGACGACCTGGAGCGCCGGCTCACGGCCCTGCGCAGGCTCGGCGTACGCGTCGCCCTCGACGGTTTCGGCAGCGGCTATGCCGCGATCACGGCGCTGCGCCGGCTCCCCGTGGACGTACTGAAGCTCGACCGCGGCCTGATCGAGGGCGTCGTCGAGTCCGCCAGGCTGCACAAGATCACCGCCGGTCTGCTCCGCATCGCGAACGACCTCGGGCTGCTCTCCGTGGCCGACGGCGTCGACCTGCCCGAGCAGGTGGTCGCCCTGCGCGCGATGGGCTGCACGCACGGGCAGGGTATGGCGTTCTCCGGGCCGCTCGACGAGTACCGGCTGCGCAGGGCGCTGTCGCTCGGCGAGTACGCGGTGCCGCGCGGCCCGGCCGAGCCGGTGCTCGCGGGCGGCCCTTCGGGGACGTACGCGAGCGGGCCCTCGCCGGCGTACGCCGGAGGGGCCTCGGGGGTGTTCGCGGGCGGGCCCGCGGGGGCGTACGTCGGCGGCCCGCCGGGGACGTACGCAGCGCCTTCGGGCACGTACGCGGGAGGCCTCCCGGCGACGTACGCGAGCGGCCCCTCGCCCTACGCACGTTCACATAATGAGACCCCCATCCCACCTACTTGACACGCCATGCGTGCCGGGGGGAGGGTCAAGGCCATGCGCACCCGAATTCTCGTACTTGGAAAGCGCGTCGGCTGAAGCTGGGACTGACCGGTCCGGACACCGGGCCCCCAGCGACCGCACCCGGCGCGCTCCCCTCGCTTGCCTCATGGCACGAGGGGTTTTTTGTTGCACCGGCACCCGCCAAACCCCCGCGAATCCCCCGCAAAAACCCTCAGCTTCGAGAAGAGAATGCCGATGACCGAGCAGGCCACCGGGGCCCACCATCCGCAGCCGCGGCCCCGATCCTCAGGACAGCAGTCCGCCCCCGTCGAGCACGTCACGGGCGCGCAGTCCCTCATTCGTTCTCTCGAGGAGGTCGGGGCCGACACGGTATTCGGCATCCCCGGCGGCGCCATCCTTCCGGCGTACGACCCGATGATGGACTCCACCCGGGTCCGGCACGTCCTGGTGCGGCACGAGCAGGGCGCGGGGCACGCCGCCACCGGCTACGCGCAGGCCACCGGCAAGGTCGGCGTCTGCATGGCGACGAGCGGCCCCGGTGCCACGAACCTCGTCACGCCGATCGCCGACGCCCACATGGACTCCGTCCCGATGGTCGCGATCACCGGCCAGGTGGCCTCCAAGGCGATCGGCACGGACGCCTTCCAGGAGGCGGACATCGTCGGCATCACGATGCCGATCACCAAGCACAACTTCCTGGTCACCAAGGCCGAGGACATCCCGCGCACCATCGCCGAGGCCTTCCACATCGCCTCGACGGGCCGTCCGGGCCCGGTCCTCGTGGACATCGCCAAGGACGCCCTCCAGGCGCGGACGACCTTCTCCTGGCCGCCGCAGCAGGACCTGCCGGGCTACCGCCCGGTGACCAAGCCGCACGCCAAGCAGATCCGCGAGGCCGCCAAGCTCATCACCGCGGCCAAGCGCCCCGTCCTGTACGTCGGCGGCGGCGTCCTGAAGGCCCACGCCACCGCCGAGCTGAAGGTCCTCGCCGAGCTCACCGGAGCGCCCGTCACCACCACACTGATGGCGCTCGGCGCGTTCCCCGACAGCCACCCGCTGCACGTGGGAATGCCGGGCATGCACGGTGCGGTCACCGCCGTCACCGCGCTGCAGAAGGCCGACCTGATCGTCGCCCTCGGAGCCCGCTTCGACGACCGCGTCACCGGCAAGCTGGACAGCTTCGCCCCGTACGCGAAGATCGTCCACGCCGACATCGACCCGGCCGAGATCGGCAAGAACCGCGCCGCCGACGTGCCGATCGTCGGTGACGCCCGCGAGGTCATCGCCGACCTCGTCCAGGCCGTCCAGGCCGAGCACACCGAGGGCCACACGGGCGACTACTCCGCCTGGTGGAAGGACCTCAACCGCTGGCGCGACACCTACCCGCTCGGCTACACCCAGCCCGAGGACGGCTCGCTCTCCCCGCAGCACGTCATCGAGCGCGTGGGCCAACTCGCCCCGGAGGGCACGATCTTCGCGGCGGGCGTCGGCCAGCACCAGATGTGGGCCGCGCACTTCATCCAGTACGAGAAGCCCGCGACCTGGCTCAACTCCGGCGGCGCCGGGACGATGGGCTACGCGGTCCCGGCCGCGATGGGCGCCAAGGCCGGCCAGCCGGACCGTACGGTCTGGGCGATCGACGGCGACGGCTGCTTCCAGATGACCAATCAGGAGCTCACCACCTGCTCCCTGAACAACATCCCGATCAAGGTCGCCATCATCAACAACGGCGCCCTCGGGATGGTCCGCCAGTGGCAGACGCTGTTCTACAACCAGCGTTACTCCAACACCGTCCTGCACAGCGGTCCCGAGGACATCGGCCCCAACAAGGGCACCCGCGTCCCGGACTTCGTGAAGCTGTCGGAGGCCATGGGCTGCGTGGCGCTGCGCTGCGAGCGCCCCGAGGACCTGGACAAGGTCATCGCCGAGGCCAACGCCATCAACGACCGCCCCGTCGTGGTCGACTTCATCGTCCACGAGGACGCCCAGGTCTGGCCGATGGTCGCCGCGGGGACCTCGAACGACGAGGTCATGGCCGCCCGCGGGGTCCGCCCCGACTTCGGCGACAACGAAGACGACTGAGACCGAGAGCGAAAGAGAGACCAAGAGTCATGTCCACCAAGCACACGCTCTCCGTCCTGGTCGAGAACAAGCCCGGTGTCCTCGCCCGGATCACCGCCCTGTTCTCCCGCCGCGGCTTCAACATCGACTCGCTCGCCGTGGGCGTCACTGAGCACCCCGACATCTCCCGCATCACCATCGTGGTGAACGTCGAGGACCTGCCGCTCGAACAGGTGACCAAGCAGCTCAACAAGCTCGTCAACGTCCTGAAGATCGTCGAACTGGAGCCGGGCGCCGCCGTGGGGCGCGAACTCGTCCTGGCGAAGATCCGCGCCGACAACGAGACCCGCTCCCAGATCGTCGAGATCGTCCAGCTGTTCCGCGCCAAGACCGTGGACGTCTCACCGGAGGCCGTCACCATCGAGGCCACCGGCAGCAGCGACAAGCTGGAGGCCATGCTCAAGATGCTGGAGCCCTACGGCATCAAGGAGCTCGTCCAGTCCGGCACCATCGCGATCGGCCGCGGCTCCCGCTCCATCACGGACCGCAGCCTGCGGGCGCTCGACCGCAGCGCCTGACCCGGGCCCCCGGTACCCCTCGCGTACCGGGACCCTCTCGGATACCGAGACCCCTGAACTTCCCTCACTGAGCCCGCCGTACGGTGGGACGCAACACCAGCACACATAGGAGATTCCCAGTGGCCGAGCTGTTCTACGACGACGACGCCGACCTGTCCATCATCCAGGGCCGCAAGGTCGCGGTCATCGGCTACGGCAGCCAGGGCCACGCCCACGCGCTGTCGCTGCGCGACTCGGGTGTCGACGTCCGCGTCGGTCTGCACGAGGGCTCCAAGTCCAAGGCCAAGGCCGAGGAGCAGGGTCTGCGGGTCGTCACGCCCGCCGAGGCGGCGGCCGAGGCCGACGTCATCATGATCCTGGTGCCGGACCCGATCCAGGCCCAGGTCTACGAGGAGTCCATCAAGGACAACCTCAAGGACGGCGACGCGCTGTTCTTCGGCCACGGCCTGAACATCCGCTTCGGCTTCATCAAGGCCCCCGAGGGCGTCGACGTCTGCATGGTCGCCCCCAAGGGCCCGGGCCACCTCGTCCGTCGCCAGTACGAGGAGGGCCGCGGCGTTCCGTGTATCGCGGCCGTCGAGCAGGACGCCACGGGCAACGGCTTCCCGCTGGCGCTCTCGTACGCCAAGGGCATCGGTGGCACGCGTGCGGGCGTCATCAAGACGACCTTCACCGAGGAGACCGAGACCGACCTGTTCGGCGAGCAGGCCGTGCTCTGCGGCGGCACCGCCGCGCTGGTCAAGGCGGGCTTCGAGACGCTGACCGAGGCCGGCTACCAGCCGGAGATCGCGTACTTCGAGTGCCTCCACGAGCTGAAGCTGATCGTGGACCTCATGTACGAGGGCGGCCTGGAGAAGATGCGCTGGTCGGTCTCCGAGACCGCCGAGTGGGGCGACTACATCACCGGCCCGCGGATCATCACGGACGCCACCAAGGCCGAGATGAAGAAGGTCCTCACGGAGATCCAGGACGGCACGTTCGCCCAGCAGTGGATGGACGAGTACCACGGTGGTCTGAAGAAGTACAACGAGTACAAGACGCAGGACGAGAACCACCTCCTTGAGACCACGGGCAAGGAGCTGCGCAAGCTGATGTCCTGGGTCAACGACGACGAGGCCTGACGCACCCCGGGTCCGGGGCACCGCCTCGGGGCTCCGCCCCGGACCCCACCGTCGTTGTCCACCGCGTCCAGCCACGGACGGGTGATCCTTCCACGGAGGCACATGCTGAGCCCCGTGGCGCCACTACACTGCTGTCAACATTCGCGTCGGGCCCACAGCGTCGTGCGTCTTCCACGCGGTAGCACCCTCCACCGCCTGCGGCCGTCGGGACGGCCGTCCGCACTGGATTTGTGAGGACTCACGTGAGCTCGAAACCTGTCGTA
This sequence comes from Streptomyces sp. NPDC003379, assembly GCF_053589195.1. Classification (NCBI taxonomy): domain Bacteria; kingdom Bacillati; phylum Actinomycetota; class Actinomycetes; order Kitasatosporales; family Streptomycetaceae; genus Streptomyces; species Streptomyces sp. NPDC003379. Next base: position 19,868 of record NZ_JBSFRK010000025.1, on the reverse strand, counting down.
CTCATCGCTGAAGAGCTGTCGCCCGCCACCGTCGACGCCCTGGGCCCGGACTTCGAGATCCGGCAGTGCAACGGCGCGGACCGCGCCGAGCTGCTGCCCGCGATCGCCGATGTCGACGCGATCCTGGTCCGCTCCGCGACCAAGGTCGACGCCGAGGCCATCGCCGCCGCCAAGAAGCTGAAGGTCGTCGCCCGCGCGGGCGTGGGCCTGGACAACGTCGACGTGTCCGCCGCCACCAAGGCCGGCGTGATGGTCGTCAACGCCCCCACCTCGAACATCGTTACGGCCGCCGAGCTGGCCTGCGGCCTGCTCATCGCCACCGCGCGCAACATCCCCCAGGGCAGCCAGGCGCTGAAGAACGGCGAGTGGAAGCGGTCCAAGTACACCGGCGTCGAGCTCGCCGAGAAGACCCTCGGCGTCGTCGGCCTCGGCCGCATCGGCGCCCTCGTCGCCCAGCGCATGAGCGCCTTCGGCATGAAGATCGTCGCCTACGACCCGTACGTGCAGCCCGCGCGCGCCGCGCAGATGGGCGTGAAGGTCCTGTCGCTGGACGAGCTGCTCGAAGTCTCGGACTTCATCACGGTGCACCTGCCGAAGACGCCGGAGACCCTTGGCCTCATCGGCGACGAGGCGCTGCACAAGGTCAAGCCGACCGTCCGCATCGTCAACGCCGCGCGCGGCGGGATCGTCGACGAGGAGGCGCTGTACTCCGCTCTGAAGGAGGGCCGCGTCGCGGGCGCCGGTCTGGACGTGTACGCGAAGGAGCCCTGCACGGACTCCCCGCTCTTCCAGTTCGACCAGGTCGTCTGCACCCCGCACCTCGGTGCCTCCACGGACGAGGCGCAGGAGAAGGCGGGCATCGCCGTCGCCAGGTCGGTGCGCCTCGCGCTCGCCGGTGAGCTGGTGCCGGACGCGGTGAACGTCCAGGGTGGCGTCATCGCCGAGGACGTCCGTCCCGGCCTGCCGCTCGCCGAGAAGCTCGGCCGCATCTTCACCGCCCTCGCCGGCGAGGTCGCGGCCCGCCTCGACGTCGAGGTGTACGGCGAGATCACCCAGCACGACGTGAAGGTGCTCGAACTCTCCGCGCTCAAGGGCGTGTTCGAGGACGTCGTCGATGAGACGGTGTCGTACGTCAACGCTCCGCTGTTCGCCCAGGAGCGCGGCGTCGAGGTCCGCCTCACCACCAGCTCCGAGTCGCCCGACCACCGCAACGTGGTCACCGTGCGCGGCACGCTCTCCGACGGCGAGGAGATCGCGGTCTCCGGCACGCTGGCCGGGCCCAAGCACCTCCAGAAGATCGTCGCCATCGGTGAGTACGACGTTGACCTGGCGCTCGCCCAGCACATGGTCGTCCTGCGGTACGCCGACCGTCCGGGCGTCGTCGGCACCGTCGGCCGCGTCCTCGGCGAGGCGGGCATCAACATCGCGGGCATGCAGGTCGCCCGCGCTGACGTGGGCGGGGAGGCGCTTGCCGTCCTGACCGTCGACGACACGGTGCCGCAGTCGGTCCTGAACGAGCTCGCCGAGGAGATCGGTGCGGAGTCCGCTCGCGCGGTGAACCTCACGGACTAGGGCTCCGGAGCCTCGGGCGCCGTCATCACCGGCTTCGCCGAGTTCGTCCTCAAACGCCGGACAGGCTGGAATCTCCCACCTGTCCGGCGAGTTGGCTGTCAAACGCCGGACAGGCTGGAACCCTCCGCCTGTCCGGCGTTTTCGTGTGTCTGTACCTCCACCTTGCGCAGCGCCGTCGACGAGAGCGCCGCCGCCACGAGCAGCACCGCCGCCCCGGTCAGCGCCGCGACATGCATGCCGTTGGTGAACGCCTCGCGGGCCGTGGTCAAGAGTGCGTCCGCCGTGCGTTCCGGCAGGTGGTGCGCCGCCGCCACCGCGCCGCCGAGCGTCTCGCGGGCCTCGGCGGGGGCCCAGTCGGCTATCTGGCCGCGGTAGACCGCGTTGCCGATGGAGCCGAGGAGCGCCATGCCCATCGCGCCGCCGAACTCCTGACCCGTCTCCAGGAGCGAGGACGCGGCGCCCGCCTTCTCGGCCGGTGCCGCGCCGAGCGCCAGGTCGGTCAGCTGGGAGCCGATGACGACCGCGCCGCAGGCCAGGACGCCCGCCCCGGCGAGGACCAGCCACAGGGAGTCGGTGCCGGTCAGGACGAGCAAGCCGTAGCCGCAGGCGGAGACGGTGAAGCCGGTGGCGACGACATGCGCGCGGTTCATGCCGCGCTGCACGAGCGCCGTGGCGACGGGCGCGGCGAAGCCGATGAGGACCGAGGGCAGCAGTGCCCACAGCGCGGCCTCCATCGCGCTCTTGCCGAGCACGGACTGCAGGTACTGGGTGGTGAAGTACGCCGAACCCATCATCGCCAGCGACGAGACGAGGTTCAGCGAGACGGCGGCGCCGAAGGCACGGCCGCGCCCCCGGAAGAGCTCCGGCGAGATCATCGGCGACGCGATGGTGCGCTGGCGGTGGACGAAGAGGGCGGCGAAGGCGAGACCGACGGCGACGGACGCGACGTACGAGAACTTGATGCCCTCCGAGGGCATCTCCTTGAGGCCCCAGACGACCGGCAGCACAGCGGCCATGGACAGCGGCACGCTCAGCAGGTCGAAGCGGCCGGGCTCGGGGTCCTTGAACTCCGGGATCAGGACGGGTGCCAGGACGAGCAGCAGCACCATCGCGGGCAGATTGACGAGGAAGACCGACCCCCACCAGAAGTGTTCGACGAGGACGCCGCTCATCACCGAGCCGAGCGCGATGCCGGCGACCAGGACCGCCTGCCACATGCCGATCGCCTTCGCACGCTGTCCGGCGTCGCGGAACATGTTGCGTACGAGGGCCAAGGTGGACGGCATCAGGGTCGCGCCACCGATGCCGAGTACCGCGCGGGCGGCTATCAGCATCTCGGCGCTGTCCGCGTACGCGGCGGCGAGGGAGGCCGCGCCGAAGGCCACGGCGCCGAACATGAGGAGCTTGCGGCGGCCGACGCGGTCGCCGAGCGAGCCCATGGTCATCAGCAGCCCGGCGAGCACGAACGCGTAGACGTCGAAGATCCACAGCTGCTGCGTGCCGCTCGGCCGCAGGTCGGCGCTGACCTCCGGGATCGCGAAGTAGAGGACGGACACGTCCATCGAGACCAGGAGCAGCGGGAGCATCAGGACGGCGAGGGCGGTCCATTCCTTGCGGGTGGCGCGCGGGTTCGTCTGCATGACGGAGACTGTACGCACGTCTTATACGCTCGTCTAGTACGGCCGTATAAGACGATTGTCTGGGACGACTGTATGGGTCGGGAGTAAGGTGCCCGCATGGGACACCGAGAAGATCTGCTCGAAGGTGCGAAGCGCTGCCTGCTGGAGAAGGGGTTCGTCCGCACGACGGCCCGCGACATCGTGAAGGAGTCGGGGACCAACCTCGCGTCCATCGGCTACCACTACGGGTCCAAGGACGCCCTGCTCGTGGAGGCGTTCGTCGCGCTCGTCGAGCCGATGGGGGAGGGCTTCACGGCCTCGGGGGGTGAGGAGAGCACCGGGAAGGACGGCCTGGAGCGCTTCCTGGAGGTGTGGACGAACATCCTGCGCTCAGTTCCCGCATCGCGTCCCATCTGGATGATGACGCTGGAGGTCATCACGCAGGGCGAGCGGCTGGCGGGCATCCGGGAACTGCTGATCAAGGCGCAGGAGCAGGGGCGCAGCGGGCTCGCCGCGCTGTTCACCGGAATCGACGAGAGCGTCATCCCGGCCGACGTCGTCGAGACCGAGGGCCGCTTCTACACGACGCTGCTCAACGGCCTGATGGTCCAGTGGCTCTTCGACCCGGAATCGGCGACGACCGCCGAGCAGCTCACGGAGGGCCTGCGGCGGGTGATGGCGCGGGCCGCCACGGCGTAGGGCTGCGCGCGGCACCCGGGGCCGACCGAGGTGCGGCCCGGGTTCCGGGCCGACCTCGAGGTCGCGGTGGTGGTTACCAGTTGATGCAGGTGGCCGGGACGTAGCCCTTGATGTTGTTGTCGTTCGGCATGACGTACAGCCACTTGTTGCTGCTCTTGCCGCAGAGCTTGTACGACTGGCCGGTGAAGGACTTGCCGTCGTTGCAGAGGAAGGCCTTGCGGCCCTTGTTCAGCTGGCCCACTGCGGTGCCGTTCACCTTTGCGGTGGTGCGCACCTTCACCGTCTCCTTGGCGGGGACGTTGGTGAGGCCCCGGGAGCAGTCCGGCTTCGTCGCGGCGGCGGCGGTGCCCGCGGTGAGGGCGGTGCCGGAGAGCGCGATGGCGGAGACGGCGAGGGCGGAGGCCAGCAGCCTGAGCTTCATAGAGTGTTCGTTCTCCTGTGTGGAGGGCTGGTGTTCGGACGGGGGAAACCGTACCTCTGGAAGATCACCGGAATGGTTGTTCGTTACCTGTCACTTACAGTCGTGACGACTTCAGGACCATGTGCAGCAGCAACCGGTCCTCGCCCTCGTCCAGGTCCAGGCCGGTGAGCTGCTCCACGCGCGAGAGGCGGTAGTAGAGCGTCTGGCGGTGGACGCCCAACTCCGCCGCCGTGCGCCCCGCTTGGCCCGCGCAGTCGAGGAAGACCTCCGCGGTGCGGGCCAGTTCGCGGTGGGCGGGGCTCAGCAGCCGGCCCGCCACCGGGTCGTGCGCGGTCTCCGGGGGGAGGGCCGTCAGGAGGCGGTACGGGCCCACGTCCGACCAGTGCGCCACCGGGCCGAAGCGCCGCTCGGCCAGTGCCGCGCGTGCCGCACCGGACGCCTCCCACCAGGCGGCGGCCAGATCCTCCAGGCCGTGCCGGGAACCGGCGATCCCGGCTGCCGGGCCGGTCGCCGTCGGCCCGGTCGCCCCGCCGCCCCGCGCCGTCTCCAGAAGGCGAGAGGCCGCGGTACGCGCCGGAGACAGCGCGTCGGCGGAACGGAGCCGGACCAGCGCCGCGAGGGAGTGGCCCGTCGCGCCCCACGGCACCGTGCAGATCGCCGCCGCGCCCGGCACCGTACGGGCCGCCGGGGCCTCGTCCGGGTCGGCGGACGGCCAGGGGGCCACGCACACCACGGCGTGCAGGCCCTCGCCGCGCGCCCCCAGGGCGGTGCGCAGGGCGGCCACCGCCATGTCCCGCTGCCAGCCCCGCTCGGCCGTCAGGACCGCGCGGAACTCCCGGGTCAGATCGGCGCCCGCCTGCGCCTCGTCGGCGAGCAGCGCGCCGATTCTGGACGCGACCTCCATGGCCGCGCCCAGCTGCTGGGCGGCCGGGCCCGGCTCGGCGTCGAGCAGCCATACGTATCCCAGGGCGAAGCCACGATGACGTACGGGAAGGCAGATCCGGCCCCGGTGGACGCCCGCCTCGGGGGTGGGCGGAATCAGGACCGGAGCGGTGGCGCGGGCGATGCCGAAGCCCTCGAACCAGGCGCGGACCTCGGCCGTGGAGCGGCGCGTCAGGATCGAGCGGGTGCGGACGGGGTCGAGGGCGGTCGCGTCGAAGCCGCTCTCGCCGTCGTCGCCGCCGTCGTGCGCGCCGAAGGCGATCAGCTCGAAATTGCGGTTCTCCAGGGTCGCGGGGGCGCCGAGCAGCGCCGAGATCTCGTCGACCAGTTCTTGGTAGTCGCCCTTCACCCGTCCATTCTCGCGCAGGGTGCCCGCTTCTTCAGACATCTGTCTGAGATCAAGGGCACGGATGCGTGACAGGTGTCGATGGCTCGGGGGCGGGGCGATCCCTAGATTTCACGGAGGTTCTCCGTGCCGTACCGCCACGTCACCTCTCCGTAGGACCATGGCGGTAGGGCACTCGATTTCGTACACCCGTGGAGGTGCCCCGTGCTGGGTCCCGTGATCCTCGCCGCGTCGCGCAGCGACAAGATGCGCCGCTTCGTCTCGGCGGCCCCCGGCACCAAGCAGGTCGTCGCCCGGTTCATCGCCGGCGAGAGCGTTGACCAGGTCGTCCCGGTCATCGTCGACGCCGCCGAGAAGGGCCTTGAGGTCACCCTCGACGTGGTGGGCGAGGACATTTCCACGGTAGAGCAGTCCTACGCGGCCCGCGACGCCTACCTGGAGCTCATCGAGCGTCTGAAGGACCTGGGCCTCGGCACCAAGGCCGAGATGTCGGTGAAGCTGTCGATGTTCGGGCAGGCGCTGGACGGCGGCCACGAGCTCGCGCTGAGCAACGTGCGGCCCGTCGTCGAGGCCGCCGCCGCGATCGGCACCACGGTCACCCTGGACGCCGAGGACCACACCACCCTCGACTCGATGTTCGCCATCCACGACGAGCTGCGCGAGGACTTCCCGCAGACCGGCTGCGTCATCCAGGCCTACCTGTTCCGCACCGAGGCCGACGCCCGCCGCCTCGCCGGGAACGGCAGCCGCGTACGCATAGTGAAGGGCGCCTACAAGGAGCCCGCCGAGGTCGCGTACCAGGACAAGGCGGAGATCGACAAGGCGTACGTCCGGATCCTGCGCATCCTGATGGAGGGCGAGGGGTACCCGATGATCGGGTCCCACGACCCGCGCCTGATAGCCATCACACAGGAGCTCGCGCGGCGCGCGGGGCGCAAACTGGATGAGTACGAATTCCAGATGCTGTACGGCATCCGCGGTGACGAACACCTGCGGCTCGCCGCCGAGGGCCACCGGATGCGCGTCTACACCGCCTACGGCACCGACTGGTACGGCTATTTCATGCGCCGTCTCGCGGAGAAGCCCGCCAACCTGCTCTTCTTCGCCCGCTCCATCCTCACCAAGGACTGAACCAAGGGCTGAGCTCCCCACCCCCTCGACCCTCTTAAAGGAGATACGGATCTCATGGACGCTGTGACCCAGGTCCCCGCCCCGGTCAACGAGCCGGTGCACGGCTACGCCCCCGGCTCGCCGGAGCGTGCCCGCCTCGAGACCAAGCTCAAGGAGCTGGCCGAGAACCCGATCGAGCTGCCGATGACCATCGGCGGCGTCAAGCGCCTCGGTGGCGGCGAGCCCTTCCAGGTCGTGCAGCCGCACAACCACAAGGCCGTCATCGGCACCGGCCGCGGCGCCACCCAGCAGGACGCCAAGGACGCGATCGACGCCGCCCTGGCCGCCGCCCCGGCGTGGCGCGCGATGTCCTTCGACGACCGCGCCGCGATCATCCTGCGCGCCGCCGAGCTGCTCTCCACGACGTGGCGCGAGACGCTGGCCGCCTCCACGATGCTCGGCCAGTCGAAGACCGCCCAGCAGGCCGAGATCGACACCCCGTGCGAGCTCGTCGACTTCTGGCGCTTCAACGTGAAGTACGCCCGTGACCTGCTCGCCGAGCAGCCCCCGGCGAACGCCACCGGTGTCTGGAACCGCCTGGACCACCGCCCGCTGGAGGGCTTCGTCTACGCGATCACGCCGTTCAACTTCACGGCCATCGCGGGCAACCTCCCGACCGCCCCGGCCCTGATGGGCAACGTGGTCGTGTGGAAGCCGTCCCCGACGCAGACGCACGCCGCGGTGCTGCTCATGCAGCTCCTCGAAGAGGCCGGTCTGCCCAAGGGCGTCATCAACCTCGTCACCGGTGACGGCATCGCGGTCTCCGAGGCCGCCCTGCACCACCGCGACCTGGCCGGCATCCACTTCACCGGCTCGACCCCGACCTTCCAGCACCTGTGGAAGACGGTCGGCGAGAACATCGCGAAGTACCGCACCTACCCGCGTCTGGTCGGCGAGACCGGCGGCAAGGACTTCGTCGTCGCGCACCCGAGCGCCGACCGCGCGATCCTCAAGACCGCGCTGACCCGTGGCTCCTTCGAGTTCCAGGGCCAGAAGTGCTCCGCCAGCTCGCGCGCGTACATCCCGGCCTCCATCTGGAACTCCGGCTTCAAGGAGGAGTTCGCGGCCGAGGTCGACGGCATCAAGATGGGTGACGTCACCGATCTGTCGAACTTCATCGGCGCCGTCATCGACGAGCGCGCGTTCGCCAAGAACAAGGCGGCCATCGACCGCGCCAAGGCGGACGACTCCTGCACGATCGTCGCGGGCGGCACCTACGACGACTCGGTCGGCTACTTCGTGCGCCCGACCGTCGTCGAGTGCGCGGACCCGGCCAACGAGGTCTTCACGACCGAGTACTTCGGCCCGTTCCTCGCCGTCCACGTCTACGAGGACGACAAGTACGACGAGATGCTGACCCAGATGGAGTCGGTCTCCGACTACGCGCTCACCGGCTCGGTCATCGCGAACGACCGCGCCGCGGCCGCGTACACGATGGAGAAGCTCCGCTACGCCGCGGGCAACTTCTACATCAACGACAAGTCGACCGGCGCCGTCGTCGGCCAGCAGCCCTTCGGCGGCGGCCGCGCCTCCGGCACCAACGACAAGGCCGGTGCCCCGCAGAACCTCCAGCGGTGGACGCTGACGCGCGCCATCAAGGAGACGCTGGTTCCGCCGACCGAGTACGGCTACCCGCACATGGGCTGACGCCCACCCCGAACCCCGCCTCCGGCCTGGGCCCCACCCCGGTCGGAGGCGGTGTCATGTCCGGGGTCGTGTCCGGGGCCGTGTCCGGGGTCAGGCGAGGGCGTCGACGGCGACGCGGGTCATGTCGGCGGCGATGCGGTCCTCGCCGGGGGTGTCGGGGTCCAGGCGCGTCGTGTAGACGGAGATGATCAGCGGCGCGCCGCCGCCCTTCGGGGGCCAGGCCACGGCGATGTCGTTGACCCCGCCGTACGCGGGGGTGCCGGTCTTGTCGCCGACCCGCCAGCCCGCGGGGAGCCCGGCCCGGATCCGCCTGTCGCCGGTGGTGTTCTCCAGGAGCCAGCGGATGAGCTGGTCGCGGTCGAGCGGGGCGAGGGCGTCGCCGAGGACCAGCTTGCGCAGGTTCGCGGTCATGGACGCGGGGGTCGTCGTGTCGCGCGGGTCGCCGGGGATGTTGGTGTTGAGCTCGGGCTCCCACCGGTCGAGGCGGGTGCGGGAGTCGCCGAGGGAGCGGGCGAACTCGGTGATGGAGTGCGGCCCGCCGAGCCTGCGCATCATCAGGTTGGCCGCGGCGTTGTCGCTGTACGTGATGGTCGCGTCGCACAACTCCCGTATGGTCATGCCGGTTTCCAGATGCATCTCGGTCCTCGGCGAGGCGCTGACGATGTCGTCGCGCCCGTACCGGACGAGTACGTCGAGCAGTCCCGGCTCCTCCTCGCGGGCCCGGCGCAGGATCGCCGCGGCGGCCAGCACCTTGAACGTGGAGGCGATCGCGAAGCGCTCGTCCGCGCGGTAGCCGATGGTGGCGCCCGTGCCGGTGTTCAGGGCGTGCAGGCCGATGCGGCCCGGGTAGCCCTTTTCGAGCTCGCGCAGCTGCCGCCGGGCGTCGGACGAGGGCGTCGCGTGCGCGGTGCCGGGCACCGAGAGAAGCACGGGGGCGACGGCCGCGGCGCCAAGCAGGGTCCTGCGGGAGGGAGTTGAGTTCATGATCCCGACCGTACCCGGGCGGGGAGGCGCCGGGCCAGGAACTCCTCGATCAGCCCGGCGATCTGCGCGGCGTGCGTCTCCAGGGCGAAGTGCCCCGTGGGCAGCAGGTGCACTTCGGCCTCCGGGAGATCGCGCAGGAAGGCGAGGGCGCCGCCCGGCACGAAGATCTCGTCGTGGGCGCCCCAGGCCGCGAGCAGCGGGACCTGGGAGGTGCGGAAGTACTCCTGGAACGCCGGGTACAGCTCGATGTTGCTGCCGTAGTCGCCGATGAGGGAGAGCTGGATCTCGTCCTGGCCCTCGCGGGCCATCAGGGCGGCGTCATGGTGCCAGGCGTCGGGGTTCAGCAGACTCCGGTCCGGCACGCCGTGCGTGTACTGCCACGTGATGCCCTCCAGGGAGCGGATCTCCCGGACGGGCGCGGCGGTCTTCTCGTCGGGGTCCGCGATGTAGGCGAGGACCGGCGCCCAGGCGTCGGCGCCGAGGCCCTCCTCGTACGCGTTGCCGTTCTGCGTGATGATCGCCGTGACGCGCTCGGGGTGGTCGAGCGCGAGGCGCAGGCCGATTGGGGCGCCGTAGTCCTGGACGTACAGCGCGAAGCGCGTCAGGCCGATGTGCTCGGTGAACTCCGCGGTGACCGCGGCGAGTTCGGCGAAGGTGTACGGGAACTCATGGGCGCCCGGCGCCGCCGAGCGGCCGAAGCCGATGTGGTCGGGGGCGATGACGCGGTAGCGGTGCGCGAGCAGGGGGATGAGGTCCCGGAACATGTGCGAGCTGGTCGGGAAGCCGTGCAGCAGGAGGAGAACAGGGGCGTCGGCGGGGCCCGCCTCGCGGTAGAAGACCTCGTGGCCGCGGACAGTGGCGGAGCGGTAGTGGACGCTGCTCATGTCTAACCCCTCAAGCATGTTTTGGTGGTTGGCGTAGGGCGAGTAGAGCACGCGTACGGCTAACCAGTCAATGCCCAATCAGTGGTTAGGGACTTGGAGTGAGTGGATCAGCGGGTCGCGCCGGACGCCGCCGTGATCACCTCGTCCAGGACCTCCCGGGCCCGCAGCAGGTCCTCCACCTGGCGGTCGATCCTGGCGCGCTCCTCGGTCAGCTCGTCGACCAGCCACGGCGTCGCCTTCTCGGAGGGCCCGCCGTCCCCGTCCCGCATGCACGGCAGCAGTTGGACGATCTTCGTGCTGGACAGGCCCGCCGCGAACAGCTCCTGGATGTGGACGACCCGGTCGACCGCGCGCTCCGGATAGTCGCGGTGACCGCCCGGGGTGCGGTCCGCGTAGAGCAGGCCCTGCGTCTCGTAGTAGCGCAGGGAGCGCTCGCTCACGGCGGTGCGCTTCGCCAGCTCGCCGATTCTCATCCCGTGGACCTCCGCACTTGAAACTCACACCGGTGTCAACTTCTACCGTTCCGGCATGACGAACACCACGATTCTCGCGCCCTATTCCGCAGGCCCCCTCGGCCCCCTCCCCAACCGCATGGTCATGGCCCCCATGACCCGGCTGCGGGCGACGGCCGACGGCACTCCGCTGCCGGTGGTCGCCGACTACTACGCCCAGCGCGCGAGCGCCGGACTGATCGTCACCGAAGGCATCTGGCCCAGCAGCCGCGGCCAGAGCGGCTGGCGCTACCCGGGCATCGAGACCGCCGCGCACATCGAGGGCTGGCGGCGCGTCACCGACGCCGTGCACGCCGCGGGCGGCCGGATCTACGCCCAGCTGATGCACGGCGGACGCCACGGTCACCCCCTGTCCCGCGTCGACGGCGACGTGCCCGCCGCGCCGTCCGCCGTGCTCGTGGACCCGAGCCGCGTGCACGTGCCCGGCGGCAAGGCGGACGCGCTCACGCCCCGCGAGATGTCCCTGGAGGACATACGTACGGCCGTCCAGGACTTCGTGGACGCCGCCCGCAACGCCATCGAGGCGGGTTTCGACGGCGTCGAACTGCACGGCGCCAACAGCTACTTGATCCACCAGTTCCTCGCGGACAACAGCAACCTCCGTGACGACGCCTACGGCAGGGGCTCGGTCGCCGACCGCATCCGCTTCGCCGTCGAGGTCGTACGCGCCGTCGCCGACGCCATCGGCGCCGAACGCCTCGGACTGCGCCTGTCGCCCGGCAACCCGCAGTTCGGCATGGCTGAGGCAGACCCGGGCCCCGTCTACCGCGCGCTGCTCGACGAGATCGACGGGCTCGGCCTCGCCTACCTCCACCTCACCGACAACGACCGCTACCCGGCCCTCACCGACCTGCGCCCCCACTGGCACGGCACGCTCGTCGCCAACGTCGGTGAGAACGGCGACCCGACGACGCGGGAGGCGGGCGAGGCCGTCCTCGCCTCCGGTGTCGCCGACCTCGTCTCGTACGGGCGGGGGTTCCTCTCCAACCCCGACCTGCCGGAGCGGTTCGCGGCGGGCGCGCCCCTCCAGGAGATCGACGAGGCGCACCTCTACGGAGAGGGCGCCGAGGGCTACACCGACTACCCCTCCCTGGGTGGGCGGCCGGTGTCCGCTCAGACCTCCACGAGGACCTGATCGAGCGACTTGCGTACGAGGTCGGGGACCTGGCAGTCCGGTGCCGGATAGCCCACGGGGATCACCGCGAACGCCTTCTCGTTCTCGGGGCGGCCGAGCACCTGCGACAGGAACCGCATCGGGCTCGGTGTGTGGATCAGCGCGGCGAGACCGGACAGGTGCAGGGCGGACAGCAGCATGCCCACCGCGATGCCGACCGACTCGTCGACGTAGTAGTGCTTGTGCTTGGCGCCGTCCTCGCCCAGCCAGTACCGCTGCTGGAAGACGACGATCAGCGCGGGCGCGTCCGTCAGATGCGGCTTCACCTCGTCCGTGCCGAGCGGGCGCAGGGCCGCGAGCCACTCCTCGCCGAGCCGCCCGTCGTACGAGACGCGCTCCTCGTGCTCGGCGGCCTCGCGGATGCGGCGGCGGATCTCCGGGTCCTGGACGAGGACGAACGTCCACGGCTGCTGGTGCGCGCCGGACGGCGCCGTCGCCGCGCACGCGATGGCGTCCCGCACCACCTGCGCGGGCACCGGGTCCGGCGCGAACTGCCGCACCGTGCGCCGCTCATGCATCCGCTCCCGCAACTCGGCCGCACGCGCCAGGGATCGGTCCTCGGGCATGCGCTCGGGCCGGTACGGCACGGAGCGGTAGGGCTCGCCGTGAATAGGGGTCCACTCTCGCTGCTGCTGGGTCTCAGGCATGCCTCTGATTGTGCTGCGGGGAGCGCGCCCGCGCCATGGTGCAGACCAATCGTGATCGGCCCCGCGGAGCACGGTTGGCTGCGTACGGTGGACAGATGACGGAGAGCACCCTGCGGACGAGCCACACCAGCGATCTGACGGCGGCCGATCTCCGCGCCGCCCGCGCCCTGCTCGACGAGGCCTTCGACGGCGACTTCTCCGACCAGGACTGGGACCACGGCCTCGGTGGCGTCCACGCCCTGATCCACGACGGCGCGGGCACCCTGGTCGCGCACGGCTCCGTGGTCCAGCGCCGCATCCTGCACAACGGCCGTTCGTGGCGCGTCGGTTATGTGGAGGCGGTCGCCGTCCGCCCCGACCGGCAGCGGCAGGGCCTCGGCGGGCAGCTGATGACCGCCCTGGAGCGGGTCATCGACGGGGCGTACCCACTGGGGGCGCTCTCGCCGTCCTCCGAGGGCAGGCGCCTCTACCTCGGGCGTGGCTGGCGGGAGTGGAAGGGCGCGGTCGGCACGCTCGGTCCGGAGGGTGTGATCCCTATGCCGGAGGAGGATCCTCCGCTGCTGTGGAGCGCCGAGCTGGACCCCGCGTACGGACTGCTCATCGACTGGCGGGACGGAGAAGTGTTCTAGGCCGCGCGGACGATCATCTTCCCGAGGTTCTCGCCCCGCAGCATCCCCAGGAACGCCTCCACGATCCGGTCGAAGCCCTCCACCACCGTCTCGTCGAGCCCGACCCGCCCGCTCTGCAGATGCGGCACCACGAACTCGTACAACTCCTCCTGCGCGGCCCGGTGGTTGCTCACGAGGAAGCCCTCCATCCGCAGGCTCTTCTCGACGATGTCGGGGAGGTTGCGCAGGGCGTACGGCGCGCCGGTGGCGTTGTACTGGGCGATGGTGCCGATCCGTACGATCCGCCCGTACTCGCGCAGCGAGGAGATCGCCGCCTCCAGGTGCTCGCCGCCGACGTTGTCCATGTAGACGTCGATCCCGTCGGGTACCGCCTTCGCCAGCAGGTCGGCCGTGGGGCCCGCGTGGTAGTCGAAGGCCTCGTCGTAGCCGGCGTGTTCCGTGAGGTACGACGCCTTCGCCGCCGTCCCCGCGCTGCCGACGAGCCGTCCCGCGCCCATGAGCCGGGCCAGCCGCCCCGTCGCCGTGCCGACACCGCCCGCCGCCGCGGAGACGAACAGGTCCTGGCCCGCGCGGAGTTCGGCGACGCGGGTGAGTCCCACGTACGCGGTCAGGCCGGTGCCGCCGAGGATGCCCAGATGCGCGGAGAGGGGCACGCCCTCGAAGCGGGGGACGCGGCGGACCTCGTCGGGGGTGACCACCGCGTGCGTGCGCCAGCCCTGGCGGTGGAGGACGATCTCGCCCTCGGGGAGCGCGGGGTCGCGGGACTCGACGACGCGGCCCAGCGTGCGGCCCTCCAAGGGGGCGTGCAGGGCGAAGTCGCCGTCCATCATCTCGCGGTGGTAGGGGTCGACGGACCAGTAGAGGTTCTCGACGAGGGCGGTGCCCGGCGCGGGCGCCGGCGGCGGGGACTCCACGAACGTGAAGTGGTCGGCCGTCGGGAATCCGTGGGGGCGGGCGGTCTGGTGCACGGTGAGCGCGGTCTCGGTCATGTCCGTGACCGTAGGCAGGAATGCCGGGTGCGGGCAGAGGGTTGCGCTCATGGAACGCCCGGACCCATGAAGGGCCCTCATAGAAGCTGGTGAGACCCTTGACGAGACCCCCGGTGAGCCCCCTGCCGGATTCCGTACGCGCCGCCGACCTCGCCCCCCACGAACTCCGCGTCCTCGTCGCCGTCGACCGCGAGCGCGGCTTCTCCGCGGCGGCGCGGACCCTCGGGCTCACCCAGTCCGCGGTCTCCCACTCGATCCGCGGCACGGAACGCAAGGTCGGCGCGGTCCTCTTCGAACGGGGCCGCAAGGGCGCGACGCCGACCCCCGCCGGCGCCGCCGCGGCCGCCCACGCCCGGCGCGTGCTGCGGCTCCTGGACGCCCTCGTCACCGAGGCCCGCGCCGCCGAGCGCGGCGAGGCCGCAGGACCGCTGCGCATCGCCGCCTTCCGCAGCGCGGCCCTGCATCTGCTCCCGGCCGCCCTCGAACGCCTCGCCGCCCGCCACCCCGGCATCCGCCCGGAGGTCAGGGTGGTGCGCGAGCTGGGCGCGGGCACCGCGGGCGAGGTCGCCGAGGGCCGCGCCGACGTGGGCATCGCGACGCTCGGCGGCACCTCGCCCGTGCCCGCGGGGCTCATCGGCGACGTACTCGTGGAGGAGCCGTACTCCCTCGTGCACCCGGCGGGCCATCGCGACCCGCGCTCCCTGCCGCTGATGGACTGGCACGAGAACTGCGGGTCGTACACGCGGGAGTGGTGGGGCAGACAGGACTGGATCCCGCGGGCGACCGTCCTGGCGGAGGACGACGGAGCGGTGCTCTCGATGGTGGGCAACGGCCACGGCATGGCGATCATGCCCGCGCTCTCCCTGACGGGGGCGCCGGACTCGGTCGGGATCACCGATCTGGGACCGGGCCGCCCGACCCGCTCCGTCGGCTATGTCACCACCCCTGAGCTGGCCTCTTCACTGCCCGTCCGGGCCCTGATCCGCGAGCTGAGAGCGGCACGCGCGTGAAGCCCGTCTCAGATAGTAGGAAGTCCGAGTAATTGTGGAGACAGGCGCTCCGTCCTCCCTTAGCTTTGTAGGAGCCGAACGTCTCGCTCGATCAAGCGAATGGCGGTCGTGGGCCGGAGCCCCGTGCAGGCGAACCCTGCCGCTCCGCCGCTCCCCGCCCCTTCCGGCGGTTGCCCCCCACACGCATGAGGCGGTGGGGAGGTCTCGAAATCACCTTCCCTCAAGGAGTGGATCTCCCATGGCCGAGACGACCGTCCGCCGAGTCCGTCACGCCTCCCGTACGAGCGACTCCGAGCGCCGCTCCGAGCGCAAGAACGCCGCCGCGGCCCTCCAGCGAGCCCTCGACCGCAGGGACAACGGCGGCAAGACCGGTCACTGAGCCCCGCGTGTGACCTCGAAGTGGTCGATGCGCTCACCGTTCCCGGCGAGCGCGGAGACCGACAGCTTCGGGTGCGCGCCCGCCGTCACCTCGACCGCGAGGAACGAGAAGCCGGTGTAGCGCACCTGTGACCACGCGACCGTGTCGGGGTCCGCCCGCCGCGACTTCGTCCAGTGGAAGCTCACGATGTGGTCGCGGTCGTGGACGTGCCCCTCGTAGCTGTCCTCGACCCCGGGGCCGAAGCCGTAGAGGTCCTTGCCCGCGCCGCCCGCGGTGACGTACACGATGCCGTCGCGCGTCGGATCCGTCGACGCGCCGACCGGCACGGGCCTGCCGACCGCGCCGTCCTTGATGGCGTCGGTGCGCTCGTAGACGTGGTTGTGGCCGTTGACGACCAGGTCCACCTGGTGCCGGGTGAACAGCGGCAGCCACGCGTCGCGCACTCCGCCGTCGGAGCCGTGCGTCGAGGTCGAGTACGCGCAGTGGTGGAAGAAGACGACGATGAAGTCGACGCCCTTGTCCGCCCGCAGCTCGCCGAGCCGCTTGTCGAGCCAGGCGGTCTGCTTGCCGTCCGTGTAGCCCTTGTTGGCGGTGATCTCGTACGAGACGTCGTTGGCGTCCAGGGCGACGACGCCGACGTTGCCGTACGTGAAGGAGTAGACGCCGGGCGCCTCGTGCGGGTCGAAGCCGTTCTCCGGGAGGGACCAGCGCGCGGACTGCCCGCCGTAGCCGTTCGGCGAGTACCACGCCTCCATGTCGTGGTTGCCGGTCGTGACCATCCACGGCACCGACTTCGCGACCGACTCCGTCTGCGCGAGGAAGGTGTCCCACACGCGCGCGTCGTACGTGTCCGACTCCTTGCCGTGCCCGGTGGTGTCCGCGTAGCAGATGTCGCCCGCGTGCAGATGGAAGGACGGGTTCTGGCCCAGGATCACCTGGTCGTTGGCGAGCGCGTGATAGCTGACGCCCTGGTCGCCGAAGGCCGTGAAGACGAACTTCTCCGCCCGCGCGGGCGCCGTCCTGAACGAGCCGATCGTCGCCATCCGCTCGGGCGACGCCGGGTCGAAGCCGTCGTGGCCGACGCCGTAGTAGTACGTCGTGCCGGGCTTGAGGCCGTCAAGCGCCGCGTGCAGGTAGTACTGCTCGACGGACGGTAGCTTCTTCGACAGCGAGGGGGTGTGCAGATCGCGCACCTCCGCCTCGATCTTCTGGCCCAGCTCCCAGGGTTTGGAACCCACGCGTACGTAAGGGGCCTTGACCGCGAACGGCACCTGCCAGGAGATCCGCATCTGCGTCTTCGGGTCGGCCCCGAACGCCAGATGCCGCCCGAAGGGAGCGACCAGCCTGCCGTCGACCCGCACCCGCACCCGCGCGGACGAGGCGACCGGCACGGGTGAGCCCCCGCTGTGCGCGCCGCTCGAACCGCCCGCGAGCAGGCCGATGCCGCCCACCGTCCCCGCCGTGGCGAACGAACGGGCGAGCACCGTGCGGCGGGAGAGCTTCGCGCGCAGGTACTCGTGCTGCTCCGGCATGCTCATCCGGGACGCGAGCGGCTCCGGAATGCCGACGTTCGGTGTGTCCATGGCGTTCCTGGCGTTCATGGCCTCCATGGCGGACAACTTCCCAGCGACGGCCGACTTCCACCAGGCATCGGGGTGAAGAGGAGGTGGCCATGCGGTGGCTGTCCGCATGCCGGACATCGGATGTCAGCCCCTGGGACGGAGAGTAGGCTGCCCGCATGTCGGCTAGCTCTCGCATCCTCAATCTCGCAGTGATCCCCGGTGACGGCATCGGCCAGGAAGTCGTGGCCCAGGGGCTCAAGGTCCTGGGCACCGTCCTCCCGCCGGATGTGAAGCTGGAGACCACGGAGTACGACTTCGGCGCCAAGCGGTACCACGCGACCGGTGAGACGCTCACCGACGCCGACGTCGAAGCCCTCAAGCGGCACGACGCGATCCTCCTCGGCGCGATCGGCGACCCCTCGGTCCCCTCCGGCGTCCTGGAGCGCGGCTTCCTGCTGAAGCTCCGCTTCCTCTTCGACCACCACGTCAACCTGCGCCCCTCGAAGCTGCTCCCGGGCGTCGCGACCCCCCTCAAGGGCCAGCCCGAGATCGACTTCATCGTCGTACGCGAGGGCACCGAGGGCCCCTACACGGGCAACGGCGGCTCGATCCGCACCGGAACACCGCACGAGGTCGCCACCGAGGTCTCCGTCAACACCGCCTTCGGCGTGGAGCGCGTGGTCCGTGACGCCTTCGCCCGCGCGCAGGCCCGCCCGCGCAAGAAGCTGACGCTGGTCCACAAGAACAACGTCCTCGCGTACGCGGGTCACCTCTGGACCAACGTCTTCAACCAGGTGGCCAAGGAGTTCCCCGAGGTCACCACCGACTACATCCACGTCGACGCCGCGACGATCTACCTCGTCACCGACCCCGGCCGCTTCGACGTGATCGTCACCGACAACCTCTTCGGCGACATCATCACCGACCTCGCCGCGGCCGTCTCCGGCGGCATCGGCGTCGCGGCCTCCGGCAACATCAACCCGGGCCGCGAGTTCCCGTCCATGTTCGAGCCCGTGCACGGCTCGGCGCCGGACATCGCCGGCCAGGGCAAGGCCGACCCCACGGCCACCGTCCTGTCCGTCGCCCTCCTGCTGCGCCACCTCGGGTACGAGACCGAGGCCGCCCGCATCGAGACCGCCGTCTCCGCCGACCTCGCCGAGCGCGGGGAGAGCGTCCGCACCACCGAGCAGATCGGCGACGCGCTCGCCGTACGAGTAGCGGGCTGACCCGGTAGCTCGAAGATCAGCTCGAAGATCGGACAGAAGCCGCCGGGTCCTCAGGACACCCGGCGGCTTCTCGTATGCGGCCCCGGGGTGCCACCATCGACCTCCGGGCCGCAATCATGCCGTTTCTTCCTCGGGACCCCGCGAGCGATAATCGAATGTGGGGCCGTGAAAGACAGGGAAGCTCGGGCGTCCTAGTACCAGTGGTATCCAGTACCAGTGGTACGGGCGTGAGCGCGGTCCGTCACCATCACACCGTGAAGGACGAAGTACTCATGACGACGACGCCGACCATCGAGCTCAAGCCCTCCTCGTCCCCGCTGGCCAGCGCGGAGCGCGAGGCGATCCTGGCCGACCCCGGCTTCGGCCGCCACTTCACCGACCACATGGTGACGATCAAGTGGACGGAGGGCCGCGGCTGGCACGACGGCCAGCTCGCGCCGTACGGGCCGCTGGCCCTGGACCCGGCGACGAACGTCCTGCACTACGCCCAGGAGATCTTCGAGGGCCTCAAGGCCTACCGCCGGCCCGACGGCACGGTGGCCACGTTCCGCCCCGACGCCAACGCCCGCCGCTTCCAGGCCTCCGCGCGCCGCCTCGCCATGCCGGAGCTGCCGGTCGAGACGTTCATCGAGGCGTGCGACGTGCTGGTCGCGCAGGACAAGGCGTGGGTCCCGGCGCACGGCGGAGAGGAGTCCCTCTACCTGCGCCCGTTCATGATCGCCACCGAGGTCGGCCTGGGTGTGAAGCCCGCCAACGAGTACCTCTTCGTCGTCATCGCCTCGCCCGCCGGCGCGTACTTCCCCGGCGGCGTCAAGCCCGTCTCGATCTGGCTCTCCGAGGACCGTGTGCGCGCCGTCCCCGGCGGCATGGGCGACGCCAAGACCGGCGGCAACTACGCGGCGTCGCTGCTCGCGCAGGCCGAGGCTGCGGCGAAGGGCTGCGACCAGGTCGCCTACCTCGACGCGGTCGAGCACAAGTGGGTCGAGGAGCTCGGCGGCATGAACCTGTACTTCGTGTACGGAAACAAGATCGTCACCCCCACCCTGACCGGCTCCCTGCTCGCGGGCATCACCCGTGACTCGCTGCTCACCGTCGCCCGCGACCTGGGCTACGAGTCCGAGGAGGCCCGCGTCTCCATCGACCAGTGGAAGACCGACTCCGAGAACGGCACCCTCACCGAGGTCTTCGCCTGCGGCACCGCGGCCGTCATCACGCCTGTCGGCACGGTCAAGTGCAACGCGGGCGAGTGGCAGCAGAGCGGGGGCGAGCCGGGCGAGGTCACGATGAAGCTGCGGGACGCGCTTCTGAACATCCAGCGGGGTACGGCGAAGGACCAGCACGGCTGGATGCACGACCTCGGCTGAGGGCTTTTCCCGTTTATCTGCGGGTTGTGTGTGGCTGGTCGCGCAGTTCCCCGCGCCCCTGACGGGGCGGTACGCGAGACCCGGTCAAGGGG